>NCHM01000047.1 GCA_002257205.1 Rhizobiales bacterium 24-66-13 | reverse complement strand
CCTCGGCGTCAGGCACGCGGCGCGTGACGGTCGGGGCCGATCGTGGCTTCGACGCCCGCGACTTCGTCGAGGACATGCGCGAACTCGGCGCCACGCCGCACGTCGCGCAGAACACGTCGGGGCGCCGATCGGCGATCGATGGGCGCACGACACGCCATCCCGGCTACGCGCTCAGCATCAGGGTTCGAAAACGCATCGAGGAGGTGTTCGGCTGGGTCAAGGCGGCGGCCGGGCAGAGAAAGACCAAATTCCGAGGGCTTCCGAAGGTGCGTTTCGCCTTCACCTTCGCCGTGGCCGCCTACAATCTCGTCCGATTGCCCAAGCTGCTCACCGAATAAACGAGGAAAGGGGCAGAAGGCCACGGCTTGGACGGCAAAGCCGGCCAGATACCCGGCCCAGCCTCCAGCCAAAACCGACGATCACGAAAAACAACGCCGGCACACAGGGGCTATTTCATCACCCTGTTAGTCGTGGTGCCCGCTGGGGGATGCGCCATTTGCTCTACCCTCCGGCTCTGCCGGGCGCTAGCGCTTCCTCGGCCGGTTCTCGGCTTCGACGGATTTGCGCAGCGCATCCATGATGTTGATCACGTTATTGGGCGTGGCCTTGGGTTCGGAGGCCTTCGTTTTCGGAGACCGTTTGGTCTTCGTCCGCTTTGCCTCGATGATTTCCAGCAGCCTGTCCTGGACCGGATCGGCCACCAGCTTGCTGTCCCAATGGTGGGTCTGTTTCTTGATCAGCTGTTGGATCAAAGGCATCACCTTCGAATCCGAAGGAGCATCGTCGATGGCGCCGAAATACGGCTCCTCGTCACGGACCTCGTCGCCATAGCGCAGGGTCCAGAGGACGATGCCCTTCCCGCGGGCCTCCAGCATGACTGCGCGCTCCCGGCGCGAGATCACGAGGCGGGAGATCCCCACCATGTTCTCCGCCGCCATGGCGTCGCGGATCACCGAAAAGGCCTCCTGGCCGACGGGGTCGTTGGGCGACAGGTAGTAAGGGGTGTCGAGCCAGATCCATTCGACGGAATCGTGCGGCGCGAAAACGTCAATGTCGATCGTCTTCGTGCTGTCGAGGGCAACGTTTTCCAGCTCCGCGTCTTCGAGGATGATGTAGTCGTTCTCGCCGCGCTGATACCCCTTCACCTCGTCCTCTTCCTTAACCTCCTTGCCCGTGACAGCATCCACATAGTGGCTGACAACGCGGTTATGGGTCTCGCGATTGAGGGTGTGAAACCGAACCTTTTCGCTCTCGGAGGTCGCCGGCATCATCTGCACGGGGCACGTGACGAGGGAAAGCTTCAGATAGCCTTTCCAGTACGGTCGTAGCGCCATGGAGCCCTCCCGTCACGCCGCTCGCTTTGAGCGACTGCTTCGCTTCGGCTTCCCCGGCGCCACGGCGGCCTCCGGCTTTGAGGACGCCCGCTTCGTCCCTCCAGACGCCTTCCCCGCGCTCTCGCGCAGGGCTTGGAGCAGGTCGCTCGGCTTCGACGGGGCCGGCGCCTTCTTCTTCGGCAAGGTCCGTCCTTCGAGCTTCGCCTTGACCAATTCGGCGACGGCCGCTTCATAGCGGTCGTCGAAGGCCTTGGCGTCGAACGATCCAGCCTTCGTCTTGATGATGTGCTTCGCGAGATCCAGCATCTCGCCCTGGATCTTGGTGTCCGGCATGTCATCGAAAGCCTGATTGGACGAGCGAACCTCGTAGTCGAAGTTCAGCGTCGTACCGATGAGGCCCTGGCCGTGGGGCCGGATGAGGACCGTGCGCACGCGGCGAAACAGGACAGTCTGTGCCAGAGCTGCCACCTTCGCCTGCCGCATGCCATCGCGCAGCAGCTTGAAGGCGTCGGTGCCCATTTTGTCGGGCGCGAGATAGTAGGGCTTGTCGAAATAGACGTCGTCTATCTCGCTGCAGGGGATGAACGCCTCAATTTTCAGAGTCTTATCGCTGTCGGGAATGGCGGCCGCGACTTCGTCGGGCTCGAGCACGACATAGTCGCCGTTCTCGACCTCATAACCCTTAACCTGGTCTTCCCGCTCGACAGGATCGCCCGTCTCGCTATCAACGAACTCCCGCCGGACACGATTGCCCGTGGACCGATTGAGCGTGTTGAAGGCGATGCGCTCCGACGACGATGCGGCCGTGTAGAGTGCGACGGCGAACGAAAGTTCGCCCACCTTGATGAAGCCCTTCCAATTGGCTCTAGCTGTTGCCATCACCCGAACTCCGCCGCAACCAGCGCGAGTCAACAAGCGGCTTTGCCAGCCTTTGTTCCGACTCGAAATTGAATCTCATATCAAGGAGTTAGGCGAGGGTGCAGACAAGAACCCTGGGCGTCGGACGGGCCGCTCTCGCTTGTGACTGAAGCTCGCATCGTTGAGCGCGAGGCCCGTCGTGGGGCCGATAGCCATTTCTCTGACGCCGGGCCCTGCCGTGAGGTGCGACATCCGCCATGTGGCTGATCGTCAGCGTGGTAATGGCCTGTGAACGGCCCGGCTGCTAAGGATAAGCCGAGGCGAAAGTCACTGAACTTGAGACGTGGGAGTTAAAAGTGGACGATCAGGACAAGAGCACGGCCGACGTGGATTTCCTCGGATTGTCCGCGGATATCGTTTCCGCGTTCGTCACAAACAACTCAGTAGCGGCAGCGGAGCTCCCGGCTCTCATTGGCAGTGTTCATTCCGCACTTGTGGCTATTTCCAACGGTCAGAGCGAGCGGGAAACTTTGCGAGAGCCGCCTCAGCCGGCGATCTCGATCAAGAAATCGGTCACGCCCGATTACATCGTATGTCTTGAGGACGGCAAAAAGTTCAAGTCGCTCAAGCGGCATCTTCGGACCACCTATAACATGACGCCGGAGCAATATCGCGCAAAGTGGAGCCTCGCTTCCGATTATCCCATGGTGGCGCCGAGCTATGCCGCGGCGCGCTCGGAATTGGCCAAGAAGATGGGCTTGGGCCAGCAGCGGTTAAAGGCTGTGGTTGCCGCGGCGCCGGCGAAGAAGCCGGCCACCCGTCGCGCCAAAGCATCTTAAACATTGCCGGCTCGCCGGTATCGCGAAAAAGGCGATTCTACCAATGGACAGGGCCAGGGCGATCGCTCTGGCTCGGCGGGCCGGTAGCGATAAGCCCTAGAAGAGCGGCAGTTGGATTTGCTCTCGTGTATCGATGTTATGGTCTTCAAGGCCCGATACGGTCACGCCAATCAGCCGGATGCCTTTGGGTATGGGAAATAGCGGCTCCAGGAGATCGGCAGCCAAGCCTTCCATATCTGCGGCAGCCATTATCGTGCCGCTCGCCGTGCGGCTCCGTGTGATCTGCTGAAAATCCGCATACTTGACCTTGAGCGTGACGGTGCGGCCGCGCATCCCTTTTCCCTCGCAATGGCGCCAGACCTTGGCCACGAGCGCGCTCATCTCCTGCCGAGCCACGTTCAGATCGAAGATATCTACGGCGAACGTGTCCTCAGCGCCGATCGACTTTCGCAGTCGATTTGGTTCGACCGGCCGCTCATCGATGCCGCGGGCGATGCGGTAATACCAGAGACCCGATTTGCCGAAGTGCTGCTGCAGGAAATCGAGCGACTGCACCTTCAGCTCGGCACCGGTCGTAATCCCAAGCCGTTCCATTTTCGCGGATGTTGCCGGCCCGACCCCGTGGAACTTCTTCACCGGCAGCGCTTCCACAAAGCCAGGTCCCATGCGCGGTGTGATCACCGCCTGGCCATTGGGCTTATTGAGGTCGCTTGCCGGATCACTTCCGCCACCGTCGTGGCAGATGGAATGCTGTGGTGGTTGATGGTGACGTCGAGATAGGCCTCGTCGAGGGAGAGAGGCTCGATGAGATCGGTGTGCTCGGCGAAGATCTCGCGGATCTGGGCGGAGACGGCCCGATAGACGTCGAAGCGTGGCGGGACGAAGATCAGCTCCGGGCATTTCCGTTTTGCCGTGACCGACGGCATCGCCGAATGGACGCCGAAGGCGCGCGCCTCGTAGCTCGCGGCCGCGACGACGCCCCGGGCGGCGGAGCCTCCGACGGCAAGGGGCTTTCCGCATAGTTCCGGATTATCCCGTTGTTCGACGGACGCGTAGAACGCATCCATGTCCACGTGAATGATCTTCCGGTGCGGCGCGGCGGGCCCGTTCTCCTCAGAGAGGAGGGGAGAGCGTCCGAAAGTGGTTCGCGTGGGATCTTCCATCTCAACCGACCTGCTCGACCTGCAGCGTCCCCGGTGCCAGCGGGCGGATCAGAGATTGCGCCGGAACGGTTGGGTCGAGCCAGTCGCTCCAGAGGTCGTGTTCCAGGATGACGACCTGCCTATCGTGATAGGGAGCGATGTCGGGCCCGGGCGGCATGGTGAGCATGATGAAGGCTTCGCCGACATCCTTTGTGGCGCGCCATATGCCGGCGATGCAGAAGATCGGCTCATCTCGGACGGTGAAGAGCCACTTGTCCTTACGCTTCTTTCCCTTCTCAACGGGATCGGTGAACTCGTAGAAGCCGTCCGCCACGATCAGGCAGCGGTTCGAGGTGAACTCCCGGCCGTCCGAGCGGAAATTGTAGACCGGCCGCTTGTTGGGCCCCGGCCAGCTCCAGCGCCGCTGCACCAATTCGCCTTCGCCGCGCACGCCGTCGATGGTACGGATGATAGGACCGAGGTCCGTGATCTTGATGTCGTCCCGCGGCTCAATGTTCGGCGTACCTTCGCCGAACCGGATCTGGATTTTCAGGTGAGCGAAGTCGTCAACGATCGAAGCCACGTCGACCTTCAGGCGATAATCATTGCACATCGGCCCTTCCGTCCCAGTCGGCGTTGTCATTGGCGTGTGTTCTTGTTATGTTCTTTGGCATGAACGTCGAGGCATTCGATCCCGAGGGCGCTCTCGGCGAACGCGGTCTGATCATACGGCGCGATGGCAGCGATGTTGAGATGGTGATGCTGCCGTGGGGGCTTCGGCCGCCGGCGGGCGGTGTGCGCCCCTTCACCCTCATCCGCGCTGAAGGCACGCTCTTTTTCAAGCTACCGCTGCCTCGTGCCGGCCTCAGAGCTGCTTCACCGCACCAACGGTGAGCTCTTCAGCTTCACGCGGGCGGATGGCGACTGGTTCTACTTTGCAGCGGTGTGGCGGCCTGCGAGAGAGGGGTGGCCGGAGGCCTACGCGATCCTGACGACGCCGGCGAACGGCGACGCGGCGCCCTATATGGAACGGCAAATGGCGGTGCTTTCTCGTGATCGCCGGATGGATTGGCTCGATGCCAGCGTACCCGTGGCCGAGCTTCTGCGGCCCCCGCCTTCCGGCACGTTCAGAGTGAAGCGCTTCGATAGCCAGCCGCCTCAGACTGTGCTCGCCTTTTGACGTCAGGGTTCCTTCAATCCTGCGGAAGGCTGAGGTCACGCGAGCAGGTCGCTCCATTCAGGGTGACGGGAGAATAGGGCGGAGACGTAGGAGCAGAGGGGCGTGATCTTGAACCCTTCGCTCCGCGCGTCTGCGATCACAGAGTTGACCAGCTTGGCGGCGATCCCGCGGCCTTCGAACGCGCGGGGAACGTAGGTGTGGTTGATGATCATCGTGCGCTCGCCTGACCACCGATAGGTCAGCTCGGCCTCAGCCTGCCGAGCGAGGCGGATAAAGTAGCGACCCCGTCCCGCGCTGTCCTCCCGGGTCGCCTCGCCAACCAAGTCGCTCATCGTCCCTCCGCTCTCATCGAGATCCGCGCCATATGGTTGCTCAAGGCCCAGCCGCAAGGCAGCTGCGCGGAGCTTTGAGAATTAACGATCTTCACCGCACTTCGATCCTTGGCGCAAATTTCTCCTTGTTCTTGGTTCGTTCTCATGGAATCCATAGAGCCATGTTCAGCCATGGAGGGTTGCCATGCCGAGCGATGCAAATCGCGCGGACGGAAGAGCCGTTGCCAGGAGCTTGTCGGTGCTCGAATTTCGTGGCGCTGGAGAGCCTTCGTGCTGGTGCGCCTGCAGCGAAGAACGCGAATCGGTGTGGCTCGAGTGGGAGCAATCGTACCTGACGGCGACAGTCCTGCGGTGCGGCGACCTCGATGGATTCAAACACTGAGGATGCCAACGTCCCCAAGCACGGCAGCGGCAGGCGCCGTGATGAGGTCATGGAGGCGTTGCGGGACCGGATCGAGAGCCTCGAGGGCAGCAAGCGGCGAATTCGGAAGGTGCTGCCGTTCGGTGTTCCTCGGATAGACAACAAGCTGCCTGGTGGCGGGCTTGCCGTGGGTGCGCTCCACGAAGTCGCCGGCGGCGGCAACGGCACCGTCGACGGGGCGGCAGCGGCGCTGTTCGTCGCCGGGATCGCTGCGAGGACCCACGGCCAGGTGCTGTGGTGCATCACCCGGGCTGACCTCTTCGCCCCGGCGTTGGCCCAGGCCGGCCTCACGCCCGATCGGGTGATCTACGTTGAGGCCGGAGACGACAAGGCGATCCTCACGTGCCTCGAGGAGGGGCTTCGCCATGGCGGCCTGGGCGCCGTCATCGGCGAAGTCGCCCGGATGTCCATGACGGCCTCCCGGCGCCTGCAGCTGAGGGCCGAGGCGACCGGGACGATGGGCATTGCCCTGCGACGGTGGCGTAGGCCGGCCGACGCGGTCGACTTCGGTCAACCGACGGCCGCGATGACGCGATGGCGCGTGTCGGTCCTTCCTTCGGTCCCTTTGCCGGTGCCAGGGGTCGGCCGACATCGCTGGCTCGTTGAGCTGATCCGCTGCCGAGCGGGCGAGAGTGCAGATTTCGAAGTGGACGCGTGCGATGCCGAGGGTCGTCTCCATTTGCCTGCCGACCTGGCCGACGGATCGGGTGCGGCGGAAGGCGGGTACGGCCGCGCCGCCGGCTGAAGCGCCAATGGTGCTCGTCGGGCGCCAGGGACAGCGGCAAGTCATCGTTGCCGCCGACGAGGCCGCGCAACGGCAGGGATTGCGGCCCGGAATGCCGGCAACGACGGCACGGGTCCTCGTGCCCGCATTGATCGTGCAGGAGCATGATGCCCAAGCTGATGCAGAAACGCTGGACCGGATCGCTGTGTGGATGATGCAGCGCTACGCGCCGATCGTCGCCGCAGATCCCCCGGACGGTATCGTCCTCGACACGTCGGGAGCCGACCACCTGCATGGTGGCGAAGGCGTCATGCTGGTATCCATTGTCCAGAGGCTGGCGGCTTCTGGTGTCCGAGCTCGCGCGGTCGTGGCGGATACCTGGGGCGCTGCCCATGCTGTCGCCAGGTTTGGACGGCGGACAACTGTCGTCGTTTCTTCGGGCGGCGCCCGGGAAGCCGTGGAGGGCCTGCCAATCATCGCCCTGCGCCTGCCGGCCGATATCGTGTCCGGTCTCCGCGTCCTTGGCTTCGAGCGGATCAGCGACCTGCTCGCCGTTCCTCGCGCGCCGCTCGCCTTGAGGTTTGGGCCGGAACTCGGGCGCCGCATGGACCAAGCCCTGGGAACGCTCGCGGAGCCCATCGACCCCGTCCGTCCGGAGGAAATCGTCAGCGTGCGCCGCGCCTTCGCCGAGCCCATCGGCGCACCTGAGACGATCACACGCTATATCGGCAAGCTCGTCGTCGCTCTGTGCGAGCGGCTGACGGAGCGAGGGCTCGGCGCGAAGCGCGTCGATCTTCTCTGCCATCGCGTCGACAATACGGTTCAGGCCATCCGTGTCGGAACCGCGCTCCCCGTCCGCGAGGCGAAGCGCCTCGGCCGACTTCTCACCGACAAGGTCGAGACGATCGAGCCCGGCTTTGGCATCGAATGTTTGTCTCTGGCGGCGACGCTCGCCGAACCCTTGGCCGAACGCCAAGCTGCCAGCAGCCTGGTCGAGGAATCCGTCCCCGACATCTCCGGGCTCGTCGACGTGCTGGCCAACCAAGTGGGCGAGAGCCGCCTCTATAGGATGGCGCCGGTCGCCAGCGATGTGCCGGAGCGATCGGTGACGCGCGTCGCGCCCATGGCACCCATGGCAGGTGCCACATGGCCGGAGCACTGGCCGCGCCCCTCCCGTCTTCTGCCGCGGCCTGAGGTCATCGATGCCATGGCGCTGCTGCCGGATCATCCTCCGGCCTGGTTCTCGTGGCGCGGGGTGCGCCACCGCGTCCGCCACGCCGATGGCCCAGAGCGGGTCTTCGGCGAATGGTGGAAGGGCGACATGGAGATGTCCGCGGTGCGCGACTACTTCCAAGTGGAGAACGACGCCGGCGAGCGGTTCTGGATCTTCCGGGCCGGAGACGGAGAGGACGCCGCGACTGGGTCACATCGCTGGTACCTGCACGGGCTATTCGGATGAACCGGCCGCGGTACGCCGAGCTGCAGGTCACCTCGCATTTCAGTTTCCTGCGGGGCGCTTCCTCTTGCGACGAGCTATTCGCGGCCGCGGCGCTCCTCGACATCGAGGCGTTGGCGATCGTCGACCGCAATTCACTCGCAGGGACCGTGAGGGCCCACGAGGCTGCCAAGGTCACGGGTGTCCGCCTCGTCGTCGGCTGCCGGATCGATCTCACGGACGGGATGTCGGTGCTCGTCTATCCGACGGATCGCGCGGCTTATTCCCGGCTTTGCCGCCTTCTCTCGCTCGGAAAGCGGCGCGGCGGCAAAGGCAAGTGTGTCCTCGGATGGGACGACCTCGTTGCCTATGCGGAGGGGCTGATCGGGATACTTGTGCCGGAGGAGGCCGACGAGATCTGCGGCATGCGCCTTCGGCGTCTGCGAGATGCCTTCGGCGAGCGTGCGTATCTCGCCCTCACCCTGCGCCGGCGGCCGAACGACCAGCTTCGTCTCCACGCGCTATCCGACTTGGCGGCGCGCGTGCGCATACCCACCGTCGTGACCAACGACGTCCTCTTCCACGAGCCGAAGCGGCGGCAGCTGCAGGACGTCGTCACCTGCATTCGCCACGGCGTCACCATCGACAGCCTCGGCTTCCGGCGAGAGCGGCACGCGGACCGCTACCTTAAGACACCGGAAGAGATGCACCGGCTGTTCGCCCGCTATCCGGAGGCCCTGGCCCGAACCACAGGGATCGTTCACCGCTGCAGGTTCAGTCTGGACGAGCTCGCCTATCAATATCCCGAGGAGCGCGACGATCCCTCCCTCACCCCACAGCAGACGCTGGAGAAGCTGACCTGGGAGGGCGCGGCCCGCCGATACCCCGAGGGCGTTCCCGGCAGCGTGCGAAAAGCGTTGGCAAATGAGCTTGGGCTCATCGAGAAGCTGAGCTACGCCCCCTATTTCCTGACGGTGAATTCCATCGTGAGGTTCGCGCGGTCTCAGGACATCCTGTGCCAGGGGCGGGGCTCGGCCGCAAACTCCGCGGTGTGCTTCGTGCTGGGGATCACCTCCATCGATCCTGGCCGCAACGATCTCCTGTTCGAACGCTTCGTCAGCGAAGAGCGCCGGGAGCCGCCCGACATCGACGTCGACTTCGAGCATGAGCGGCGCGAGATCGTGATGCAGTGGGTTTACGACACCTACGGCCGCGACCACGCGGCGCTCTGCTCGACCGTGATCCGATATCGCACAAAAGGCGCCCTTCGGGACGTCGGCAAGGCCCTGGGTCTCACGGAAGACCTCATCAAGACGCTTTCGAGCCAGGTCTGGGGCTGGTCGGAGGAGGGCGTCGAGGCCAAGCACGTGGAGGGTCTGAACCTCAACCTGTCGGATCGGCGCCTTCGGCTCGCCCTGGGCCTCGCCAAGCAGCTCATGGGCGCTCCCCGGCACCTGTCACAGCATCCCGGTGGTTTCGTCCTCACGCACGATCGCCTCGACGACCTCGTCCCGATCGAGCCCGCGGCCATGGAGGATCGGCAGGTCATCGAGTGGGATAAGGACGACATCGATGCGTTGAAGTTCATGAAGGTCGATGTTCTCGCTTTAGGGATGCTCTCCTGCATGAAGCGCGGCTTCGACCTTCTGGCCGAGCACAAGGGCATCGAGCTCGACCTCGCGTCGATCCCCGCCGAGGATCCGCGCACCTACGCGATGATCCGGAAGGCGGACACCCTCGGCACCTTCCAGATCGAAAGCCGGGCGCAGATGAGCATGCTTCCGCGCCTAAAGCCTCGGACCTTCTACGACCTGGTCGTGCAGGTTGCGATCGTTCGCCCAGGTCCGATCCAGGGTGACATGGTCCACCCCTATCTCCGGCGCCGGGAGGGGAAGGAGCCCGTCCATTATCCCAAGCCCGAGCTTGAGAAGGTGCTCGGCAAGACCCTTGGTGTGCCGCTCTTTCAAGAGCAAGCAATGAGGGTCGCGATTACCTGTGCGGGTTTCACCCCCGGCGAAGCCGACCTGCTCAGGAAGTCGATGGCCACCTTCAAGTTTTCGGGCGGAGTTTCGAAATTTCGAGAGAAGCTGGTCTCGGGCATGGTCGCGAACGGCTACAAACAGGCCTTCGCCGAACGCACCTTCACCCAGCTCGAGGGGTTCGGGAGTTATGGCTTCCCGGAATCCCATGCCGCCAGCTTCGCCCTTATCGCCTATGCCTCCTCCTGGCTGAAATGCTGGCACCCGGATGTGTTCTGCTGCGCCTTGTTGAATGCGCAACCCATGGGATTTTACGCGCCGGCTCAGATCGTTCGGGACGCCCGAGAGCACGGGGTGGAGATCCGGCCCGTTTGTGCAAATGCCTCTCGCTGGGACTGCACGTTCGAGCAGACCGACGATGACCGGCGCTTTGCCGTCCGCCTGGGCCTACGGCTGGTCAAGGGATTGGCCAACGCTCATGCGGCAACGCTCGTCGCCGCACGAGCCGATCGACCTTATTCCGGTGTGGAGGAGCTCTGGCACCGTGCGGGCATCCCCGCGGCCGCGCTGGTGCACTTGGCCGAGGCCGACGCCTTCCGCCCTGCATTCGGGCTCGCCCGTCGCGAGGCGCTATGGGCGATCAAGGCGCTGCGCGATGAACCACTTCCGCTGTTCGCCGCCTCATCGGAGAGTGACGCCCGCATCCTGCGGGAGATCGAGGAACCCGCGGTGCCGCTACGCCCCATGACCGCGGGCAGCGAGGTCGTCGAGGATTATGGGCACACCGGCCTCACATTGCGGGCGCATCCGGTGTCCTTCCTGCGCGAGGATCTGCGGAAGCGGCGGATCGTGTCCTGTAAGGAGGCGATGGATGCCAGGGACGGGAAATGGCTTGAGGCTGGGGGGATAGTCCTGGTTCGGCAGCGTCCTGGCAGCGCGAAAGGCGTGATGTTCATCACCCTGGAGGACGAGACCGGCATCGCCAACTTGGTGGTGTGGACGAAGGTATTCGAGGCGCACCGGCGCACTGTGCTGAGCGCCGGCATGATCGCGGTGTGGGGAAGGATCCAGCGTGAGGGGGAGGTCGTGCATCTCGTTGCGCATCGGCTGAGCGACCTGTCTGGGGAATTGGCGAGCGTCGGCGAGCGGGATGCGGCATTCCCTGTTCCGCACGGACGGGGTGACCAGGTGCGTCACGGCGGCTCGGGGCCGGATCCCCGGGATCTTCCGCCCCGCGGGCTGCGAACGCGCGACATCTATATCCCGGATCTCCACATCGACACGATCAAGGTGAAGCCGAGGGATTTCCAATAAGCGTTCGGATAGTTCATTCCTCATATGCAATTCATACCGCGACGCGAGGCGCTTGCAATAGACGTTAAAATAAAAACGGGTAAAATAGAGATGCTGTTGTCATGATTTTCTATAATATTCAACTAGACTTTCGCAGAAATCATGACTCTTAGTTAATGTAAGGGTGTCGTACACATACATTTTAAATGCGCGAGCTTCGCCTCTTCCAGATCGGCCTTCATGCTCTCGTTGCGGCCACGTGAAGAATGCATGAACGAATTCGAAATCCCCGATAAAATTAGTCAGGAGATGCTTATCTATTTCTTTTGCCGATTTCGACAAGATGCCAATAAGCGCAATGAAGCGCGTCAATACACTCTGGCTTCTGAAGCAAACAGATTTTCTGGGAATTCTACCGCAATCTGTCGCTCTCGATCCTGCACACAGCACAGTTTGGCCCACCATTCTTCAGTCGAGCCTTTGATACTGGAGCAGATCAGCGTTTCACGCCTCGTCGGCGTCAACCTACCTCCGGCGGCGGATGCCCTGATGGGTGCGCTCCGAGAAGTCGCGCGCACATCTTGAAGCGCAAGTGACCTGGAAATCAGCAGCGCAACGGCTTCAAGTCATAAATTATGTTAGAACAGCTCTGTATTCAAATTCCTTGAATCTCGCTTCGGCGGCGCACCGAACATGCGGGCATATTCTCGGCTGAACTGCGATGGACTTTGGTAACCGACCTCAAACGCAGCCGTCTCAACGTTGGCCGTGTTCGAGATAATTAGTCGACGTGCTTCCAACAAGCGGAGTTGCTTCTGATACTGTAACGGAGTCAGTGACGTTAGCGCCTTGAAGTGGCGGTGAAATGCGGATGGGCTCAATTGGGCTAGTCTGGCCAATTGCTCAATTCGAATCGGTTCCGAGAAGCGGTCGCGTAGGTTGTGTATGGCGCTAACCATACGATGGGTGTGGGTGTTCGCCAACGTCATCTTCGCAACCTCGCCGCCATGGGGGCCGGTCAGAAGCCAATAGGCAATTTCTCGCATGATCATTGGAAAAAGCGTGGGAATCGCGTCGGGTGTGTCGAGCAGGCGGACAATACGAAGCACGCAGTCCGACAGCGCCCCATCAAAGTGTGTCACGAAGACACCGCGGCGGGTATCTTCACTTTCCTGCTGTGGTGTACCCAGTGCTTCCCAGACCTCGCGGATCGTCGCCTGATCGAATTCGATAATGATACCGAGATAGGGCTCATTCGGACTTGCTTCGACAACCCGCCCCACCGAGGGAACTTCAACGCAGACCACTAGCGCCTGCCCAGCGCCGTACTCAAATCGATTGTCGCCGAAGCTCGTCCATTTGGCACCTTGCACAACGATGCAAAGGGCGGGCTTGATAATCATGTGAGCGGCCGGTTTCTCATGATCTGATCGGAGAATGGTGACCCCTCCAATCGCCGTCAAAAACGGACTTACTCCAACCTGTCGTTCGGTGTAGCGCGAGATCGCTTCCACAAGCAGCCCTGACATCTCCGACCTCTTTCTCGCGTTTCTCTGGAAATAGGAACTCGAGCAGAAATAGGCAAGAACGGGGAAAGTTTCGGCATTCAACTCATTGTGCCGCCGTGCGTATCTTCGTGGGAAGCGGGCGAGCAAGAGGTGAAGAATGACGGCCGAAAATCAAGCAATCGCAAGCGCCAAGATAGCGGTGGTCACAGGCGGCAGCCGTGGTCTTGGTCGCAGCGCCGTGCTGAACCTCGCCCAGCGAGGCGTCGATTCGATTTTCACTTACAACTCCAATCGGGCAGAAGCCGAGAAGGTGGCTGGTTTGGTGACCAAAATTGGGCAAAAGGCAATCGCCTTGCAGCTTGATACCGGCAATGTGGGCACCTTCGACGATTTCGCCGTTCGCGCGCGGAACGCACTCGGCGAATTAAAAGCCCAGCAGTTCGACTACCTCGTCAACAACGCTGGCATCTCGCACCACAACAGCATTGAGCAAACCACGGAAGCAGAGCTGGATGCGCTCTACAATGTCCATTTTAAAGGCGTTTTCTTCTTGACGAAAACGTTGCTGCCGCTGATGAGGGACGGCGGTAAGATCGTGAACCTGTCTTCCGGTCTGACACGTATCATCATCCCTGGCAGCGCGTCCTATGCCGCGATGAAGGGTGCAGTCGAAATAATGACCCGCTATATGGCCAAGGAACTCGGGCCGCGCCGTATCGCAGTTAACGTGGTAGCGCCGGGGGCTATCGCTACTGATTTCAGCGGGGGGATGGTGCGGGACAACCCCGAATTGAACAAGCGTGTTGCAGAAATGACCGCGCTCGGGCGTGCGGGACTTCCCGACGACATCGGCCCAATGATCGCTTCATTACTCTCGGAAGATAATCGATGGGTCAACGCTCAACGCATCGAAGTCTCGGGCGGCATGTCGATCTAGCCAATGCTGTCCAAGGGCGAATGGTATTGCGTCGAACATCCGAATGCGGTTCACCGATATCGGAAATGACGCCGCTTTAGAGACCAATAGTATTAAATCGCCGGCCTCGAAAGCTCGCCGACGCCTTCTCCTGAGGCCGCTAATTCCTCGCCCACCAATGGCCTGACCTTAACGGACTCACGAGCGGTCATAGGGTAAGTGCGGTCAAAAGCGTTCCCGAACGTCTCGAAATGAGGATAACTCAATGAAAGCCATCGTTGTTGGAACTGGAACTGTAGGAACAGCTGTTAGAAAAATACTGGCAGAAAATGGCCACGAGGTCATCTCGATTGGACGCAAGACTGGGGACTTTCAGGCCGATATTACGCGACCGGACACTTTGATAGGCTTGTTCAGTCAGATCGGCGCATTCGACGCGGTCGCAAATGCTGCTGGAGACGTATACCCGGGACCTTTCGAGCAAACCACCGACGAACAATGGGCGGCGTCGCTTAGCTCGAAGGGGATGGGACAGATCAATTTAGTTCGCGCTGCCCTTCCTTTTATCGCCGACAAGGGGTCGTTCACCTTGGTCTCCGGCGTGCTCACCGACGAATACATGCACGGAGGCTCGATCGGGACGACGATCAATCATATGGTCGAAGGGTTCGTGAAGGCATCGGCTGTGGAATTACCACGTGGTGTACGCATCAATTGCATCAGCCCCACGGTTTTAGCGGAATCCGTTGCCTACCACGCATATTTCACGGGCTTTACGCCGGTGACGGCGGCTGAGGTTGCGCTTGCATATCTGCGAGCAATCTCAACCCCTATTACCGGACGCATTCTCAAACTTCATAAAACAGAGAGCTGAAGACGTGAATCAGATGTACGCATACGACGATGGCCGCGGGATAGGTGCCCGCGCGAGCGATGTTGGCGCTATGATACTGTTTGGGGTCAGGCGGCCTGCTGATCGGCGGGCTTG
>NCHM01000659.1 GCA_002257205.1 Rhizobiales bacterium 24-66-13 | reverse complement strand
GGCTCCAGCAGCACGTTCAGGTTCTCGGCCAGGAACCCGGCATATTTGAACACGATCAGGCCGGCGAGATTGAGCGCCACCGCGAGCGCCAGCATGGGCAACCGCTTGCCCGGCGGGCGGGCGCCCAGCACTTGCGCCAAAGCGAAATTGCCCAGCATGGAGGCGGCGAGCACGAGCAGATTGAACAGGCCGCCCCAGGCATAAAACACAAGCGAGAAGGCGAGCAGAACGAAGTTCTTGGCCCGAACCCCAGGGGTCGCGAAATAGCAGACCAGGAAGGCGGGCAGGAAATAATAGAGGAATGTAACGGAGGAAAAGACCATTTCACTCTATTCTCGGGTCGCGCCGGGGCGCGCTGGTCAAAATCAGTAGACGAATTGCTCGCGCAGGATGCGTTCGTCCAGGCTGTGGTCGGGATCGAACAGCATATCCATGGAGGACGTCGGATCGAGCTGCGCGGATACGCTGACGATGTCGCGCACCTCATAATGGTCCGCCACCGCACTCACCGGCCGCTTTTCCGGCTCCAGCACCGAAATGTCGATGCGCGCCTTGTCCGGCACCAGCGCCCCGCGCCAGCGGCGGGGGCGGAAGGGGGAGATGGGCGTGATGGCGAGCAGCGCGGTGCTCAGCGGCAGGATCGGCCCATGGGCGGAGAGATTATAGGCGGTGGACCCGGCGGGCGTCGCGACGATCATGCCGTCGCAGATCAGTTCCTCAAGCCGCACCTTGCCGTCGATCGAGACCCGCAGCTTCGCCGCCTGATAGGTCTGGCGCAGCAGGGCCACTTCGTTGATGGCGGGCGCCTGATAGCGGATGCCGGCGCGGTCGACCGCCTCCATGATGAGCGGGTGGATGACCACATGCTGGGCGGCCGCGAGCCGCGCCGGCAGCGCGTCCTCGCGATAGGTGTTCATCAGGAAGCCGACGGAGCCGCGATGCATGCCGTAGATCGGCACGCCGCGGTCGCGGAAAGCATGCATGGTCTGGAGCATCAGCCCGTCGCCACCGAGCGCGACGATCACGTCCGCATCGGCTTCGGCCACATCGCCATAGCGTTGAATCAGGCGCGTCCGGGCGGCCTGGGCCTCGGTGGTGTCGCTGGCCACGAAGGCGATCTTCTCGAGGCGTCGGCTGGGCTCGCTCATGCGGACGGTCGCGCGGCGACCCCTTCTTTCGGTGCCGGCACAGCACCCGCGCCTTTCGTATCGGGCCACGCCGCGCTTGTCGAGGCAGGCCGTGGTCCTGTTTGTCGCGGCCGCAAGGGCAGGCCTCAGAGGATCGAGTTCCAGGCTCGGGCACGCCGCCCCTCACCCGCCCGCAGCGCGGTCGACCTCTCCCCGTGGGGGAGAGGTGGGGACGGAGAGGGGGGAAGGGGGCATTGAGACCAACACATCCGGCGGCAAGGCTTGAAACCCGTCCCGCGCCCCAGATCGGGAAGCCCCCTCTCCCCGTCGGGGAGAGGGTTGGGGTGAGGGGGCACCCACCGCCCACCGCCGCCTCTCGGCAAATCACCACGCACGCCCCTCACCCGCCCGCTGCGCGGTCGACCTCTCCCCGTGGGGGAGAGGTAAGGAAAGAGAGGGGGAAAGGGAGATTGAGACAGACAAATCCGGCGGCAAGGCTTGAAACCCGTCCCGCCCC
>NCHM01000658.1 GCA_002257205.1 Rhizobiales bacterium 24-66-13 | reverse complement strand
AGCCGGGCATAAAAAAAGCGCGGGACGAATCCCGCGCTCAGGTTCCTGGCTGTACGCCCCGGCCGACGGACGCGGCCGGCGGCGCGGCCGTCAGAAGCGGTAGGTTACGCCCGCGCCGATCAGCCAGGGATTGAGATTGGCGGTGCCGGTGAGCGGCAGGGCGCCGGGAGCGGTGGTGATGGTGAAGTCAGGTTCCAGGAACAGCTTCTTCACATCGAAGTTGATGCCCCAATGCCTGTCGATCATATAGTCGAAGCCGACCTGGACCGCCCAGCCGAGGGTGTTCTTCACGTCCAGCGTCGCCACATCCTTGGCGTCCTGGTTGAAGAACATGGTGTAGTTGATGCCCGCGCCCACATAGGGCTTGAACGCGCCGAAGTCGGTGAAATGATATTGCAGCATCAGGGTCGGCGGCAGCAGCCACACGCGACCGACATTGGTGCCGTTCAGCGAGCCCTGGCCATAGATATTGTGCGGGGTCACGCCGAGGATCAGTTCAGCCGCGATGTTCTTCGTGAAGAAATAGCTGATGTCCAGTTCCGGTACGACCGAGTCCGAATAGGACAAATCGGAGAAGGGGACATTGTTCACATGGCCGCTGTCGTTCGGCAGTACGGCCAGCGCCCGCAGGCGGATCATCCAGGGGCTCTGTTCGACCACCGGAGCAACCGGTGCCTTCACCGGTGTATAAAGGTCCGCCGCATTGGCGCCCGTGGTGACGGCCAGAGCCGCCAGACCTGCGAGGGCCGCGCGGCCCCAATTCCCCATACCCATCGTGAAAGCCCCTATTGAGAATCCGTGGGCAGAGGGTTGACCCTCAAGGCGGCCCGCGGATTTGAGGCAGATCAAAAATCCGTGTCCGTGGTCGGCGGCGCCATGTTTCCGTGACTTTTCAGCCACACTTGGGAAGGGTTCCATAATACCCCGATGTCGCATCGCGGGGCGCTGCGGGACTGAAAAATCACAGCGACGCCTGGAGCCGCGGCGTCCTTCGGTGTCTAAGGGGGCGGGGCACGGCATGGTGAAGCTGCGTCGCGCGCGAGGCGAGGCCGGGCGCGCGGGCGGCAGGGAACGAACGAATGCGGTGTGGTTGCGTGGCGCTGCGGCGGCTTTTGAGTCTTGCCCGGGTCTTGGGCCGGGTCTTGGGCGGGGTCTCAGGCGGGGTCTGGGGCTTGGTGTTTCTGGTGATGTGTGGCCTGCCCGCCTTGGCGCAGAATGCCGTGCGCGCGCGCAGTATTCAGGTGGGCGATGAGACGCGCACCTATCTGCTGTCGCAGCCGGCCGGCGCCCCCGGGCCGCGCCCCACCATCATCGCGCTGCACGGGGCGGCGCAGACCTCCGAGAGCTTCAAGGGCTATTTCGGCCTGGAGCCCACCGCCGCGCGGGAGGGGCTGGTGGTGGCCTATCCGCAGGGCTTCGGCCGCGTGTGGGATGATTCGCGCCCGGCGGCCATGCGCCTGAAGGCGGCGCTGCGCCCCGGCGAGGATGTGCCGTTTCTGCTGGCGCTGGCGCAATCCCTGGTGGCCGAAGGCATCGCCGATCCCAACCGCATCTATCTCGTCGGCATTTCCAACGGCGGCTTCATGGTGGAGCGCATGGCCTGCGAGCATGCCGAGACCTTCGCCGCCTATGCGGTGATCATGGC
>NCHM01000657.1 GCA_002257205.1 Rhizobiales bacterium 24-66-13 | reverse complement strand
GAATGGCGGGGCCGGCATCTCCTCCATTCCCGCCATCACCTTCTTCGGCATTCCCTTCACCTCGGGAGACGACGGGTTCGCGGCGCTGTTCGGCCTGCCATTCAATGCCATGCACCGCATCATCTTCCTGTATTTCGTGATCCTTGGGCTTGCCGCCCTCACTGCGCTTGCCACCGTGCGGCTGCGGCGCATGCCGGTGGGGCGCGCATGGGAGGCGCTGCGCGAGGATGAGATCGCCTGCCGCTCGCTCGGCATCAACACCACGCTCACCAAGCTGACCGCGTTTTCAATCGGCGCCATGTTCGGCGGCTTTGCCGGCGCGTTCTTCGCGGTGCGGGTGCGGTTCGTTTCGCCGGAATCCTTCACCTTCATGGAATCGGCGGTCATTCTGGCGATCGTGGTGCTGGGGGGAATGGGTTCTCAAATGGGGGTTGCCGCCTCGGCCATCCTGCTGATCGGCGGCATGGAATTGCTGCGCAATCTCACCTTCCTGAAGGATCCCTGGCTGCTTGGGCCCGATTTCGATCCCACGCTCTACCGCATGCTCATCTTCGGCTTTGCCATGGTTGCGGTCATGGTGTGGCGGCCGCGCGGGCTGGTCTCCAGCCGGCTGGCCACGATCTTCCTGAAGGAGCGCAAGAAGGTCTCGGGCGATCTCGTGAAGGAGGGCCACGGATGAGGCCCTGGGAGAGCGACCCCATCCTTCTGGTGGACCATCTGAGCATGCGTTTCGGCGGCCTCGTTGCCGTCGGAGACGTCTCGCTGCGGGCGGGGCGGGGCGACATCACCGCCGTCATCGGCCCCAATGGTGCCGGCAAGACCACGGTGTTCAATTGCATGACCGGCTTCTACAAGCCGAGCTCGGGCCGGCTCGCGCTCGCCCATGGCGGGGCGCCGACTGCGGCCGAGATCGACGCCTTGACGCGCAACGGCCTTGCCGCCGCGCGCACGCAGGCCGGCGCCCTGTTCCTGCTGGAGCGCCTGCCGGACTACAAGGTCGCCTCCCAGGCCAAGGTCGCCCGCACGTTCCAGAACATTCGGCTGTTCTCGGGCATGACGGTGCTGGAAAACCTGCTGGTGGCCCAGCACATGAGCCTGACCGAGACTGGGCTTCTTTCGCCCTCGGCGCTTTTCAACCTGCCGAGCTGGCGCAGGCGGGAAAAACGGGCGGTGGACCATGCGCTTCACTGGCTGGAGCGCATCGCCCTGGTGGATCGCGCGGACGATCCGGCCGGAGACCTGCCCTATGGCGACCAGCGGCGCCTGGAAATCGCCCGCGCCATGTGCAGCGAACCGGCGCTGTTGTGCCTGGATGAGCCGGCCGCCGGCCTCAATCCCCGAGAATCCGCCGCGCTGAACGCCCTACTGCTGGCGATCCGGGAGGAGAAGACATCGGTGCTGCTGATCGAGCACGACATGTCGGTTGTGATGGAGATTTCCGACCACGTCATCGTGCTGGAATATGGCCGCAAGATCGCGGACGGCACGCCCACCGAGGTGCGGTCCGATCCGCGCGTCATCGCCGCCTATCTGGGCGTGGACGAGGATGCGGTCGAACAGGTGGAAGCGGAGGTGGGCCGATGAGCGCCCTGCTCTCGCTTGCCGGGGTCAAGACCTTCTACGGCAAGATCATGGCCCTGCGCGG
>NCHM01000656.1 GCA_002257205.1 Rhizobiales bacterium 24-66-13 | reverse complement strand
AACCACGGTCCGACACCTTCCGAGTGTTCCGCGATGAGCTGTGCTGTCCTGTGGCCCACTCGGGATCCGGTATCGACCGAGCGGAACGTTCGTCGGCTCACTTTTCGTTTTGGAAACCATTCCACTCATGGTTCCTGGCATAATCGGCTGGATCGGCCGCCTCGGCTGACCTGATCCTGGCACTGAGGGACGTTGGCGTGGCGGGTGCATCACCAGCGTCGACGTGTCTATCGGTGTAGCGGATGCGGTCCGTGCGGCAAGCACCTGCCGGTCCAAATCTCCTCTCTATTGAACTCCCCGTGTGAATGCGTCCGCGCCTGCTGGCATCTGCCTGTATGGAGCGCAACGTTTCGACGCGCGCCCACAAGGCCATTGTCATGAAGAATATCTCTGTAGTAGCCCCCGCTCGCTCAGAAGCCTCCGATCACGCCAGCCTCCTAGTCTTTTTACAAGACGCAAGTCTTCAGCTCGGTGCGCACAGGCGAACCATAATGAAGGCACAACGCTTCGAGATCTCGGTCGATGCTGCGTCAGCGGTATACGTCGTCGCAGACGGACGCTTGCGGGTTTCCACGCCAACGCTGCATGGTATCGACGTCTTCATAACCGACGTTGAGCGTGGCGAACTGATCGGGGAATCTGCCGCTTTTGGGAACAACAATGTGCCCCTTGTTGTCGAGGCGTCCGAGACCTCCGACACGTTTGTCATTGATCGAGCGAATTTTCTTCGAGCGATCGAGGGCCACGGGGGCTTTTCAGCCGCGGTTATGCGCGCCATGTGCCGGCGACTTTGCCGTGTGAACCAACACCTCGCCGATACTGTCACGCTGCCGATGCACGCCCGTTTGAAGGCCGAGCTGATGCGGTTGGCGCGATTGGGAGCCGACGGCACGCTGATAATAGACCGCCTGCCCACTCATGAAGAGCTCGCGTTGCGTATTTCGTCGCAGCGCGAGGCAGTCACTAAAGAACTCACAAAGTTCATACGTGCCGGATTCGTTGCTCGAAGTGGTCGCGGCCTCTTAATTATAGAAGACATTAATACATACGTTTGATTGATAACATTTGAGCCGCGCCCCGAGAAGGGCGCGGCTCAACGCTTTTAAAAGAGAACGTTGCGTTTCGCATTTAGGGGGTGGTTGGGGCAGGTGAACCCAACTGTGCGTTCTGCGTCGCCGGCACGACGTGGTGTTGGACAGTTGCTGCCCGCTGTGGCAGGGGACCCCTCGGATAAGCCTCACGCTGGACGTCTCGGAACTCGTGGCGCGCGCGTTCCCTCCCTGACAACGTCGGTGAATACGTGTCCGCCATGGCAGCTGGTGCGACCATTGTAGCGAGAACGGCAAAGGCGAAGAGTTTGCGGATTTTCATGATGATATCCTTGTAGATGTTCACCCAGAAAATTGACAGTTAGCAGAATGTCACTGCCTCCGATGTGAGGAATGTCACGCCGGACTTTTGCGCTCTACCCATGAACCTCCTCCTATTGCAGCATTGTATTTTGGATCGTCGCAGGTGGCACCCAGGCGGCTTATCTCGACATCATGCTGAAGATCATCCGTCGCCGGGATGGGGTGAACGGCTTTAAGGTCCTCCCGCGTCGCTGGGTTGTTGAGCGCACGTTCGGATGGATGATCCGCTGGCGTCCCCAAGCGTAGTCGCTATGCAGAAAGCGGTTAATGATCCGGTTGGACGAAGGACTCCGTCATGTGGCGCGCGCAAGGGCACACAGCGTTGGCATTTGGCGCGGCCAGTATCTCGCGCGCGAGCAAGAGCATACGTCTCTGCGGTCCATGTTCATCGGGGAACCTCTGGTGGACGGGGGGGCGCTTCAGCGCTCCCCCGGGGGATAGCGAGATGCTACATCGCCTTGTCGAGCTTCGTGACCGTCAGTCGGCCGTTCACCCGGTCGGCCTCGAACTTCACTTTGTCGCCCACCTTGACTGCCTTCAGCATGGTGGGGTCGGCGGCGACGAACACCATCGTCATACCGTCCATGTCGAGGTTCTTGATCGGCCCGTGCTTGAGCGTGACCTTGCCCTGGGCCTCGTCGATCTTGATGATCTGCCCTTCTACCGGTACGGCTTGCGCTAAGGCGACGGTCGACAGCATGGAGAGCGCTGCCGCAATCATTAGTTTTCGCATGTATATTCTCCTTTATCCAGCCCAATTACTTGACGATGATGGTGCCTGACATTCCTGCTTCCCGGTGACCTGGGATCAGGCAGGAGAAGTCGAACTCACCGGCATTTGTGAATTTCCAGACGATGTCGCCGGTCTGCTTCGGAGCCAGGCGCTTGGCGTTGGGATCGTCATGTTCCATGTCAGGGTTTTTCATCATCTCGGCCATGTGCTTGAGGTTTTCGTCGAGCGTGCCGATGACGATCTCGTGGTCGAGTTCACCATTGTTGCGGATAACGAACTTGACCTGCTCGCCCTTGCGAACGTCGATCCGGTTGGGGATGAACACCATCTTTCCATCCGAGTCGCGCATGGTGATCTGGACGATGCGTGCTGGTTTCTTGGGATCGCCGGGCTCGCCATAGGCGAGGTTGGCCCCGTGGGAATGGCCCGCGTCGGCCAACGCTGCGGTCGACAGAGTGAGGGCCGCAAACGCGGCGATCAGGTATCGTGATTGCATATCGAAATCCTTCTCAATGATTGCCGTGGAGAGATGAATTGCCGGGCTTCACGACGGTGAACTCGGCGGTTTTCCTCCTGTCGAACGCGGCGGGAGGCTCGCGTTCGGCTTTTTTCGGTTCGCCCTTCCATTCGAAAGCGACCGTACCTTCCGGGTGCTTGAACCATCCCGGATCCTTGTAGTCGCCGGATGCGAGCCCCTCGCGCACCTTGACGACCGAGAACATGCCGCCCATCTCGACCGCCCCGAACTGGGCGAAGCCTGTC
>NCHM01000655.1 GCA_002257205.1 Rhizobiales bacterium 24-66-13 | reverse complement strand
GACGAATAGATGCCGACGAAGGTGCCGATCAGCGCCGAGCCGATATAATGGCCGAGGATTTCCGGCGACTGGTCGATGGCGCCCATGGCTTTCACGATGCCGAGCACGGCAGCGCAGATGCCGAGCGCGGGCAGCCCCTCGGCCACCGTGCTGAGGGCGGCGGCGGGCTTGGTCTTGTGTTTCTTGATGGTGGAGATTTCCTGCTCCATCAGGCCCTCGATCTCATGCGACTTGGCGTTCCCGATGATGATGAGGCGGGCATAATCGCAGATGAACTGCGTCAGCTCCTTGTCCTTCAGGATGGTCGGGAAGTGCGCGAACAGCGTGGATTCGCCCGGATTGTCGATATGGGCTTCCACTTCGTTGCGCGGCTTCTGGCGCATGTCGCGCATCAGCGTGTAGAGCAGGCCGAGCAGGGCGATGAAATCCTTGCGCTTCGGCGCGGTTCCCATCGCGCCCTGCACGATCGCACTGCCGGTATCCTTGATCACCGACATGGGGTTGGCGATGATGAAGGTGCCGAGGGCGATGCCGCCGATGATGACGTATTCGAAGGGCTGCCACACAACATCGATGTGGCCGCCCATGGCCATGAAGCCGCCGAACGTCGCGACGAGGCCTAGGATGATGCCGATCAGGACGCCCAAGGCGCTTCTCCTCCTGTGCTGTTATGCGGTGGTACGGCGCGTGGATTGCGCGAGGCTGGAGTGGGCGGGCGCACAGCCGGGTGGAACGGGAGAGGGCGCGGGGACGTGGGGTTGCGGCGGCTGATCAGCGGCTAAGGCGCTGGCGGCGCCTGCAAAGGCTCAAGCAAGCTTCACCGGCGAAGGTCCGGGCGACGCGAAGGTCCGGCGGGCTCGATTGACCCTCGGACGGCCGCCCGCAATCGCCCTGGAGGCAGCTCATGTCGTCAAGCGCCTATGTCGCGCTTTCCGCCCAGATGGCGACGGAACGTCGTCTCTCGACCGTCGCGAACAATATCGCGAATGCGAATACGGCCGGTTTTCGCGCCGAGCATATCCGCTTCGAGACCCTGGTGTCCCAAGCGGGCGGACGTTCGGTTGCGTTCACTTCGGCCGGCGAGACCTATACCTCGCTGCGGTCGGGGCCGGTGAATTACACCGGCAATCCACTGGATGTGGCGATCCAGGGCGAGGGCTGGCTCGCCGTGAAGGGGCCGGACGGCACCGCCTATACCCGCGACGGGCGCATGCACCTGGATGACCAGGGCCAGCTCCGATCGGTCAATAATTATCCGGTGCTGGACAATAGCGGCGGACCGATCACGCTCAATCCGGCGGCCGGGCCGATCGGCATCGGCTCGGATGGCAGCATCACTCAGGCTGGTAATACCGTGGGCTCGATCGGCGTCTTCACGATTCCCGCCTCGGCCAAGCTCACGCGTGGTGAAAACTGCACGGTCATCCCGGATGGCCCGACAGAACCGGTGCGCGATTTCACCCACAACAAGGTCGCGCAGGGCTATGTCGAGGGTTCGAACGTCGATCCCATCATGGAGATGACGCGCCTCATCATGGTGCAGCGCGCGTTCGAGCAGGCGGCGACCGCCATCCAGCAGAGCGAAAACGGCACCGATTCGGCCATCCGCACCCTCGGCCCGACATGATCGCCCGCGCTTGCTTTCGCC
>NCHM01000654.1 GCA_002257205.1 Rhizobiales bacterium 24-66-13 | reverse complement strand
GGTCGTGTCCCAACCCGTGGTGTAACTGCGGCGGCGTGATCACCGCGCTCTCCGGCGGGGCCGGATTGGTCAGGCTGCCCCGATGTGCAGACTGACGAGGGGATCATCGCTCAGCTGGGCGACGGATTCCACCGTCATGTAGCGGGAGCGCTGAACGGCCCATTCGTCATTCTGTTCGAGCAGGATGGCGCCGACCAGCCGGATTATGGCCTGTTCATTCGGGAAGATGCCGACCATCTCGGTGCGGCGCTTGATCTCGCCATTGAGCCGCTCGATGGGATTGTTGGAGTGCAGCTTGGTTCGGTGCTCCTTGGGGAAGGACATGTAGGCCAGCACATCGGTCTCGGCCTGGTCCATGAAGCCGGCGAGCTTGGGGACCCGCGGCCGCAACTGGTCGGCGACCTGACGCCATTGCGCCTTGGCGGCGGTCTCGTCGTCCTGGGCAAAGGCCGTGCCGACGAAGGCGGAGACCACCCGGCGCTGGGTCTTGCCGGCATGGGCCAGGGCGTTGCGCATGAAGTGGACGCGGCAGCGCTGCCAGCTGGCGCTGAGCACGCGGGACACGGCCGCCTTGATGCCCTCGTGGGCGTCGGAGATCACCAGCTTGACGCCGCGCAGGCCGCGCCGGGTCAGCTTGCGCAGGAACTCGATCCAGAACGTCGCCGCCTCCGAGACGCCGATGTCCATGCCCAGCACCTCGCGCCGGCCGTCGGTGTTGACGCCCACGGCGATGATCACCGCCACCGAGACGATGCGGCCGTTCTGGCGGACCTTCAGATAGGTGGCGTCGACCCAGACATAGGGCCAGTCGCCCTCGATCGGCCGGTCCAGGAAGGTGTGCACCCGCTCGTCGATCTCCTCGCAGAGCCGCGAGACCTGGCTCTTGGAGATGCCGCTCATGCCCATCGCCTTGACCAGGTCATCCACCGAGCGGGTCGAGATCCCCTGGATGTAGGCCTCCTGGATCACCGCCGTCAGGGCCTTTTCAGCCAACCGCCGGGGCTCCAGGAAGCCGGGGAAGTAGCTGCCCTTGCGCAGGCGGGGAATGCGCAGCTCCACCGTCCCGGCCCGCGTCTCCCAGTCACGGTCGCGGTAGCCGTTGCGCTGGGCCAGCCGCTCGGGGCTCTTCTCACCGTGCGCCGCCCCGGTCAGCCCGCCCACCTCCAGCTCCATCAGCCGCGTCGCCGCGAAGCCGATCATCTCGCGCAGCAAATCGGCGTCGGGGCTCTTTTCCATCAGCCCGCGCAGGGCCATCATCTCGTCGGTCATCTTCGGTCCTTGGTTCAGGTTGCGTCTGCAAACCCGACCCTACCGAAGATCGCGGATGACCACCGCCGGCAAGCTACACCACGTCCAGGGACACGACCATCCCATGCCGCCGCGCCGTCGCGGAGATCTGGCGCGGACCGGCCATGCTCTCCAGCACGATCCGCTCCTTCTCGCCCTCGCTCCAGCGGCGACGACGCCCAGTCTCCACCACGTCGAGGCGGCTCAAGACACTGTCAGTATGGCTGTCCATACTCACAATGCCCAACGATTTGCATCACTCAGCGCAAGGCGGCCCTCGCCGGATGCGTACGGCGGACACGGCCTATCGCTCGGCGAAGAACGAGAAGATGCTCGCCGGGCGCGGGTTCGTGTCGCGCATTCACC
>NCHM01000046.1 GCA_002257205.1 Rhizobiales bacterium 24-66-13 | reverse complement strand
GAAGGTGGGCGAGATAATCGCTCACCTTCGTAGCTTGCGATCGCGCACGTTGGAGATGCAAGTATGAAGATATCTTTCGTGTCTGCGGCTTATATCTGTATTGTGATCAACGCCGCATCAGTCGGAATAGCGTCCGCAGCAGGTAGTCAATCTATGCAGCCGGTGCCAGTTGATCCGCGCACCCAGGCGGCTAACCACTTGAAGTTCCTGTACACGATGTATTTGGCTATCAGAGGATGCACGGAAGCGTCCCAAGAGCAATCCGAACCCCGATTCAAGCCAACGGTTAGCCTATCTGAAGCACAGAAGGTACTCCGCGCCGCGGACGCCTCCGCTCGCTCCGTTGGAATCGACGTGGATCGGGCATGGTTCGACATGAGTTCCATCGGTCAGGCAGTCGGAGAGGCGTTGAAGCAGGCGACTGAAGAGAATTTCAGGAAATGTCAGCAAAGTGGAATGATGTTTAGAACGACGACATCGCAGTTACAGATGGCGATTGCGCGATTAAAAGGTACAATTCCATTGATCGAGAAGGACTTTTAGACGGGGCAACATGTAAGTAAATGTTATGGTTATGGTAATAATAATATACGATATTACGATAGGATCTGCCGTATAGGGAGGCGCGTTAGAGTTACGATGAAATTATCTCAACCTCTGACATAGTGATAATGGGCTGAGCTCGCGCCGTGGACATAAAGCGGAGTGTGCTGATCGAGCACTGTCGGCAAGGCGTAGGAACCCACGAATATGGTCGATAATAATCGACTCGATATATCGAATCATCTTCTAGATGTAGTGGAGGTTACTGACTTCCGTTTGGGATGGCTGATTTCGGAGGTGCATGGCCGCGAGGGCGTCGCGAATGTGCACGTACCTATCGGAGCTCCGATTCAGCGTTGTATCCATTACGACCCACCCATAACAACGCTGGCTTGGAGGCGCATCCCCTTGCGAAGCGTGGCCGATATTGTCGCCAGAGATGGTCCCAACCACATCAGCCGCGAGAATGGCAAGCGGTGCGTGGCCGTCCGGGCCAATGTGTGTGGGCGCGATGTTGCTGAGGTGGACCGAGCAAAAGCAGCGTATGAAGGCGCGATGATGCGGCTGCGGCCGGTCGTGATGACCGCTCTTCTCGCCAGTCTCGGCTCCGTGCCGATGGCGATCGCCACAGGTTCCGGTGCCGGAGTGCAAAAGCCGCCCGCGACTGTGGTGATGGGCGGCCTCATCTCGGCAACGCTGCTTACCTTGTTCGTGCTGGGGACGCTCTACGCCCGTTATGGTCGCCGCCTGCACACTGAACCCGACGAGCACACCGTCGATCCTGTGGATGCGGGACCGGTGGGCCAACCTTCGGTCGCATGAGGAAAATCTATGGCGACGCCAGCGGAGGAAATTTCATGACCGAACAGATGCAACTCGACATTCCGCTCATCCTTCCGGAGATACCGGATGCCAATGACGCTTGCGTCGCCCGGTTGATTTCCAATCTCACGACGAGACCGGGAATCGAAAAGGCGCATGTCGTTCCCGCCGACGGCGACAAAGCGGCCTTGCTGTGCGTCCACTATGATGCAAGCCTCCTGTCTCTGTCCCGTATCTGCGACATTGTGCGCGGTGCGGGCGCTGCACTCGTTGAACGCTATGGCCATGTGCTGTGGCCCGTTGATGGGATCGGCCACCAGCGCAAGGCGCGGACGGTCAGCGCCCAACTGCGTGCCCTGGCTGGCGTGCTTGAAGCCGATGCCAATGCGGCGGGCATGGTGCGGGTGGAGTTCGACCGGCAACAGATTGCGGAAGGCGACATTCTCCGCGCGCTCGCGAAGCTCGGGGTCAAAAAGAAGGGGCTGGAGGTGGTGCCCGAAGGGGATCACGTCGGGCATGACCACAGGCCTGGCGCACATAAGGCCGCCGATGGTCACGATCACGATCATAGCGCTTTCCTCGGTCCCAATACCGAACTGATCTTCGCGCTGACATGCGGCGTGCTGCTGGTGATCGGCTTCGCAATCGAAAAGCTGGTTGCGGGAGCGCCCGCGTGGTTACCGACAGCCCTTTACATCGGCGCCTATGGCTTCGGCGGTTTCTTCACGCTACGCGAGTCGATCGACAATCTGCGCCTCAGGAAATTCGAGATCGACACGCTTATGCTGGTGGCGGCCGCCGGCGCGGCCGTGCTCGGCGAATTTGCCGAAGGGGCTCTGCTGCTGTTTCTGTTCAGTCTCGGCCATGCGCTCGAACATTATGCGATGGGCCGCGCCAAGCGGGCGATCGAGGCGCTGGCCGAACTGGCGCCGCGCACCGCGACGGTCCGGCGAGCGAACGGCACGGCAGAAGAAATCTCCGTCGATGAACTTAAGGTCGGCGATATCGTGATCGTCAAGCCCGATGCGCGGGTCGCGGCCGATGGGTTCGTCGTCAAGGGCACGAGCGCCATCAACCAGGCGCCCGTGACCGGCGAGAGCATTCCGGTCGACAAGCAGCCCGTGATGGACGATGCGGCGGCCCGCGCCAATCCTGATCGGGTCGATGCCGCTAGTCGCGTGTTCGCCGGCACCATCAACGGCAGCGGGCTCATTGAGATTGAGGTGACGCGCCTGTCGAGCGAAAGCACGCTCGCCAAGGTGGTCAAGATGGTGAGCGAGGCAGATACGCAGAAGTCACCGACGCAGCGGTTTACCGATCGTTTCGAGCGCGTTTTCGTGCCGCTCGTCCTCGTGCTGGCGGTCGTGCTGCTGTTCGCCTGGGTCGTGATCGACGAGCCGTTCCGCGACAGCTTTTATCGGTCGATGGCGGTGCTGGTGGCGGCAAGCCCCTGTGCACTTGCCATCGCCACCCCCAGCGCGGTCCTGTCCGGTGTGGCGCGTGCGGCGCGTGGCGGTGTCCTCGTCAAAGGCGGCGCGCCGCTTGAACTGCTGGGTTCGCTCGATGCGATCGCTTTCGACAAGACGGGCACGCTCACCAAGGGCGAGCCACGTATCCAGCAAATCATCACCGCGCCAGGTGTGGATAAGCAGGAGTTGATGGCGATTGCGGTGGCAGTCGAAAGCCTGAGTGATCATCCGCTGGCGCAGGCGATCGCCCGGGACGGGCGAGAGCAGCTTGGCGATTATCCCATTCCACAAGCTGACAGCCTGACAAGTCTCACAGGTCGGGGCGTTTCGGCCCGCGTCGGCACGAACGAAGTGCTTATCGGCAAGCCGGGCATGTTCGGCGTCGATGGCATCGCGTCGCTGTCCCTGGTGCTGGCTGAAGCCGTCGAGCAGTTGCGCGAGGGCGGGCAGACCAGCATGGTTGTGCGCCAAGGCGACCGCGATCTTGGCGCGATCGGCCTGCTCGACACGCCGCGCGAAACGGCCAAAGTGGCGCTTAAACGGCTTCGCGACATTGGCATCAAACGGATGATTATGATCTCCGGCGACCATCAACGGGCGGCCGAAGCAATCGCGCGGGAAGTCGGAATCGACGAGGCATGGGGCGATCTCA
The DNA here is from genome assembly GCA_002257205.1 of Rhizobiales bacterium 24-66-13. Classification (GTDB taxonomy): domain Bacteria; phylum Pseudomonadota; class Alphaproteobacteria; order Rhizobiales; family Xanthobacteraceae; genus NCEH01. The sequence continues at coordinate 11,764 of NCHM01000046.1, read as the reverse complement.
TGCCGCAGGACAAGGTGGAGGCGATCAAGAAGCTGCGCGCCGAAACTAAGGTCGCGATGGTCGGGGATGGCGTCAATGATGCGCCTGCGATGGCAACCGCGACGGTGGGTGTCGCAATGGGCGCTGCCGGCTCCGACGTGGCGCTGGAGACGGCCGATGTCGCGCTGATGGCTGACGAGCTTTCGCATCTGCCGTTTGCGGTCGGACTTAGCCGCCACACGCGGTCGGTGATCCGCCAGAATGTGTTTGTCAGCCTTGGCATTGTTGCTTTCCTCGTGCCTGCGACCATCCTCGGACTTGGCATCGGTCCGGCGGTTGCACTGCATGAGGGCTCAACGCTGCTAGTCGTGTTCAACGCGCTGCGACTACTCGCCTATCGAGATCAATTCTAATGACGACTGCTTCAACTGGATCGGAATTAGCGGTTAACGCGATTAGTTACGGGCCTCCCGTTCAACCTTAAGTGCCCGTTTGTCCTTAATATATATCGATGAGACGGGTATGCGGTGTGAAGTATTGGAGCGAGCGAAATGAATGTTGCGTTATTCTGGTATTTACGAGTAAAGTGTGTTACTGAGCGAGATACATATATATCCACAGCGCGCCGACGTGTTAGTCAACGTCATCAGATCAGCCCGAGCCGTGTCGCGAGAGCCGTCGCCTGAGCCAGACTGGAAGCATGGAGAATCTTCCGCGCATTGTTCAAATGAAAATTGACGGTCGCGAATGACATATTCTCAATTGCGGCAATATCTTTCATGGACTTGCCCTCTGCGGACCACTTCAGGCAAACTGCTTGCCTAGCTGTTAATTTAAAACTCACTTGATCCGTAAGTTGTGTATTCCGGGTTTCAAGCTTGGCATGGAGATAGGTCACAGCCGTAACGGCGGCAATCTGATCGATGTCCGTGTCAAGTGACAGAGATGGCTTGTTTGTCGCCAGGGTCAGCATCGACATGTGACCGCAGGCGGTTCTCACTGGAATGCTGATGCCGGATTGGATTCCAAAAGCTGCGGCTTCTGAATAGAAGCGCCGAATTTCCTTTGTTTTGCAGTCTCTCAGGGAGGGAGCAGCCCACGTAAATGCCCGCATGATTGAGTTGGCGGTCTGGATCACAGGGTCGATGTGTCTGTACTTCGCTGCAAAGTAGCGATCCTGCCATTCAGGGGCGTAGTTTGACACGGCATTGACGCGTGCCGGCTCCATATACAGATAGGCGTAGCTGTCGAAGCCGAGTTCTTGCACCAGCGGCGGTAGGGCATCCTTTAGCATGTCTTCCGTATCGGCAACTGAAGCGACATCCGTCAGCCTCTGAAACCATGTTCTCAATGCGTTTTCTCCTGCGCTATGGCGCCGGCACGATCGCGAGGTGGGCCTCCACCGACCGATGGAGTTCATTCACCGGGGCGCGTGTTCGTGGCCCGGAAATCGTGCTTCAAAGCTCTCGGTGGGAATGCAACGTTACCCAGCGGTATGTCTTGATTAGCGAAGGCAGGAGTTGCGTGCAAGATCAAATTCAGTCAATCAAGGCGTGTGAAATATAGACGGCGGTACGATACTACACGAATATCCATGATATGAATTGGTCTATGTCAGGTCGGCATATCTGAACGCGTAGAATTGTACCTGCCTCGCCCTCGCATGTACCATATTACTCTATGAGCGATAGGCGCCTGGGAAAACGATATCCTGATCAACGAGGATGCTGAACTGGTATCCAGGGCGGATCTCGAGAGTTGGCTGGACATCGAGGTTCTTGCTGATGGTGCGTTCGGCAACCTGTCCGAAGGTCCGGGCAAAGTTGATCCGCGCCGCATCCTGCGGGCTGTTTGAATTGAACGGGCTTGGGTTGGACGGAACAGCGAGATCCATGCCGGCGCCGATGACGGCGAGCAGGATCGCGGATCCGAAGGTCCTGAGGTGGTGATTGTCGACCTTGTCTCTGAACCCGCCGTAGCCAGTGGCATCGGTGCCGGCCATGCTGCCGATCTGGAGCGTCGCGCCGTTCGGGAAGATGATGTCGGTCCAGATGACGAGGATCCGGCTCTGGCCGAACGAGACCTTGCTGTCATAGCGGCCCATCAGCCTGGTGCCCTGCGGGATCAGGAGCCGATGGCCGGTCGCGCTGTCATGGACGTTCTGCGATACCTGCGCGGTGATCCTGCCCGGCAGATCGGAATTGATGCCGGTGATCAGGGTCGCCGGGATGACCGAGCCGCGCTTCAGCTCGTAAGGCGAGCGCTGCGAGGCGATCTGGTTCGGCAGATATCCGAGCTTGGCCAGATCGGAATTGAAGAAGCTTTCCTTCCCGTTCTGGCCATTGGGGTCGGCCGCCTGCCCGTTGAGCCCGGCCTGCAGCGCGGCGCTATAGAGATCGGTCATGGGCGTCGGCGAGGCCGGTGCCGACTTAGCCGGATCGGTCGTTGCCGCCTTCAGCTTGTCGGTGTTGATCGCGAGCGGGGCGTCATACGCGACATTGCTGGCTTGCAGCCGGGCCATCTGCTGGCGCTGCAGCTCGCGCAGATATTGCTCTTCCTGCTCGCGCCTGAGGCGCGCCCGCCAGACCTCTTCCGGTTCCAGCTCGATCGGACGGGGCTGATCCGCTGTCCGTGCCGGGGTCATGAAGGGATTGCGCGGTTCCTCCCCTTGCTCGACCTGCGGCGCCATGAGAACGGGCTGCGGCGCGGGCTCCCCGATGATGCCATCGGTGACGCCGCGCTTGAGCTGGTCGGCGAAGGTCGTCGCGGGGGAGCCTCCCGACGATGCGACGTCAGCCGTCTCACGGAATATCAGCCTCCGCGAGGTGAGGCCGTAGAAGATCACCCCGAGGAACAGCACGACGAGCACGATTGCGGCAATGATCGGCAAGCGGTTGAGGCGGCGGATGCTGGTCTTTCCGCCCGCACCGGCCGGCGTGCCGCCGAGCTTCAGGGATTGCACCATGGTCCCCTCCCCTTCAGCTGCGCGTCATGACCGAGACCGGGCTTGCCGGAGCGGCGCCCGTCTGCGTCATGGTGTAGATGCGGCCGATCTCCAGCGATCCGGTGGACAGGCGGGCCAGCATCTGGCCATCGGCGGACACGAGCACATAGGCGACACGGATCGCTTTCGGGTCTTTCGCTTCCTGCTCGGTTGTCACGGCATAGCCCCAGGTCCGGAGCGAGGTCTCCAGCGCCGATCCGAACACGGAGCTGTCCGGCTTCAGCACGATCGTCGCCGTGCCCGGCCCGATCTGCTCGGCAAAGCGTGGCACCAGGTCGCCGGCGACCGTGGAGGCGGCGGGCGCGCTGAGCTCGGCCGGCGCGCTGCTGGCGACGAGGCCATCGGTCCCGAGGGTCTGGCAACCGGAAAGGGCGGCGGCGAGCAGAAGAGCGGCCGGCCGCCGCATGGAGAGGGATTGAGCCTGCATGGCGTCACCCGCCCCGCCGGATGGTGATCTTCTCTTGCCCCCAGCCGACGCCGGACACCAGGATCGCGTTGTCGACCGCATAGTCGACAATCATCATGTTGCTCTTCATCCGGTAGTTGACGATGCGGTTCTGGCCACCCGAGACGACGAAGAGCACCGGCGCATCGCGTGCGGCGATCGAGGCCGGGAACTGGATGTAGGTTCTGGTGCCGTCGGAATAGACGCGGGTCGGCCGCCAGCTTGCACTTCCCGAGACCGCGTAGCTGAAATCGAGCTGCTCGGCCGGGACGCCGGCACCGGCGATCGTGCTGGCCTCGAGGCGGGCATTGATGTCGGAAAGCTGCGCGGAGACGTCTTCGGGATATTCGAAGCCGACACGCGCCATATACTGTGTCCCGTGCGACTTCAGCTGGATGTGGTAGGTGCGCCGCGAGGTGGTCACCACCATCGAGGTGACGAGCCCGGGCTCGGTCGGCTTGATGATGAGATGGATCGCCTGCCCGCCCGGCGCGCCGGATGTGGCGGGCTCGACCTTCCAGCGCACCGCGTCGCCGACCAGCACGTCGCGCACCACCTCTCCGGCCTGAAGCTCGATATCGCAGACCTGGAGCGGCGAGCAGATGACGGACGGCTGGACCTCGCCATAGAGGAAGATGACCTTGCCGTCGGCGCCACGGGTCACGAGCCCGGTGCGGCTGCGCCACTGGCCGGAGATGCTCGTGCCCTTCGCCTCCTTGCCGGTGAGGCTTTGGGCAGAGGTGCCATCGAGAGTTACGGGCAAGAACATGGCGAGCGCAATCGGAAGGGCAACGCGCGATTGAGGTCTTGTCATCATCATGAGGGTGGGCGCACCTTTCAGATCTGGGCCGTCCAGTCGAAGTCCTTGAGGTAGAGGCCGATCGGATTGAGCCGGATTACCGCCTCGTCCTGGGGTGGGATCAGCACCACGGTGGCAACACCGCGGAAGCGTCGCGTTCCAATCTCCTTGCCCTTCCGGTCGCGCTCGAATTCGGTCCAGTCGATCTGAAAGGAGCGGGTTGAGAGTGGCACGACCGTGTTGACCTCGACCGAGGTGGTTGCGGTGCGGGCTTTGTCGAAGGGAGAGGCGGAGCGGAACCAGCCATTGACCTTCTCGGTCGCCGGATCGGTGGTCCGCAGCATGGCGTAGACGCGATCGATATATTGCTTCTGAACCACGGCGTCGGGCGTCACCGAGCGAAAATTGGTGACGAAGCCGGCGAGGGCCGCCCGCACCACGCGCGGATCGGCATATTCGATCTGCGCCGGGAAGCCGGCGGTGACGGCCGAGCCCAGCTTGTCGACCTCGACGATGTAGGGAACGAGGCGAACCTGCGTGCTCTGGTAGAGCGCGTAGCTGGTGCTGACCAGCGCAAGGGCCAGGCTGATGGCGCCGACCATGCGCCAGGTGCGTGCCGCCTTCACATAGGAGCCGTAGCGCTCGGACCACTCCTGGCGTGCGGCGAGATAGGGATTGTCGGGCGTATCGGTGCGGCCGGCCAAAGGGGCGCCTCCTGATCAGTTGTCGGGTCTGGGCGGCGGGGTGGGTGCACCGCCGCCTCTCTCGAGCTTGGCGTTGGCGAGGCCGAGCAGCGAGCCGGCATAGGCGCCGGGCGAACCGATCGCCTTGTCGCGCGCGGCCGAGGCGACAGCCGTTCCCGCCGATGCCGTGCCGCGCAATCCGGCAAGGGCCGCGCTCCCGAAGGAGGCGCCGCCGGCCCGGGCAGCGGAATAGGCCGAGGCCCCTGCCCTCGCCCCGCCCCAGGCCAGGGCGGTTCCCCCTGCGGCAAAGCTCGCGGCCTGGGCGCCATGGCGGATCGCTTCCATGCCGCCGGTGACGGACGCGCCCTGCACCACCCCCTGGACGATGTTGGGCACATAGAGGGCGATCACGAACACCACGACGGCGAGGCCGGCGATGGCGAGCGCGGTCTGGTACTGGTCGCCGGCGGATGGTTCGCTGGCAAGCCCGATCAGCACGTCGGAGCCGATCTTGGCGATCATCACGAGCGACATCAGTTTCATGCCGACCGAGAACGCATAGACGAGGTAGCGGACCGCGAAATCCTTGGTGAAGGAGGAGCCACCGAGGCCGAGCATGATCATGCCGGCCATCAGCCCGACATACATCTCGATCAGCACCGAGACGAAGATCGCCGCGACGAGGCTGAAGGCAATGACGCTGACGATCATCGCCAGCGACGCCGAAAGCGCCAGCGCATTGTCCTGGAACACGCCGAAGCTGATCTTCTCCGACATCTTCGAGGCGACCGTCAGTCCGGCATTGAAGATGTTGGCGGGCGAGGTCGAGCCGCCGCCGGCACCGATCTGGAACAGGCTGTCGACGATCGCTTTCGCAACGGCCGGACCCTGGTCCAGGACGAAGGCGAAGAGTCCGATGAACAGGATGCGCCGTACCAGCTCGGCAAACCAGGCGTCGAGCGAGGCGGCGTTGATTGCCAGCCAGACCGCGGCAATGCCGACCTCGATGCCGGCGAGGATCCAGAACAGCGACCGGGCCGCGTTCATGATCGTGGTTTCCCAGCCCTTCGCAGCCGTCACCACCTGATTTTCGAGCGTCGTCAGGACGCTACCGTCCTGCGCCAGCGCCGGTTCGCCAGCTCCGGTGAGGACGAGCAGGGCGAGACCAAGGGTGATGGCACATGGCAACCGGAAGGAAATGCTGCCGGCTACCATCGCGGCTTCATCTCCTGGCCATTTCGGGTGTCGTACGCCTTCGGCGCGGCGAAGAAGTCCCGCATGCGTTGCTCTTCCTGCGAGAGGTTCGTCTTGCCAACTGCCGGCGTGCCGCTCTGGCCAGCAGGGTCGATGACGGTCCACATTGCGACGCCAGCGCCGACGACAATCGCGATGACGACCAGGATGATTTTTGACCGGCTCACCATCGCGGCCTCATCTCCTGGCCGCCACTCGTCGAAGGCGTCGCCGCCTTGAAGAAGTCCTCCCGCCGAGCCTGGGCGAGGTCCTTCTCCGACTGTTCGGACTGATACCAGGTCGCCATCATCGTCATCTGCTGCGAGACGAGGCCGCGCAGCTTCTGCAGTTGAGCCACCTCCTGTGCCGCAATCTGATGCCCCACCTGCAGCGCCTTCATCTGGCCGTCGGCGCTCTGCGACATCGTGCGCAGTTGCGACAGGGTCACCTCCTCCGAGGAGAACTGATCCGCGGTGAGGTTCGCCGCCCTCAGCGTGCCGGCAATGGTGTCGCGGTTCGTGGCCGACCAGCCCTGGTAGGTCTGCGAGAAGCTCCCCCCGTTCGGCAGGCTGGTCCTGAAGTCGGCGAAAGACTGGAAGCGCTGCCGCAGCACATCGTCGATGTTGCTCATGGAGAAGGCGATGCCTTGTCCCTGTGTGACGACGTCCTGCAGGCGGTTCAGGTCGTTCGCCACCTGTCCCCAGACGTGGTTCGGCAGCTGCGCGGTGTTCTGCAGGAGATTATTGTAGATCCTGAGCTGGTTCTGGATCTGCTCGGCCAGCTGGGTGATCTGCCTGAGCTGGTTGTTCACCTGCTCGGCGGACTTGCCGACGAGGCTGACGAGCTGGCCGTTGTTGAGCAGCTGCGTCCACTCGGTCGCGACACCGATCTGGCCGCTGGCGGTGGATGCAAATCCGCCCGTTACGGACAGGGCGATGGTCAGGGCGGCCGCCCCTCGCAGGATTTCAAGCCGGGTCATGTGCAAGCAGCGTTTCGGCATGTCCGATCCCCCTTTCCTCGAGCCAGCGGACCGGCCATGCAGCGCCGTGTTCGGCTTCGAGCTCGGTGATGCGCTTGAGATGATCCCGCCCCGAGGCGCCGGCGAAGGCGAGCGCGACCGGCCCGAGTGCCATGTCGAACAGGCGCCGGCCGGCCGGCGAGGTGACGTAGTAGTCACGCTTCGGGACGGCGTTGGCGACGATCTCGATCTGCCGGCTGTTGAAGCCCAGCTTCTCGTAGAATTCGCGCGTGCCGGGCTCACGGGCAGCGCCGTTCGGCAGGCAGATCTTGGTCGGGCAGGATTCCTTCAGCACATCGACGATGCCGGATCGCTCGGCATCCGAGATCGACTGGGTGGCCAGCACGACGGCGCAGTTGGCCTTGCGCAGCACCTTCAGCCATTCGCGGATCTTGTCGCGGAAGACGGGGTGGCCGAGCATCAGCCAGGCCTCGTCGAGCAGGATCAGGCCGGGCGCGCCGGTGAGGCGCTTCTCGATCCGGCGGAAGAGATAGGTGAGCACGGGCACGAGGCTGCGCTCGCCCATGTTCATCAGCTCCTCGATCTCTATGGTCTGGAACGCGCCGAGCGTCAGCCCATCCGTCTCGGCATCGAGCAGGTGGCCCAGGGGACCATCGACCGTATAGGGGTGCAGGGCATCCTTGATCTCCCGGATCTGCACCCCGGACACGAAATCCGAGAGCGACCGTCCCGGCGCCGCCGCCATCAGTGCGACCTGTCGCGAGATGGCATTGCGGTGTTCGGGCGTGACGCTGACCCCTTGCAGGGCGACCAGCGTTTCAATCCATTCTGCGGCGAAGGCGCGGTCGCCATCGCTCGCGAGCTCGCAGAGCGGGCAGAACGCAAGGCCCTCCCCTGCCCCGATCCTGTAATGGTCGCCGCCGGCAGCGCGCGTCAGCGCCATCAGGGACCGCCCCTTGTCGAAGGCGAAGATCTGTGCCCCGGGATAGCGGCGGAACTGGGCCGCGATCAGCGCCAGCAGCGTCGACTTGCCGGAGCCGGTCGGGCCGAAGATCAGGGTGTGGCCCACATCGTCCACATGAAGGTTCAAGCGGAAAGGCGTGGAGCCGGACGCCACCTGCATCAAGGGCGGCGATCCGGGCGGATAGAACGGGCACGGCGCCACCGGGGCGCCCGACCAGACGGTGTTGAGCGGCAACAGGTCGGCAAGGTTGCGGGTGTTGATCAGGGGCTCACGCAGATTGGCGTACCAGTTGCCAGGCAATGAGCCGAGAAAGGCCTCGGTCGCGTTCAACGTTTCGATACGCGCGCCGAACCCTTCCGCCTGGATGATGCGGCGGATGCCCTCGCATTTCTCCTGCAGCTGGCCGGCATCGTTGTCGTGGAGCACGACGACCGGGGTGTAGTAGCCATAGGCGACGAGCTGGGACGATGCCTCTGCAATGGCATCCTCGGTCTCCGCCACCATCGCCATCGCGTCCTGGTCGAGCGCGCGCGACTGGGTCTGGAAGAGCTGGTCGAAGAAGGGCCGGACCTTCTGCTGCCACTTCTTGCGGGTGCGCTCGAGCTTCTCCCGCGCCTCCTGGGCATCGAGGAACATGAAGCGGCTCGACCAGCGATAGGTCAGCGGCATCTGGTCGAGGATGTTCAGGATGCCGGGCCAGCTCTCCGCCGGCAGGCCGTCGATGGCGACGACGCCGACGTGGCATCCCTCGACCCTCGGGGTCAGGCCGTGCTCATAGTCCGCGGTGACCAACCAGTCGAGATACATCGGGATTTCGGGCAGGCGCACCGGATGGTTCTCGCCGGTGATCGCGTAGCGGATGAACTGGAAAAGCGCATCGTAGCGGGCGATGCGCTCCCCTCCCCGCTCGGGCACCTCATGTGTGCGCATGCGCTGGATCGACAGCACGTTCGACAGATATTGCTCGATCTCGCGGATCGAGGTCCGGAAGGCAGCGAGCGCGGTATCGGCGAAGGTCGCGGTGCGGCTGTCGCGGTCGGAATAGATGTACCTGGCGATCCCCGACTTGCGCCGCTCCGGCGGGCGCCAGGTCAGGATCAGCGCATGCCGGCTCTCGAAATGCCCCCTCTCTCGCTCGAAGTGCGAGCGTCGCTCGGCGTCGATGGCCCGTGTCACCGCATCGGGAAAGGCGCCCGTTGCCGGATAATCTGTGGTCGGGATGCGCAGCGCTTCGACCTGGATCATCCAGCCGGAGCCGAGGCGGGCGAGGATGGCGTTGACCTGGCGCGAGATTTCGTTGCGCTCGACATCGGTCGCGCTTTCGCTGTCCGGCCCGGCGAAATACCAGCCGGCCATCAGCGATCCGTCCTTCAGCAGGAGGATGCCGTTGTCAACCAGCCCGGCATAGGGGACGAGATCGGCGAAGGACGGGCCGCAATGACGGAAGGAGCGCAGCGCAACCATCGGCCGATCCTCAGAAGCGTCGCCAGGGCGATGAGGTCGGCCGGTAATGCTGGCGATAGCCGACATGGCGCAGGTAGATGCGGCGCATCATCGGATCGGCCTTGGCCATCATGCGCAGCAGGCCGACGGTTCCGGTCCAGATCGCGATGCCGAGCAGCGCCGCGTACCAGGTCAGCACGACGAAGATGAGGATGACGGCGGCGAGCCCCGTCAGCAGGACGAGCTCGCGGTCGGCGCCCATCAGCAGGTTCGGGCGGGAGAGCGCCCGATGGATGGGCGAGCGCAGGAGGGCGGAGCCGGCCTCAGCCATGGGCCCCCTCCCCTGCCCCGAGATCAGCGGAAGACTCCTGCATGACCGGCGCGCCGATGGACGCACCGGTCGCGCCGAACAGGGCGACGATCTGGGTCGCGCCGAGCAGGATGCCGGCAACCAGCACGACGTACATCAACCTGCGTGCAAAATCGTTCAGCTCGCCGCCGAAGATCAGCATGCCGCCGGCCACCGCCACCGCTGCGAGCGCGATGAAGCCGGCAACGGGTCCGGTGATCGATTGCTGGATCTGCTGGAGCGGCCCCTCCCAGGGCAGGCCGCCGCCGCTGGAGGCGAGCGCGGGAGCGCACAGCGGCAGGAGGATCAGCGCCGCCAATGTGCCGGTCGTGAGAATTGTCTTGCGATCATGCGACATGGGGGGCCTCGTCGGTCTCGGCATAGGATTCGGTGTGGTATCGGCCGCCCGCGAAGCGCTCGACATGGATGATGTCGCGCACGCGGCGGCCGCGGCCGCTGCGCTCGATCGAGACGATCAGGTCGACGGCCTCGCCGATGACTTCCTGCATGGGCTGCTGGCTGACTTCCGCCGTGAGCTGCTCCAGCCGGCGCAGCGCCGACATGGCGGTGTTGGAGTGGATGGTGGTGACACCGCCGGGGTGGCCGGTGTTCCAGGCCTTGAGCAGTGTCAGCGCCGCGCCGTCGCGAACCTCGCCGACAATGATGCGGTCGGGACGAAGCCGCATGGTGCTCTTCAGCAGGCGCGCCATATCGACCGTGTCGCTGGTATGGAGCGCCACCAGGTTCTCGGCCGGGCACTGGAGCTCGGTGGTGTCCTCCAGGATCAGGATCCGATCGTCGGGCGCCGTGTCGGCGATCTCTGCGATGATCGCATTGGCGAGCGTCGTCTTGCCCGATCCGGTGCCGCCCGAGATGACGATATTGAGCCGGGAGCGAACCGCATTGCGGATGATTTCGGCCTGACGCTCGGTCATCACCTTGAGCATCACATAATCGTCGAGCGGAATCCGTCGCGAGGCACGGCGGCGGATGGTAAAGGCCGGCGCCGTCACCACCGGCGGCAAAAGACCTTCGAAGCGATGGCCGCCGATGGGCAGCTCTCCGGAGATGATCGGGCGCCCATCGTCTGCTTCCGACTGCAGCGCGTGAGCAACGCTGCCGATGACGATTTCGGCCGTTGCCGCGGCCATCTGGCCGACGGGCGCCACCCCATGGCCAAGCCGTTCGATGAACAGCCTGCCATCGGGGTTGAGCATGATCTCGACGACATTGACATCGTCGAGGGCAACGCAGAGCTGATCCCCCAGCGCCTCCTGCAGCTTGCGGATCAGGCGCGGATGGGAGCGCAATTGGGTCATGGCAGCCGCGCCCCTACGCTGCGCGCCGCAGCGGCGTAATGGAGGAGGTGTACGTAGCGGGTCGGACCTGCTCGAAGCTGGCGAGGTCCGTTGGCAGCAGGCCGACGACGGCATTTGTGTTGCCGAGACGCTTCGGTTCGCCGATCCGTGTCATCGGCCAGCCGGCGCGGCGCAGGATCCGCTCGATGCGGATGTCGGTGGCGGTGACGAGTTCGCGGTAGCCGTGCGTCATCGACCATTCGATGATCGCGGTGAACATCGTCCAGGTGGCGTCGTGCAGCGCCTGCCCTCCCCTGCCCGCCTCGACCGACGTATCGACGCAGAAGCGCGAGCTCTCGATCATCGCCGTGTGGGGCTGGAACAGCCCACGCTCATGAAGCTCGGGAAACAGCTTGCCCAGGAGAGTAGGTCCGGTTGCCGGAAGCAGGCGGGCGCAGCCGACGACGGTGTTCCGGCCGGTGACGGCCAGTGACGTGACCCCCGTTTCTCATCCAGCCATAACGAGAGTCCTGGGTTGATTTGAGCCTTGGTGGTTGTGGGTGGCAAGAGGCGTCCGCGCGGAGCCTC
>NCHM01000653.1 GCA_002257205.1 Rhizobiales bacterium 24-66-13 | reverse complement strand
CATTTTCGAGCGAAGTGGATACCGGTTCGCGTGAAGAAAATGCGATAACGCAATGAGTTAGAGCATTTCATTGTTTCCGTGAAACAATGAAATGCTCTAAGATCAGAAGTCCGGCGGCCAGGAGCGCGCCTGCTCAGGGCAGGCGCTCGGTCAGGCGCACGTTCGCGGAGGCGAACATATAGGTGGGCAGCGAGGCGATGGCGGGGCCGGAAAAGCGCTGGGTAGAAAGCCCGCCGGTCGCATCATAGGAAAAGCCCATCGCCACCACTTCGCGCGGCGCGGTGAGGAAAGCCGTGAAGACCCGCATCTCGGGGGCCCGCAGATAGGGTTCCGCGGTCAGGCTCGGCGCGAGGAACATGCGGCCGAAGGGAATTTCCGCCGCCTTGCTCTTTTCCCGAAGCCTCGGCTGGGGCCCTGCCGACATCACGAGATTCTGCGGCATGCCGCCCATGGGATCGCTGGCCGAGGCATAGCCGAGCACGGACGGCGCAGGCGCATCGGTGCCGCGTGTGATGACCGCGGGCAGCGGCACGGGGCCGAGCGCGGCGGTCTGCACCGGCGGGTGCTGGACTGGCGCATTGGGCCGCTTGAGCGGCAGGGGCGCCATGGTGGCCTGTGCGGTCTGCTGGGCGGTTGCGAGGACGGCGGCGATTTCGGCCGGGCGCGCGGCGGGAACCGGCGCGGCCGCCATGGCGACCCGGCTCGCGGGGGCCGCCGGCGTCCGCGCGGCGGGGGTCTCCGTATCGGAATCGGTGACCGGCGAAGTCTTCGCGGTGGCGACCTTGGTGGGCGCCTCGTCCGCGCCCTCGTCGTCATCGCCGCCCTTCTTGCCGAACAGCGAAGCGAAGAAAGTCTTGATGCCCTTGCCGGAATCGTTGGAGGCGACCTGCGTGTCGGCCTTACCGCCCCGTGCCTCAAGCTCGGCCACCGCCGCATTGTAATTGGCCAGCGGCTTGCCATCGGCGGGGATATGCACGGTCTTGCCGTCCGGGAACACCTTCACGAGCTGATCGTGGGTCATGCGCGGCCACATGCGCACGCCGCCGGTGTCCATGTGCACGAACGGCGAGCCGGAGGTGGGATAAAAGCCGACGCCGCCGCGTTGCAGCCGCAGGCCGGCGGCGCGCAGGTCGGCGAGATTGACGCCAGGGATATAGAAATCCATCGCCTTGCCGCGGGTGTGCTGGCTCTGCTGCGCCACCCCCTTGCTGCGCGCGCGGAGCATGGCGTTGGTGGCGGGCGAACGATAGCCGCACACCACATGGATGCTCTCCTTGGCATCCACTTCGCGATAGACCTCCCAGATCAGATCGAACAGATGGGGGTCCATGTCGATGGGCTCATTCTTGCGCCAGTCGCGCAGAAGCCAGCTCAGCTTCTTGAGCACCTCGGGATCGTAGCGGCCTTCCTTCTTGAAGGTGAACGCGCCCTTTTCGCCCGTATGCATGTTCTCGATATAGATGGTGCGGGTGTCGCCGTTGGCGACGGCATTCTGGAGCGACGTGGTGCCGCCGGCGACGATGGCGACAGCGATCACCAGAGAACGCACCCCCTTCACCCTGAAGGTGCGGGAGACGATCTGCGATACGGAACGGGATGTTTTTTGCAAAGGCTCGAACCCGAGGCTCAGATTCATCTCAGTCGCGCAACCGGTTGGTCGCGCGGC
>NCHM01000652.1 GCA_002257205.1 Rhizobiales bacterium 24-66-13 | reverse complement strand
CTCCAGGACGGGATCGTTCAGCGTCCATCGGGGAATGGTCCGCATCCGGTCGAGCCCGGCGAATACGCCCGCAAAGCCGCCCTCCGGCGAAATCTCCCGGAGCGCTGCGTCCAGTTCCTGCCCGAACCCCTTAAAGCCTTCAGCATCCACTTCGCTCAGGTGAATCTGGTTCCAGGTGGCTCCAAGTGCAGGATCCTGGAAGAGAACGGCCACGGTCTCCATGGTTCTGAATGTGCCGAGCTTTCCCATGGCGACGAGCTTTGAGGCCGCCGGCCCGATGTAGCGTCGCATGATCTCTCGATAATCGCGAAGACAGGCGACATCGACATCGAGATATTCAATGGAGGGCTTGCGATGTGGGCGATGAGAGGACCCCGCCCAGCCCTGCGGAAAGATGAAAGAGGCAGGCGTCGTGACGAGGATTTCGGCGCGCAACACACGCACGCCGGACGGCTGCTGGAGATGGACAAGTTGGTCGATCACCTCGCCTGGAACCATGTCGCGAAAATAGATGAACTCGGCGTGGCTCCAAACGGGCGCATCCGATTGACCCTTGAAGATCGAATGATGGCGATAGAGCGCGCGGCCGAGGCAGGTCGGCTCAAGGGGTCTCCAGGCGCGGGCCGCCCGCTCCATGGCCTCCCTGGCGGCTGCCGAGGGCGCATCCAGCGTCCGCGCCAGCACCACCAGACGCTGGTCCTGTTCGATGGAGACGAGTTCCGCCATGTGATTGCTGCAGCCGGTACGAGAAAAAACAGGATCGGCGGGTGGTATCCCGCCGATCCTGGCCAAAGCGCCTGACACGCTTCCAGTCTGAAGCCTTACTCGGCGGCGAGCCGCACTTCCGGCTGGGCGGCGCGCACGGCCGCGTCCACATGGCTTTCGAACTTGGCGAAATTGTCCTGGAACATCGCCACCAGCTTGCGCGCCGTGGCGTCGAACTCGGCCTTGTCCGCCCAGGTCTTGGAGGGATAGAGGACATGCGGCTCGATGCCCGGCACCGAGGTCGGCACGGCAAAGCCGAAATAAGGATCGGTGCGGAAGGAGACATCCTTCAGCGAGCCGTCCAGCGCCGCCGACAGCAAAGTGCGCGTGACCTTGATGGGCATGCGCCGCCCGACCCCGAACTTGCCGCCGGTCCAGCCGGTATTCACCAGCCAGCAATCCACACCGTGCCCGGCGATCAGATCGCGCAGCAGATTGCCGTAGACGGAGGGATGGCGCGGCATGAAGGGCGCGCCGAAGCAGGTGGAGAAGGTCGCCTCCGGATCCTTCACGCCCTTCTCGGTGCCGGCGACCTTCGCGGTATAGCCGGAGAGGAAGTGATACATGGCCTGCGCCGGCGTCAGCTTGGCGATGGGGGGCATCACGCCGAACGCGTCGGCGGTCAGCATGATGATGTTCTTGGGCTGGCCCGCCCGCCCGGTGGGGCTGGCATTGGGGATGAAATCCAGCGGATAGGCGGAGCGGGTATTCTCGGTCAGCCGCCCGTCGTCATAATCCGGGACGCGGGTGATGGGGTCGAGGATCACATTCTCCAGCACCGTGCCGAAGCGGTCGGATGCGGCGAAAATCTCCGGCTCGGCCTCCTTGGACAGGCGGATGGTCTTGGCGTAGCAGCCGCCCTCGAAATTGAACACGCCGTCCGCGCCCCAGCCGTGCTCGTCGTC
>NCHM01000045.1 GCA_002257205.1 Rhizobiales bacterium 24-66-13 | reverse complement strand
GGAAATTCCGGTGGCCGGCATGGCGCTGATTCTCGGGGTGGACCGCTTCATGTCCGAATGCCGCTCGCTCACCAATTTCATCGGCAATTCGGTCGCGACCTTGGTGGTCGCGCGCTGGGAGGGCGAGCTTGACCTCGACCGTCTGCATGCGGTTCTGGATCGGCGCGACGTGGTCGCGCTGGACGCGAGCGCCGCGCGGGCCTGATCCTTAGAGCCTGATCTGCCCCTATTGAATCCCCTTGGGCGTTTCAATAGGGGCAGTGAATCCGCCTCTATTCAATAAGTGAGAGGGCCGGCCGCAACTGGGGCCGGTCGGGACGCGACGGCGCGGAAAGAGCGGGGCGACCGACCGGCTTATTTCCCCTACCGCGCCCCGGCGCGGTGGGCGTCGCCCTATTTCCAGCGCTCGGCGGCGGCGTCGTCGGTGCTCTTGGCCTCGACCCAATCGCCCGAACCTTCACGATCCTCCTTCTTCCAGAAGGGCGCGCTGGTCTTCAGCCAGTCCATGAGGAATTCGGCGGCCGCAAACGCGGCGCCGCGATGGGGCGAGGCGGTGACCACGAGCACGATGGGATCGCCCGGCACCAGACGGCCGTGGCGGTGCACGATGCGCGCGCCGAGCAGCGGCCAGCGCTGGCGGGCCTCCGCGATCAGGCGGCCCATCTCCTCTTCCGCCATGCCGGGATAATGCTCCAGCGTCAGCGCGGTGAGGGCGGTTCCGTCCGCCGCCATATCGGCCCGGCAGAGGCCGGCGAAGGTGACGACCGCGCCCACGTCCACGCGCCCGCGGGTCATGGCCTCGGCCTCGGCAGCGGCGTCGAACGGCTCGGCCTGCACGCGCACGCCGAAGGGATCGGCGGGGGGAGGGGGGAGGGGCGGGACGGCGGTCATGGCCTCAGCCGCCGGTCATGGGCGGGAAGAAGGCGATTTCCCGTGCCCCGGCCAGCGGGGCATCGCCCTTCACATGGCGCCGGTCGAGGGCCGCGCGCACCACCGCCGGATTTGAGAAGGCGTGGGCATGGGCGGCATCGCGGGTCGCCAGCCAATGGGCAAGTTCCGATACGGTCGCGACCTCGGGCGGCACCGGGATGTCCTCCTCGGCGAGGCCCACGCGCTCCCGCAGCCAAGCGAAATAGAGGATCTTCACCGGTCATCCTCCACCAGATGCCGCGCGCCGGCGCGGAAATAATCATAGCCCGTATAGAGGGTGAGGACGGCGGAGATCCACAGCAGGCTCAGGCCAACAAATGTGACGCCGGGAATCACCAGGTCGCCGGCCGGACCCGCGAGCAGGAAGGCCACCGCCACCAGTTGCAACGTGGTCTTCCATTTGGCGAGCCGCGAGACCGGAACGCTCACATGCAGCTCGGCCAGGAATTCGCGCAGGCCGCTCACCAGGATTTCCCGGCACAGGATCACGATCGCCGCCCAGAGCGACCAGCCGCGGATGGTGCCGTCGGACGCGAGCACCAGCAGGCATATGGACACCAAGAGCTTATCGGCGATGGGATCGAGCATCCGGCCGATGGCCGATTGCTGGGACCAGGCGCGGGCGAGATAGCCGTCGAAGAAATCGGTGACGGCGGCGGCGATGAACAGGCCCAGCGCGACCCAGCGCAGCCAGATGCCGCCGTGCAGGATGTCGGACCAGAACATGCAGCCGGCCACCAGAGGCACCGCCGCGCACCTTGAATAGGTGAGAAGGTTCGGCAGCGACAGGACAAGCCCGCGCTCCTTGCTGGTGCGGGGCCGCGGGCTGGGTCTGGTTTGGGCCTCGGCCATGTTATGCGGCTCGTTCTTGGTTCGGGTGGGTTGCACCATGCCCCGGAATACAGGCGGGGTCGAGGCGGTGTCCACGCCGACGCGCGCGTCAGCGCCCCGGCTGGCTATGGAAATAGCCGTATATGGCCTGCGCGGTCGAGGCGTTGATGCCCGGCACATGCTCAAGATCCGCGAGCGAGGCCTGCTCGATGGCTTTGAGCGTTCCGAAATGTCGCAGCAAGGCGCGTTTGCGGGTAGGGCCGACACCGGGGATGGCCTGTAGGCCGGCGTCCGTAATGTCTTTCTTGCGGCGCGCGCGATGCGAGCCGATGGCGAAGCGGTGGGCTTCATCGCGCAGGCGCTGGACGAAATAAAGCACCGGGTCGCGCGGCTCCAGGCGGAACGGCTGGCGGCCGGGGATGAAGAATTGCTCGCGCCCGGCTTCCCGGTCGAGCCCCTTGGCGATGCCCACCAAAGGCACGTCGGTGATGCCGAGTTCCTCGAGAATCGCCCGCGCGGCATTGAGCTGGCCGAGGCCGCCGTCGATGAACACGAGGTCCGGCCAGGGGGAGGTGGCGTCAGCCTCGTCCGGAACAAGCGGCGCAGGATCTTCCAGCGCATCGGCCGGGAACGCGCCGGGGGCGGCCTCTTCATTTGCCAGGGGCGCGTCGGCAACAGGCGCGGGTTCCTCCGCTGCGGGCGCGGCGCCGCGCGGCGCCTCCTTCACCAGGCGGGCGAAGCGGCGGCGCAGCACCTCGCGCATCATGCCAAAATCGTCGCCCGGCGTGATGTCCGTCGATTTGATGTTGAACTTGCGATACTGGCTTTTGCGGAAGCCTTCCGGCCCCGCCACGATCATGCCGCCCACCGCATTGGTGCCCATGATGTGGGAATTGTCATAGACCTCGATGCGCTGGGGCGGCCCCTTGAGGGCGAAGGCTTCCTGCACGCCTTCCAGCAGTTTCGCCTGGGTCGCGGTCTCGGCCAGCTTGCGGCCCAGCGCCTCGCGGGCGTTCTGCAAGGCGTGGCTGACCAGATCGAGCTTCTCGCCCCGGCGCGGCGTGGCGATCTCGACCTTGGAGCCGGTCTTCTCGCTGAGCGCCTCGGCGATCAACGCCTGTTCCTCCACCTCGTGGCTGAGCAGGATGAGGCGGGGGCAGGGCTTGTCCTCGTAGAATTGGGCGATGAAGGCGCCGAGCACCTCGCGCTCGTCCAGCGATTTGTCGGCGCGCGGATAATAGGCGCGGTTGCCCCAGTTCTGGCCGGTGCGGAAGAAGAACACCTCGATGCAGGTGGCGCCGCCCTGCTGATAGCAGGCGAACACATCCGCCTCTTCCACCGAGCGCGGATTGATGCCCTGGCTGCCCTGGACGGCGGAAAGCGCGGCAAGGCGATCGCGCAGGCGCCCCGCGCGCTCGAATTCCAGGGCCTCGGAGGCCGCCTCCATCTCGCGCGCCAGCTCTTCCTTCACCGCCCGCGACCGTCCGGTGAGAAAAGCCCGCGCCTCGCGTACCAGCTCTGCGTAATCTGCATGGCTTACTTCGCCGGTGCAGGGGCCGGAGCAGCGCTTGATCTGGAACAGCAGGCAGGGGCGGGTGCGATTCTCATAATAGCTGTCCGAGCAGGAGCGCAGCAGGAACGCCCGCTGCAGGGCGTTGATGGTGCGATCCACCGCCCAGACGCTGGCGAACGGGCCGTAATAATGCCCCGGCCGGCTGCGCGCGCCGCGATGCTTGAGGATCTGCGGGGCCGGATGATCCGCCGTGATGAGAATGTAGGGAAAGGATTTGTCGTCCCGCAGCAGCACGTTGAAGCGCGGCTTCAGCTGCTTGACGAGGTTCGCTTCCAGCAGAAGCGCTTCGGATTCGGTGCGGGTGGAGACGAATTCCATGGAAACCGTCGCCGCGATCATGCGGGCGATTCGGTTGGTGTGGCCGACCAGGCGGGTATAGCTGAGCACCCGCTTCTTGATGCTCTTGGCCTTGCCCACATAGAGCACCGTGCCGTCCGCCGCGATCATGCGGTAGACGCCGGGCCCGGAGGGCGCGTGCTTCACCGCGCGCGCGATCGCCTCCCGCCCGGTGGCGAGGGTGCCGGGGGAAACCTCGCCTTCGGCTTGGGTCTCCAGCACCAGCGCGGCTTCGTCGTCGGTGTCCTGGGGGTCGAAGCTATCGTCGGGCTGGTCGAGGGGCGGGCGGGCGATCATGGCTGCAAGGTAGGGATAAGCCGCCGCCAGGGCCAGGGGGGCGAGCGCGGGGTACCGGATTTACCCTTTGTTTACCCTGACTTTGTAATGCCTGAGGCCAAGCGGGGTGTTGGCCAGACTTCCTTTGCCATTTCCGACTTATGCCTTTTGCGGGATCCGGCTGCGGCGGGTTTATCGGCAGGAGGATGGAGGATGAGCAGAGGTTGGTTGGCCATCGCCGCCACATGCATCAGCCTGGCGGCGCCAGCCAGCGCCGCCGACATGGCGCAATATGGCAATTATGGCTCTGCGGCTCCGGCCGGGCCGTTTTCCTGGACCGGCTTCTATCTTGGCGCCAACGCCGGTTACGGATGGGGAACGGCCGCGTCCGAGAGCCCGGGCGGTTTCATCGGCGGGTTGCAGGGCGGATATAATGTCCAATTTGCCGGTTCGCCGCTCGTTGCCGGCCTTGAGGCCGATTTCGACTGGTCCGGCATCAGCGCGGGCGCATTCAATGTCGATTACCTTGGAACCGTAAGGGCCCGACTGGGTTTCGCTTTTGACCGGGTGATGGCCTACGCGACAGCGGGCTTCGCCTATGGCCAGGGGCAGTTTGAGGTCGCGGGGCTGAGTAATTCTCAGTCACATTCTGGCTGGACGATCGGAGCGGGCGCAGAATTTGCCCTCGATCGCAACTGGAGTGCCCGTGCGGAATATCTTTACGTCGATCTTGGTAGTTCTACTTACTCGTCATTGATCGGACCGGCCTCGGTCGGGTACGACGGTAATGTTCTGCGTGCAGGCGTGAACTATCGTTTCTAAAATCTTAAGCTGGGAAATTAGAACCGTATTGGCCGGAAGCTTGGGTTTGCTACCCCTTGATTGCCAATTGTGTTCTGATGTAGTCTCCTGGTCACAATGTCGCCCTGTTTTCTTGGGGCGGTGTTGCTCCAGGGTGACAGACGGGACGGTGGACTCGCTGTAAGGTCCGCTCATTCTGGTTTCGCATCGTAATGAAGGGTGTAACAATGTTGAAGCGCGCTCTCGCCGGGGTCTCTGCCCTGGCCCTCCTCGGCGGCGCCGCCTCTGCGGCCGACCTCGCCACCAAGTATCCCGTCAAGGCCGTGGCCGTCGTCCCGGTCTTCTCCTGGACCGGCTTCTACCTCGGCGGCAACGTCGGCTGGGGCTGGGCGAGCAATTCGTTCAACGTCTCGCCGTTCTATGGCGCGCCGTATTCCAACTACAGCGCTGGCGATGCCAACGGCTTCCTCGGTGGTGGTCAGATCGGCTACAACTACCAGTTCGCCAACAACATCGTTCTCGGTGTTGAGGCCGACGCCCAGTGGGGTTCGATCTCCAACAGCAGCCTCATCCTGAGCGGTCCGTTCATCGGCGCGAATGTTGAGCCCGAAATCAAGACCTTCGGCACCATCCGCGCTCGCGCCGGTTATGCCATGGATCGTTGGCTGCCCTACATCACCGGTGGTGCTGCTTGGGAGCGCGTGAGCTTCGGCAACTTCTACGGCGTCGACACCTCCACCACCAACTGGGGCTGGACCATCGGCGGCGGCGTGGAATACGCCTTCACCAACAACATCACGGCCAAGGTCGAATACCTGTATGCCAACTTCCAGGGCAACACGTATTCCATCCCCTCGACCCTCGGTTCGATCAACACCGACCTCGACGTGAACACCGTCCGTCTCGGCGTGAACTACAAGTTCTGATCGCTGATTGGTTTCGGCTGATTTTAGACCCCGGGCGCGAGCCCGGGGTTTTCTTTATGCGGACGGAGGTAATTTAATGCCGTCCGAAGATGCGCGGCGCCACGGAGAGACCCTCTCCCTGCCACGGCTTCGCCTTCCACGCGCCATCTCCGGGCCGGCCTCAAGGCGGATGCTCCACCTCAACGGTAAGTGTCGAGGTGCGTTTTATGAAAAGGCTTCTTCTGTCTGGTGCGCTGCTGAGCACTCTGCTCGCAGCTCCCGCCATGGCGGCTGATCTGAGCAGACCCGCCCCCGCGCGGGCCCCGGTGGTCTCGGCGCCGCCCGTGTTTTCCTGGACCGGCTTCTATATCGGCGGCAATGCCGGCTACAGCTGGGGTTCGGGCAAGGATGCGGCCGATTTCTATGGGCTCAATCCCTCCGGCTGGTCCGCAGGCGGGCAGGTCGGCTATAATTACCAATTCGTGAACAATGTTCTGGTGGGCGTGGAGGCCGACCTTCAGGGCGGCGACATCTCCAGCGGCGCCTATGGTCTCTCCAGCAAGCTGGATTATTTTGGCACCGTGCGCGCGCGCCTGGGCTATGCCTTCGACCGCGTGCTGCCCTATGTCACCGGCGGCCTCGCCTATGGCAAGAACACCATCACCGATTTCGGCTTCAGCGATTCCAACACCCATGTGGGCTGGGCCGTCGGCGGCGGCCTGGAATATGCGCTGACCAACAATTGGACCGCCCGCGCCGAGTATCTCTATACCGACCTCGGTTCGAAGACTTATGACAATATCGGCGCCGATGCTGGGGTGACCTCCAGCACCACCCGCCTGGGCGTGAATTATAAGTTCTAAACCTTCGCAAAAGCCGTATCGACAAGGGGATGCGCCACCGCGCATCCCCTTTTTTGTGGGCTGGGCGTGGCAGCGGCCGCCGCGGGGAAGCATCGCATTACCGTGGCGGAATTTGCCGCATTGCAGCATGTCCGGTAATACGCCGACGCAATTCTTGAACGTCGCAAGGGGGCTAACCGACCCGCGCGGCTCGCGTCCGGCGCACCTCCCGTGATAGGAGCCGGACGAAGCGACAAAGAAAGAGGCCTCTCATGGCTCAGGACAGAGCATCACTGGGGCAGCGCCGCATCCGCGTTGGCGTTACCGGCATCGGCATCATGGGGTCCAACCATGCCCGCGTGCTGTCCCAATTGCCGGGCGCCGAACTGGTGGCCATCGCCGATCCCGACGCCGGACAGGCGGGCCGGGTCGCCGGCTTCCTCGGCTGCCAGGCGGTGGCGGATCATCATGCGCTGCTGGAACTGGGCCTCGACGCCATCATCGTCGCCGCGCCGACCCATCTGCATCACCCGATCGCGCTGGACATCATCAATGCCGGCACCTCGGTGCTGGTGGAAAAGCCGGTTGCTTCCACCGCCGAGCAGGGCCGCGAGATCATCGCCGCCGCCAAGGCGCGGGGCGTGACGCTGATGGTCGGCCATGTGGAGCGCTTCAATCCCGCCGTGCAGACGGTGAAGGAAGCGATCCGCGGCGAGGACCTGCTCTCCATCGCCATCACCCGCGTCGGCCCGTTCCCGCCGCGTATGTCGAATGTGGGCGTGGTCATTGACCTTGCGGTGCACGACATCGATCTGATTCGCTGGTTCACCGAATCCGACATCGTCGAATTGCAGCCGCAGACCTCCAGCGCCATGGCCGAGCGCGAGGATATCGCGCTGCTGCAATTCCGCACCGCCTCGGGCGTGCTGGCGCACATCAACACCAATTGGCTGACGCCCTTCAAGGCGCGCACGGTGCATGTGGCGACCCGCAAGAAATATGTGATCGGCGATCTGCTGACCCGCCAGGTCACCGAATGCTTCGACTATCGGCCGGACGGCGCCTATTCCATGCGCCACCTGCCGGTGGCCTATTCCGAGCCGCTGCGCACGGAACTGGAGAATTTCCTCCAGGCGGTGCGCACCGGCAATCCGCCGCCGGTCACCGGCGAAGAAGGTGTCGCGAGCCTGGAAATCGCCATCGCCTGCCTCAGCGAGCGCGCGGAAGCGAAGGCGCGCACGGCCCGCCTTCGAGCCGCAGGCTGAATGGCCCCTTTCAAGGACTTATCATGACGTCTCACGTGAAGGCTCAGATGGCACCAATTCCCTTCATCGATCTCGCCGCCCAGCGCCAGCGCATCGGCGCGAAGATCGATCAGGCCGTGCAGGGCGTGCTGAATTCCTGCCGCTTCATCAATGGCCCGGAAGTGGCGCTGCTGGAGGAGCGGCTTGCCGCGTTCGCCGGCTCGAAATATGCCGTGGCCTGTTCCAGCGGCACGGATGCGCTGGCGCTGCTGCTGATGGCGTGGGACGTGAAGGCGGGCGATGCCGTGTTCTGCCCCGCCTTCACCTTCTGTGCCACCGCCGAGGTGGTGCCGTGGGTCGGCGCGACGCCGGTGTTCGTGGATGTGAAGGAAGACACCTTCAACATGGACCCGGAGAGCCTGGAACTGGCAATTGATGTCGCCAAGGACCATGGGCTGATCCCCAAGGTGGTGATTCCGGTGGATCTGTTCGGCCAGCCGGCCGATTATGATGCGCTGCTGCCGATCGCCGAGCGGCACGGGCTGAAGGTGCTGGCGGATACCGCCCAGGGCTTCGGCGGCACCTGGAACAACAAGCGCACCGGCAGCATCGGCGACGCCGCCGCGACCTCCTTCTTCCCGGCCAAGCCGCTCGGCTGCTATGGCGACGGCGGCGCCATCTTCACCGATGACGCGGAGCTCGTCACCGTGCTCAAGAGCGTGCGCGAGCACGGGCAGGGCGTGGACAAGTACCAGAACGTGCGCATCGGCATGACCGCGCGGCTCGACACCATCCAAGCGGCGGTGCTGCTGGAGAAGCTCGCCATCTTCGAAGAGGAGATCGCCGCCCGCGAGAAGGTGGCCGCGCGCTACAATGCTGCGCTGGCCGATGTGGCGGTGGTGCCCTTCGTCGATCCGCGCGCGACCTCGGTGTGGGCGCAATATACCATTCGCCTCGCTCCGGGCCGCCGCGATGCGCTGGCCGAAGCCCTGAAGGCGGAAGGCATCCCCACCGCCGTCTATTATCGCATCCCCATGCATCTCCAGCCGGCCTATGGCGCCTATCCGGCGGCGGGCGCGATCCTGCCGGTGGCCGAGACCTTGTGCGAGGAGGTCATCAGCCTGCCGATGCATGCCTATCTCGACGCGGCGACGCAGGACCGCATCATCGCCGCCGTGCGGCGTGCGCTCGCCGAATAAAGCGCGCGCGCCGAATGGCGGGCCACCATAGGCGCCGGGTCCTGCGGCGCTGAAACGGAGCCTGTGGGCGGGCGGCGGCTTTCGCTTATGCTGCGCGGGCGATTCGACGCGACGGGTGCAGGCCCGTCGCGTGCGCACGCAGCCATTGTCCGCCTGTCACGAAAAGCCGGTTCATGTTCCGCAACATCCTTTCCGTCGGCGGGCTGACGCTGCTCTCGCGGCTCGCCGGCTTCGTGCGCGATGTCGTCATGGCGGCCGTGCTGGGCGCCGGGCCGGTGGCGGATGCGTTTCTCGTCGCGTTCCGCCTGCCCAATCATTTCCGCGCCATCTTCGCCGAGGGCGCGTTCAATGCCGCCTTCGTGCCCACCTATGCCCGGCTGAAGGAGCAGGGCGGGATTGCGACCGCGCGCGCCTTCGCCGATGAGATTCTCACCGCCATGGCGCTGGTCCATGGCGTTCTGCTGGCGGGCGCGCTGGCGTTCACGCCCCAGTTCGTGGGCCTGCTGGCGCCCGGCCTTGCCGATGACCCCGAGCGGTTCGCGCTCGCCATCACGCTGACGCGCATCACTTTTCCCTATCTGGCGCTGATCTCAGTGGCGACCTTGATCTCCGGCGCGCTCAATGCGTCCGACCGGTTCGCCATGGCGGCGGCCTCTCCCATCCTGCTGAATGTGTGCATGGTCGGCACGCTGCTGAGCGCGGCGGCGTTTCCCACGGCCGGGCACGCGGCGGCGTGGGGCGTGCTGATCTCGGGCGTCGGGCAGGTGATTCTGGTGGGCTGGGACGCCGAGCGCACGGGCATCGGCCTGCGCTTCGGCCGGCCGCGCCTCGATCCCGGCACGCGGCAATTCCTCAAAGCGCTCGGCCCGGCCATCATCGGATCGGCCGGGGTGCAGATCGCCTTGTTCGCCGACACCATCATCGCCACGTTCTTGCCCACCGGCGCGCTCTCCGCGCTTTATTATGCCGACCGCATCAACCAATTGCCCATCGGCGTGGTGGGCATCGCCATCGGCACGGTGCTGCTGCCCGAGATGTCGCGCCGGCTCGCCGGCGGCGATGATGCGGGGGCCGCCCATGCCCAGGCCCGCTCCATCGAACTGGCGGTGTTGCTGGCGCTGCCGTTCGTAGTGGCGGCGCTGCTGATTCCCGATCTCACCATGCGTGCTTTGTTCGCGCGCGGCGCCTTCACGCGCGGCGATGCGGCGGAGGCGGCCGCCACCTTGCAGGCCTATGGCATCGGGCTGATCGCCTTCGTGGTGGTGCGCGCCTTCATCGCCCCGTTCCACGCGCGGGGCGATACCGCGACCCCCATGAAGGCGGCGCTGCTGGCGGTGGCGATCAATGTGGCGCTGAAATTCGCCCTCATGGGCACGCTGGCGCAGGTGGGGCTGGCGCTCGCGACCGCACTCGGCGGCTGGATCAATCTTGGCCTCTTGATCTGGTTCGCCCGCCGGCGTGGCCTTCCTGTGGGCGATGGAACCTTGCCGGGCAATCTCGTGCGGCTGGCGGTGTGCGGCCTTGTGCTGGCAGGGGTGCTGCTGGGCGCAGGTCCCCTGGCGGCGAAGCTCACGGCGGGATTCGCCTTTGCTCGCGAGGAAGTGATCTTCCTCCTGGTGGTCGGTGCGGGCGGGCTCGCCTATGCGCTTTCCGTTTGGGCAATGCTGGGTCGCCGGTTCCTGCGGGGTCTGGCAGGCCGGCGCGCCACCGATGCCGTGAAAGCCACGCGGCAGCCCGATTGACGCTTTAAAGCGTTTTGCATTGCACATCGCTGTGCTATGCGACCTTCGCTAGTGACGTGGCTCGTCGGTTGCGGAAGGCGCCGCCCGTCATTTCTGACAATCAAGAGGCGCCCCTTGCGGCGCCTGTCGGAGCCTCATTCATGTCCGTATCGGCCCGCCTTCCGCTTGCCGCTCTTTTTGCGTTTGGTTTTGTTCTCGCGGGGTGCAGCCAGCCGCAGCAGCAGGCCGCGCCTCCGCCCCCGGCTGTGACGGTCGCGAAGGCCAAGAGCCAGACCATCACCGATTATGACGAATATGTCGGGCGCTTCGTTGCCATCAACGAGGTGAACGTGCATGCGCGCGTCTCGGGCTATCTCGCGCAGATCCATTTCACCGACGGTCAATTGGTGAAGGAAGGCGACCTGCTGTTCACCATCGACCAGCGGCCGTTCAAGATCGCCCTGGACTCGGCCCAGGCCAATCTGGCGGTCGCGAAGGCCAATCTGGACTTCGCCCAGACAGACCTCGAGCGCGCCCGCACGCTGCTCCAGGACAAAAATTCCAACGCCATTTCCAAGCAGGCGTTCGATCAGCGCACCCAGACCGAACGCACCGCGGCCGCCACGGTGCAGGCGCAGGAAGCCGCCGTCGCCTCGGCCAAGCTCGATCTGGAATTCACCGAACTGCGCGCGCCGGTCGATGGCCGCATCGGCGACCGCCGGGTCTCGGTGGGCAATTACGTGCTCGGCGGCGCCGGCGCCGCGCCCACGCTGCTCGCGATCATTGTCTCCACCGACCCGATCCGCTTCGAATTCACCTTCGACGAAGCCTCGCTCCTGCGCTACCAGCGCCTCAACGAGGGCAAGGCCCTGACCGGCGGGCCGGTGAAGCTGAAGCTGATCGACGACAAGAGCTTCGTGCATGTCGGCAAGATGGACTTCCTGAACAATGTGGTCGATCGCGCCACCGGCACGATCCGCGGCCGCGCGGTGTTCGACAATAAGAACGACCTGTTCCGCCCCGGCATGTTCGCGCGCATCCAGCTGCCCGCCTCGCCGCCCTATCAGGCGCTGACCGTGCCGGATGTCGCGATCGGCAGCGAGCAGCTGCGCAAGTTCGTCTATGTGGTCGGGCCGGAGAATGTGATCCAGCAGAAGTTCGTCGAGATCGGCCAGCTGGAAGGCACGGCGCGGGTCATCAAGTCCGGCCTTACGCCTGAGGATCTGGTGGTGGTGAACGGGCTGATGCGCGTGCGTCCGGGCGTGAAGGTGACGCCGCAGGAAGCCCCGGCGACGCCCGCCGCCGCACCCGCCGCCAATTCAGGTTCAAGCGCCACCACGGCGAAGTGAGGAGAAGACCCCATGCGCTTCTCCCATTTCTTCATCGACCGTCCCATCTTCGCGTCCGTCGTCTCGGTGGTCGTGCTGATTCTCGGCGCGGTGTCCTACCTGCGCCTTCCGGTCGCCCAATATCCCGAAATCGCGCCGCCGGTGATCACCGTGACCGGCCAATATCCCGGCGCCAGCGCCGAGGTGGTGGCCGAGACGGTGGTGACGCCCATCGAGCAGCAGATCAACGGCGTGGAGGGCATGCTCTATGTCTCCTCCAATTCCTCCGCTGACGGCCGCTTCTCGATCTCCGTCACCTTCGACCTCGGCACCAATCTCGACATCGCCCAGGTGCAGGTGCAGAATCGCGTCGCCATCGCCCAGCCGCGCCTGCCGCAGGAAGTGCAGCAGATCGGCATCGTGACGGCGAAGAGCTCGCCCGATCTGATGCTGGTGGTGAGCCTTTATTCGCCCGACGGCTCGCGCGACCCGCTGTTCATCTCCAATGTCGCGAACGTCCAGATCAAGGACGTGCTCTCGCGCATCGACGGCGTCGGCTCGATCACCGTGTTCGGCGCCCGCGACTATGCCATGCAGGTGTGGCTCGACCCGCAGCGGCTCCAGGAATTGAACCTCACCGCGGGCGACGTCGTCACCGCGCTCCAGGCGCAGAACGTGCAGGTGGCCTCCGGCGTGCTGAACCAGCCGCCGGTGCCGCAGCAGCGCGCCTTCCAGATCGCGGTGCGCACGCTCGGGCGCCTGTCCGATCCCGTCCAGTTCGGCAATGTGGTCATCAAGCAGACCAACACCGCGCTCGTGCGGCTGAAGGATGTGGCCCGCGTGGAGATCACCGCGCAGGATTATTCCTCCACCTCGTTCCTCGACCGCGACGTCGCCATCTCGCTCGGCGTATTCCAGCGTCCGGGTTCGAACGCGCTGTCCACCGGCAATGCGGTGGTGGCGAAGATGGCGGAGCTGGGCAAGGAGCTGCCCTCGGGCCTGAAATACGCGATCTATTACAACCCCACCGAATTCATCCAGCAGTCGGTCGAGGCAGTCCTCCATACCATCGGCGAAGCCGTGGTGTTGGTGGTGCTGGTGGTGATCCTGTTCCTGCAGACCTGGCGCGCCGCGATCATCCCGATCCTGGCGATCCCGATCTCGCTGGTGGGCACCTTCTTCGTCATGACGCTGTTCGGCTTCTCGCTGAACAATCTGTCGCTGTTCGGCCTGGTGCTCGCCATCGGCATCGTGGTCGACGACGCGATCGTGGTGGTGGAGAATGTGGAGCGCAACATCGAGGCGGGGCTTAGTCCGCGCGATGCCGCCTACAAGACCATGGACGAGGTGGGCGGGGCGCTGGTCGCGATCTCGCTGGTGCTCTCGGCGGTGTTCATTCCCACCGCCTTCATCACCGGCATCTCGGGCCAGTTCTACCGCCAGTTCGCGCTGACCATTGCCGGATCGACCCTGATCTCGCTGCTGGTCTCGCTGACGCTCTCGCCCGCCATGTGCGCGCTGCTGCTGCGGCCGCATGCGCACGCGGATGCGCCGGTCGCCTGGTATGCGCGGCCCCTGGTCGGCTTCTTCCGCATCTTCAACCGCATGTTCGAGGGCTTGGGCAACGGCTATGCCTGGATGACCCGGCGGCTGGTGCGCATCGTCGCGCTGGTGCTGATCGTCTATGTCGGCATCGTCGGCTTCGGTGGCTATCTGTTCGTGACGACGCCCCAGGGCTTCATTCCGCAGCAGGATCGCGGCTATCTGATCGTCGCGGTGCAATTGCCGCCCGGCGCCTCCATGCAGCGCACCGAAGCGGTGATGAAGGCGGCGGCGGATCAGGTGATCGGCACCCCCGGCGTCGGCCATATCATCAACATCGCCGGCTTCTCGGGAGCGACCTTCACCAATGCGCCCAATGCCGGCGCCATGTTCGTGATCCTGGAGCCGTTCTCGGAGCGCGGTGGCGACCCCACCCGCACCGCGACAGCGGTGCAGGGCACCTTGTTCCGCAAGCTCGCCTCGATCCAGGAAGCGCTGCTCATCGTCGTGCAGCCGCCGCCGGTGCAGGGCATCGGCAATGCCGGCGGTTTCCGCATGATGGTGGAGGACCGGATCGGCGCCGGCTATCCGGCGCTCCAGGGCGCGGTCTATGCCATGATGGGCGCTGCGGCCAAGACCCCCGGCCTGATGCAGGTCTATTCGCTGTTCGAGACCTCGACACCGCAGATGTATCTCGACATCGACCGCTCGAAGGCCCAGTTGCTCCAGGTGGACGTGGGCAATGTGTTCGCGGCGCTCCAGACCTATATCGGCTCGAGCTATGTGAACGACTTCAACCTGTTCTCGCGCACCTTCCGCGTGCAGGTGCAGGCCGATGCGCCGTTCCGCCTCGATCCGAAGGACATCCTCGCCATCCGCGTGCGCAATGCGGCTGGCGACACGGTGCCGCTCGGCTCGTTCACGACCATCTCGGACATTTCCGGTCCCTACCGCGTGCCGCGCTACAATCTGTATCCGGCGGCGGAACTCGACGGCAGCCCGGCGCCCGGCTATTCCCAGGGCCAGGCGATGGCGATTATGCAGAAGCTGGCGGCGCAGGTCCTGCCGCAAGGCTTCTCCTATGAATGGACCGCGCTCGCCTATCAGCAGCAGAGGGCCGGCAACACCGCCATCTTCGCGTTCGCGCTCGGCGTGGTGTTCGTGTTCCTGGTGCTGGCGGCACAATATGAGAGCCTGACCTTGCCGCTGGCGGTCATCCTCATCGTGCCCATGTGTCTGGTGGCGGCGCTGCTCGGCGTGATCCTGCGGGGTCAGGACAACAACATCCTCACCCAGGTGGGCTTCATCGTGCTGATAGGCTTGGCGGCGAAAAACGCGATCCTGATCGTGGAGTTCGCCAAGCAGCTGGAGGACCAGGGGCACGGGCGCCAGGAGGCGGCGGTGGAAGCCGCCCGGCTGCGTCTTCGCCCCATCGTCATGACCTCGCTCGCCTTCATCCTCGGCGTCGTGCCGCTGGTGTGGGCGGTCGGCGCCGGCGCGGAATTGCGCCAAGCGCTCGGCACGGCGGTGTTCTCCGGCATGATTGGCGTGACGCTGTTCGGCCTCATCTTCACGCCGGTGTTCTATGTGACGGCGCGCTGGCTGGCCGCGCTGGGCCGCAAGCGGGCCAAGGACGGTTCCGGCGATCATCCCGCCGGACCGCATCCGACAGGTGACCATCCCGCTCCGGCGGAATAGAAAGGTGCGCGGCTGAAGCCGCGCGCCCTTCCCATCGAGGGCGTCATCCTCATTGAGAGCGTCATGCACTCTGCCGAAACCGGTCTTCCCTTCGACGATATCCGCCACCTGATCGCGACCCTGCCGGGCCCGGACGAAGCGGCGCGCGACGCCGCCCGCGAACGGCAGGGCCAATTGGTGAAGCCGC
>NCHM01000651.1 GCA_002257205.1 Rhizobiales bacterium 24-66-13 | reverse complement strand
CTCATACTGGTGACCGGGCATCGGCGCGAGAATTTCGGCGCCGGCTTCGTCGCCATCTGCGATGCGCTGGCGCGCCTGGCCCGGCGCAGCGACGTGGACATCGTCTATCCCGTCCACCTGAACCCCAATGTGCGCGGCCCGGTGATGGAGCGGCTCGGCGATTGCCCCAACATGCACCTCATCGCCCCCCTGGACTACGTGCCTTTCCTTTATCTCATGCGCCGCGCCACCCTTGTGCTGACCGATTCCGGCGGCGTGCAGGAGGAGGCGCCCTCGCTCGGCAAGCCGGTGCTGGTGATGCGCGACATCACCGAGCGGCCGGAAGCGGTGATCGCCGGCACGGTGGAACTGGTCGGCACGGACCCGGCCCGCATCGTTTCGGCGGTGGCGCGCCTGCTGGATGATCCGGCCCATTACGCAAGGTTCGCCCAGCGCCTGAACCCCTATGGCGACGGCAAGGCGTCCGGCCGCATCGTTGATACGCTGTGTGCGCGTGGAACATCGACTTTCGCCGCCTGAGCCCTCGCCGCCCGGCCTCTGGCCCAGCCATCTCGCCCGACGACGCGATTTTATTGCCGGGACTGGCCTTGAAACCGGTCTGTGTTATCACTTTGGTGACTGACGGGCGGCAATTAGGTAATACGCGCGGAAGTGTATGCGCGCGGTTTTGAGTGAAAGGACGCGGGGATGGCGGGACGAGGCGCGAAGGGATACCTCGCGACGAAGGGCTGGAGGCTCGCCCTCGCGTTGGCCCTGCCCTTGAGCGGTATCTGCGCCGCCGGCCTGCCGGCCCTGGCGCAGGACAGCGCCCCCGCCGCTCTGACGCCCGCGCCTACCGATCCCGTCGCCTATGCCATGCAACGGATTGCCGGCGACGGCTCCGTCACCGTTTCGCTGACCCTGGCCGATCTCGGCATCCTCCAGCCGATCGGCTTGTCGGGGCTCGATGCGCGGCGGTCCGTGTTCTTCCCGGTTCCCGCCAACCTGCCGCTGAACAGCGCCCGGCTGAATTTCCAGGGCCGCTATCTGCGCGGCGACGGCGGGCGCACCACTTATCTCGTCTCCATCGACGGCACGCCGCAGGTGGCGCAGCAGGTGAAGGGCGAGAAAAGCGCGGTGCTGTTCGAGATCCCGGTGGCGACCACTGCCCGGCGCACCGGCTTCCTCGATCTCAACGTGGCCTGGGCCTCGGTGGTGGCCGAGCAATTGTGTGCGGACGAGCGGGCGATCGGCAACATTTTCGAGATCGGCCCCGACACCCGCCTGACCTATACCTACGACCGCAATGCGGTGACCGACATCACCACCGCCTGGAGCGCCCTGCCGCCCCATCCGATCCTGCTGATGCCGCCGGCGCCGCTCTCGCGCAATGCCTTCGACGCGGCCTGGCGCATTGCAGCCGTGCTGGAGCGGGCGGGCCGGCGCGCCCGCATGGTGTCCCTGCCCCAGGTCGGCGACGAGGTGGACCTGACCGGCCTCGATGTTCCGCCGGGCTTTGCCGGCGTGCCCGCCTTCGCCGCCATCTCCGGCAAGGACAAGCATCGCATCGCCAATGAGGCGGAGATCGGCGCGCTGCTGGTGGTGAGCGGCCCCGGCGCCATCGCCGCGGACATCGCGATCGTGGACGAAAACCTTTCCGGCGCCGTCGCCAACGCGCTTGCCGCCCTGCGGGACCAGATCCGCACCGCGAGCCC
>NCHM01000650.1 GCA_002257205.1 Rhizobiales bacterium 24-66-13 | reverse complement strand
CCCCGCCACGACGGCGGCGGGATAGACCGGCGAGAGCATGGAGCCCTGCGGCACCACGATGTCGATGGGCCGCAGGCAGCCGGCATTCATGGGGATTTCGTCCTCCACCATGACACGGAACACATAGAGCACGGCCGCGCGCGTAACCGGAGCCGGCGCGTTGAAATTGGTCTGCTGCTGCGGCGAGGAGCCGGTGAAATCCACGGTGGCGCGCCGCGCCGTCTTGTCCACCGTGATCTTCACCTTGATCACCGTGCCCTGGTCCATCTCATAGCTGTATTCGCAGTCATTGAGACGGTCGAGCACGCGGCGCACGCTCTCTTCCGCATTGTCTTGTACATGGCCCATGTATGCGGTGACGACGTCAAGCCCGAAGGTCGCGATCATCTTGCGCAGTTCCTGGATGCCCTTCTCATTGGCGGCGATCTGCGCCTTGAGGTCGGCCACGTTCTGCACCGGATTGCGGGCCGGATATTTCGCGCCGGAAAGCAGGCCAAGCAACTCCGCTTCGCGGAAGCGGCCCTGGTCCACCAGCTTGAAATTATCGATATAGACGCCTTCTTCCTCGATGATCGTGGCGCGCGGGCTCATGGAGCCGGGGGCGACGCCGCCCACGTCCGCATGATGGCCGCGCGAGGCGACCCAGAACAGCAGCTCTTTCCCCGCATCGTCGAACACCGGCGAGCACACGGTGATGTCCGGCAAGTGGGTGCCGCCATTATAAGGTGCGTTGAGCGCGAACACGTCGCCGGGCCGAATGGCGCCCTCATTCTCCCGGATCACCGTTTCTACAGAACGATCCATCGAGCCGAGATGCACCGGCATGTGCGGGGCGTTGGCCACCAGTTCGCCGGTGCCCGAGAACACCGCGCAGGAGAAGTCCAGCCGCTCCTTGATGTTCACCGAATAGGCGGTGTTCTGGAGCGTCACACCCATCTGCTCCGCGATGGACATGAAGAGGTTGTTGAACACTTCGAGCATCACCGGATCGGCATGCGTGCCCACCGCCTCGGCCCGCTTCAGGGCGACCGCGCGGGTGAGCAGCAGATGATCCTTGACGGTCACCTGCGCCCGCCAGCCGGCTTCCACGATCACCGTCTGGTTGGGCTCGATGATGATCGCCGGGCCTTCCAGCGTCATGCCCGGCCGGAAGGCGGCGCGCAGCACCGCAGGGGCCTCGTGCCACTCGCCGCGCGAATAAAAGCGTGCGGTTCGGTCCGCCTCCGGCGTGCCTTCGCTCAAGGGGTGGTCGGCCTCGGCGATGCCGGCGCCGCCGCCCGAGGACTGCACCTCGATGGCCTCCACCACCAGCGGCTTTTCCGGCGAGATGAAGCCGAACTGGGCCTTATGCTTGCCTTCGAACTCGCGAAGCATGGCGGGCACGTCGGCGAGCGTCACGGACAGCGGCGTGTCGGTGCCTTCATAGCGCAGATGCAGCTTGGCCTGCGTCTCCACCTCCGCCGGGGCGATCCCCTGCCCGACGAGTTCCGCCACCGTCTCGCCCGCGAGCGCGTCGCGGGTTTGCCCGAGCGCGGCCAGCGCCTCGGGCGCCAGACGCACACCAACGGCCTTGGTGCGATGCGCGCGAATGGCCGCAAGGCCCATGCCATAGGCCGATAGCAGTCCCGAGAAGGGGTGGATGTGGACGCTCTTCATGCCGAGCGCGTCGGCCACGAGGCAGGCATGCTGCCCGCCC
>NCHM01000649.1 GCA_002257205.1 Rhizobiales bacterium 24-66-13 | reverse complement strand
CCGGATCGGCGATGCGTTCCGCCTTGATTTCGAGAATGGTGATCTTGTCGATCAGCTCACCGGCGGACACCGGAGCGAGAATCTCCACCGGAGCCGGCATCGCTTCACTTGTGCTCATGATTTTCGGCCTTACCCATCTCCACACCCGCCGCTATCGCGGTGAACACGCCGCCCCATTGTCCCGGCTGCTCCTGGCGAACGACGCGCACCGAGGGATAGAACCCATTGTCCGCGCCATCACCAGCGAAGGCGAAGTGGGTCCCTCCGCTTGCCGCGAGCAACACCGGCCGGTTCATCGCGGCCGCAAGATGCGCCAGCGGTGCATCGACACTGACGAGCAGGTCCAGGTGGTGCAGCAGCGCGGCGCTGTCGAGAAACGTGCCGTCAGCGTCGAAGTCACTCTCAAGGCGCAGAATGCGCCCGCGGAACGGCACGCGGTCCATCTGCGCCGCGGCCGCGCCCTGCTGGAGCCCAACGAGCCGCACCCCCTCGATTGCGGCGAGCGGCGCAAAGGCGTCCAGCGATGCCCTGCGCAGGGGCTCGACGCGGCCGGCATCCTCGCTCTGCCAATGGATTCCGATCACCAGATCGCCGGCGGACCGCGCATGGCTCCAGGCTGAAAGGCGTTCCGTCGGCGCATGCAGGTAAGGCACGCGCGGCCAGAGGGCAGGATCGGGCGCAACGAGTTGCGGCAAGCTGGCCAGGGCGACGCCCAGCATCCCCTCTTCGGCGGGGTCGATCCGCGCCGGATCGGGGAGAATCACGACACGCGGGTCCAGCGAGGCGAACAGTGCAGCGTCCGCCGGGTCGGCAACCAGCAGGCGCGGTTCGATCCCTCGGTCGGCCAGCAGCGGCAGCAGGCGCGCCAGCGCGATCGTGTCCGAAAGCCGCTCCCCGGCGGCCACAACGAGGACACGCGGGCTCCCGGTCCCATCCCAGATCCCGACGTTGCGGGCCGCAAGACGGGCGCGCGCCGCCTGGGCCGCGGCATCGAGCGCAGCCCAACCCTCGGCCCAGGTACCGCGGGCCAGAGCTTCGTTCGCGCGGGCGTCGAGCGCATGGGCATTATGAGCGTCGAGGTGAAGGGCCTTGTCGATGCTGGCGCGGGCATCGGCGCGGGCACCGAGATGGGTCAGGAGGCGCGCCCGGGCAAGCAGGACTTCGGTGAAAGGCGGTTCCTTCGCCAGCAGGGCGTCGAGATCTTCCAGCGCGCCCGCAGCATCGCCCAGGCCCTCGCGCGCCATGCCGCGCTCGAACAAGGCGGCCGGATTGCCCGGTTCGGCCTCGAGCACGGCGGCGCTTTGCTCGTGCGCCTCCGCGAATGCGCCAAGGCGGCGCAGGAGAAAGGCGTAGCGCAGACGGAAATCCGCGCGCAGCGGAGCGCGCGTCACCGCCTGCTGATAGGCCGCGCACGCGCCCTCCAGATCACTGATGAGAAAACAGCACTCCCCCAGCAGATGGTGGGCATCGACGAAATCGGGTGCCAGGCTAATCGCTTGCTCGGCAGCGGCACGCGCCTCGGCGGCCGCGCCACGCTCCAGCAGGATGAAGCCCTTGTTGACGGGGTGGACCGGCGACCAGGGCTGCAATTCCAGCAAGCGTTCGCAATCAGCGAGCGCCGCGTCGGGATGGCCCGCGCGCACCAGGGCCACGGACCGGTTGGCCAATGCCTCAACCGCCAGCGGGTCGAGCTCCAACACCCGCGAATAGGCCTTGGCGGC
>NCHM01000044.1:21210-24154 GCA_002257205.1 Rhizobiales bacterium 24-66-13 | reverse complement strand
GCAAGGATTATGCGGAGGCCAATTTCAGCTTCCACGAGATCGTCTATCGCGGCAGCCACAATGATTTCCTCCACGAGCAGACGAGCTTGCTGCGCAAGCGCCTCGCGCCCTATCGCCGCTATTGGCTCACCACGCCCGCGCGCCTGCGCAAATCCAGCCGCGAGCACGAGCAGGTGGCGCACGCCATTCTCGAATGCCGCGAGGAGGCCGCCCACGCACTCATGAAGCAGCACCTGACGCTGCAAACCGAACTGGTGTCGGTGCTGCTCGACCACCTGCCCGCGTCCTATCTCGCGGTCGTGAAATAGCGCCGCGATCCCGCGAACCGAACCGGCACTCCCAAGCCCGACACCCACAAGCAAGATGACCTGCGACCATGCCTTTGCCCCTTGAGAAAATGCGCGTCCTGGATCTGACCCGCGCCCTGTCCGGCCCGTTTTGCAGCATGATCCTGGCGGACCTCGGCGCCGACGTGGTCAAGGTCGAGCCGGTGGGCGGCGGCGACATGATCCGCACCTGGGGACCGTTCGACCGCGATCAGAGCGCCTATTATCTCTCCGGCAACCGCAACAAGCGCAGCATCGCGCTCAATTTCCGCTCCGCCGAGGGGTTGGCGCTGCTGCGCGAGATGGCGCTGAAGTCGGACGTCATCATCGAGAATTTCAAGCCCGGCACCCTGGCAAAGCTCGGCCTCGATCCGCAGGAGCTGCGCGCCCTCAAGCCGGAGCTGATCATCGCCAGCATCAGCGGCTTCGGCTCCTCCGGCCCGCTGAGCGCGCGCCCCGGCTTCGACCAGATCGCCCAGGGCTATTCCGGCTTCATGAGCGTGACCGGCACCACCGAGCCGACCCGCGTCGGCGTCGCCATCGGCGACCTCACTTCCGGCATGTGGCTCGCCATCGGCGTGCTCGGCGCCTGGATCGCGCGCCAGGACACGGGCCGCGGCGATCATGTGGAAACCTCGCTGCTCTCCAGCCTGGTCAGCCTGCTCAGCGTGCAGGGCCAGCGCTATCTCAGCCTCGGCGAGGTGGCGGAGCCGACCGGAAACGTGCATCCGGTGATCACCCCCTATGGCGTGTTCCGCGCCGGCGACGGCGACATGAACATCGGCGCCGCCACCCAGGATATGTGGCTGAAGCTGTGCGACATCCTGGAGCGGCCGGACCTGAAGAGCGACCCGCGCTTCCTCGACAATGCGAGCCGCATGGGCCATCGCCAGCTGCTGCGCGAGATCATCGAGGCGGAGCTGGCGCGCGACACCCGCGCCCACTGGACCGCCCTTCTGGTGGCGGCGGAAATCCCCGCCGGGCCCATCAACACCGTCGCGGATGCGCTCAATGACGCGCAGGTGGCCCATCTCGGCCTGGTGGAGACCTTGCCCCATCCCACCCTCGGCCCCCTCGCGCAGCTTTCCAGCCCGTTGAAGATGGCCGGCGCCGAGGAGGGCTGGATCCGCCGCAGCCCGCCGCTGCTCGGCCAGCACACCCGCGAGGTGCTGGAAAACTACGGCTTCGCGCCCGCCGCGATCCAGGAGCTGGAAGCGCGCGGCGTGGTGGCGCAGGTGGCGCCCGCGACCAGCGAGGACGCCGCCTGAGCATCGCACGAGAAGATCAGGCGCGGGGCTGAGCCACAGCCGCGCGCGCGAAAGAACCGGGCGCGGAAAAATCCCGCCCGCTCCGCAATGTCGGAAATACTGGGAGAAACGCCATGAAGATCAGTCGCAGGCTATTTGTGTCCGGCGCTCTTGCCGCGCCGTTTGTCATCCGCGGCACCGGAGCGGCACGGGCGGATGCCCGCACGCTGAAGATCTCGCACCAGTTCCCCGGCTCGACGGGAACGGACGGCGATTTCCGCGACCAATTGGTGAACAAGTTCGCCGCCGAGGTGGAGAAGCGCTCGGACGGCGCCTTGAAGTTCAACGTCTATCCCGGCTCCTCGCTGATGAAGACCAATGCGCAATTCTCCGCCTTGCGGAAGGGCGCGCTCGATATGTCGCTGTTCCCGATCGCCTATGCGGGCGGCGAAATCCCCGAATGCAACATCGCGCAATTGCCGGGCATCGTGACCAGCTATGAGAGCGGCCTGTCCTGGCGCACGAAGGCGGCGGGCGAGGTGCTGGAAAGCGCGCTGGCCGCCAAGGGCGTGATGATCCTCACCTGGGTGTGGCAGGCGGCGGGCTGCGTGAGCAAGGCGCAGCCGGTGGTCGCGCCGGAGGATGCCAAGGGCGTGAAGGTGCGCGGCGGCTCGCGCGAGATGGACATCGTGTTCCAGCGCATCGGCAGCACCGTTGTCTCTTTCCCCTCCAACGAACTCTATGTGGCCATGCAGACCGGCATCTGCGAAGCGGCCGTCACCTCCTCCACCAGCATGATTTCCTTCCGCACCGAGGAAGTCGCGCGCCATCTCGCGACCGGGCGCGGCAAGTCCTATCAATTCACCTTCCAGCCTTTGCTGATTTCCAAGCTCATCTTCGACAGCCTCTCGGACAAGGAGAAGCAGATCCTCACCACGGTCGGCCTTGAGATGCAGGAATTCGGCCTGAAGGGCGCGCTCGCCGACGATGTGCGCGTCGAGGAGACCTACAAGAAGGCGGGCGCCGACGTGCATATGCTGACGCCGGACATCATCGCCAAATGGGTCGCCATTTCCAAGGAAACCGCCTGGAAGGACTTCGCCGGCAAGAGCGAGAATTGCGCCAAGCTGCTCGCACTGGCGGCCGCGGCATGAGCCAGATGCTGGACACTGCGCCGGAGGCCACGGCCGGCATCGCGGCGCACACGCAAAGCGGCGGGGGCCTCGCGGTCCTTGTCCGCGCAATGGCCCTGGTCAATCGCATCATCGTGCTGGTGGCCGCGTTCGTGCTCGTGCTTGCGGGGCTGATCCTCTCCTATAGCGTCGCCTCGCGGCTCGCCTTCGGCGCCATGAGCTATTGGCAGGACGAGGC
>NCHM01000044.1:0-21200 GCA_002257205.1 Rhizobiales bacterium 24-66-13 | reverse complement strand
CATGTGGCCATCGAGGCCTTGAGCACGCTCCTGCCGCCGCGCGTGAATGCCGCGCGGCTGCTGCTGGTGGATATCGCCAGCTTTGCCTTCTGCGCCTTCTTCACGTGGAAGTCGTTCACATTGCTGGAAGAGGCCTGGATCGAGGGGCATGTGTCCTCCTCCTCCTGGGCGCCGCCGCTCTGGATTCCCTATGCGACCATGGCCCTTGGAATGGCGCTGCTGTCGCTCCAGATCGCCTTGCAGATCGCCTGCGCCCTCGCCCGGAGGAAGCATCCATGAGCACGCTCGTCGTCGGCCTGATGTATGGCGGGGCGACCCTGCTGACCATGTTCATCGGCATGCCCATCGCCTTCGCGCTGGGGGCGGTGGCGGTGCTGTTCATGCTCGGCTTCATGCCCGCCGCATCCCTCGATACGGTCACCCAGAATGTCTATGAGGAGATGGCCTCCATCACCCTCCTCTCCATTCCCCTGTTCATCCTCAAGGGCGCCGCCATCGGCAAGTCCAAGGCCGGACAGGATCTTTATTCCGCGCTCCATGCCTGGATGCACAAGATCCCCGGCGGGCTCGGCATCGCCAATGTGTTCGCCTGCGCCCTGTTCGCCGCCATGGCCGGGTCCTCGCCCGCCACCTGCTCGGCCATCGGCTCGGCCGGCATTCCCGAGATGCGCAAGCGCGGCTATTCGGGCGGATTTGCCGCCGGCCTGATCGCCGCCGGGGGAACGCTCGGCATCCTTTTGCCGCCCTCCATCACCATGATCCTCTATGCGGTCGCCGCCGAGCAATCGCTCGGCCGCCTGTTCCTCGCCGGGCTCGGGCCGGGCCTGCTGCTGGTGATGCTGTTCGCCGCCTATGCGATGGTGCGCTTCCGCCAGGAATTCGCCCGCGCCAAGCTGCTCTACGAACAGACCGGCACCGGCTCCGCGATCCTGCACGAAGAGCACCTCACCATGCGCGACCGCTTCGCCGCGCTGCCGCGGGTGCTGCCCTTCGTGGTGCTGCTCACCGGCGTCATGGTGGCGCTCTATGGCGGCTATGCCACGCCCTCCGAAACCGCCGGCCTCGGCGGGATCCTGGCTTTGGTGCTGATCGCGCTCATCTACCAGGTGTGGACGCCGAAGGATCTGGAGCCGATCCTGACCT
The DNA here is from genome assembly GCA_002257205.1 of Rhizobiales bacterium 24-66-13. GTDB lineage: Bacteria > Pseudomonadota > Alphaproteobacteria > Rhizobiales > Xanthobacteraceae > NCEH01. The sequence continues at coordinate 20,057 of NCHM01000044.1, read as the reverse complement.
CCACCTTGCGCGAGGCCACCATGCTGATGCTGATCATCGGCATGTCGCTGCTGTATTCCTATGTGATGAGCTATCTGCACATCTCCCAGGCGGCGGCGCAGGCGATCGTGGCGCTGCATCTGTCCAAATGGCTGCTGCTGGCGACCATATTGGTGCTGGTGGTGGTGCTGGGCTTCTTCCTGCCGCCGGTGTCGATCATCCTGATGACCGCGCCGATCATCCTGCCGCCGCTGAAGGCCGCCGGCTTCGATCTGATCTGGTTCGGCGTGGTGATGACGATCGTCATGGAGATGGGGCTGATCCACCCGCCGGTGGGGCTGAACATCTTCGTCATCAAGAACATCGCCCCCGACATTCCGCTGAAGGATGTGATCTGGGGCACCGTGCCGTTCGTGCTGCTGATGATGCTCGCCGTGGTGCTGCTCTGCCTGTTCCCCCAGATCGCCACCGGCCTGCCGGATATGGTCATGGGCAAGGGACGGTAGGGGGGCGGTAGGCCGGGCGACGAGGGGTTTCCGGCCGGTGTCGCGCGACATCGGCCGAGCCGGATTCATGTTCGAAAAACATTCGCCCGAATGGATCGTTTCATCCGCGGGAAAGTCGCGGTGAAACACCAGTAAACCCCTGTTCGTCCGCCAGTATTGAATGTTTCACGTGAAACATCCGCTGCAAATACACGGCTTTTTGGCCCGCAGCGCCCAAACTTCCGGGTCTTCCACCCGGAAATTCAAAATCTCAAATAATCATGTCCGGGGTCAATTGATTGGAGGGCACGCGCACTTCCACGATGGCGGGACCGCCGGCCGCCAGCGCGCGGGCGAAGGCGGCGGGGAATTCGCTATCCTGCGTCACCACCTCGCCATGGGCGCCATAGCTTTGGGCCAAAGCGGCAAAATCGGGATTGGTGAGGAAGGTGCCGCTCGGCCGGCCGGGGAAATGCCGCTCCTGGTGCATGCGGATCGAGCCATAGATCGCATTGTTCACCACGATCACCACGATCGGCAGCTTGTGGTGGACGGCGGTGGCGAATTCCGGCGAGGCCATCTGGAAACAGCCGTCGCCCGCGAGCGCCACCACCGTGCGCGCGGGGTGGCGCAGCTGCGCGGCAATCGCCCCCGGCAGGCCATAGCCCATGCTGCCGGATTTCGGCGCCATCTGCGTGCCGAAGCTGCGGTAGCGGAAAAACCGGTGCAGCCACACGGTGTAATTGCCGGCGCCATTGGCGATGATGGCGTCATCCGGCAGGACCTCGCGCAGATGCAGGATCATCTTGCCGAGGTCGAAGCCGGCGGTGCGGGTCGGCGGCTGCTGGAACGCCTCGAACTCGGCGCGGGCCTCGGCCGTCCAGGCGCGCCAGGGCGAGGCGTCGAGCAATTCCAGCTCGGTCAGCGCATCGGCGAAACGCTCCATCCGGGATGGACATGGACCAGGGTCTGCTTCGGCGCGGGAACATCGAGCGCGGTATAGGCCTTGCTGGTGATCTCGCCGAGCCGGTCGCCGATGACGAGAAGCACGTCGGCGCCCTTCACCCGCTCGGTCAGCGCGGGGCTGGAGCCGAGCGTGAGATGCCCCACATAATGCGGCAGCTCGTTGTTCACGAGATCCTGGGAGCGGAACCCCGCCACCACCGGCAAGGCATTGGCGGCGCAGAAGGCGCTGACCTTCGCCGCCGCACCCGGCGTCCAGGTGCTGCCGCCGATGATCACCAGCGGCCGCTGCGCCTGCTGGAGCAGATCGCGCAGACGCACCATGTCTTCCGGCGCCGGCGCGGCGAAGGTCGGCCGGAAGGCCGGCGCATCGGCCACCGCGCTTAAGCTGCTGAGCACGTCCTCGGGAATGGACAGCACCACCGGCCCCGGTCGCCCCTGGGTTGCGATGTGATAGGCGCGGCTGACATATTCCGGGATCAGGTCGGCGCTTTCGATCTCGCCGACCCATTTCGCCATGTCCGCGAACACGCGGGTATAATTGATTTCCTGGAAGCCCTCGCGGCCCCGCGTGGTGCGAGGCACCTGCCCGACGATCAGGATCATCGGCGTGGAATCCTGCCAGGCAGTATGCACCCCCACGGTGGCATGCATGGCGCCCGGCCCCCGGCTGACCAGGCAGAGACCCGGCAGGCCGGTCAGCTTGCCGTCGGCTTCCGCCATGTGGGAAGCGTTGGCCTCGTGCCGGCAGACGATGAAGCGAACCCCGTGCTCGCCTTCGTGCATGGCATCGAAGATCGGCAGCGCGCTTTCGCCGGGCACGCCGAAGATGCGGTCGGCCCCATGGATGCGCAGCGCATCCACCAGGATCTGGCCGCCGTTGCGGGTCGCCGTTGGGGCTGGGGCCGTGGCAGGGGGCGCGGCAGGAGACGCAGCAGCTGACGCAGCTTGGGTCGTGGGCGCCGGGCTATGGGTGTTCATGGGCGGTGTTTCCTCATCAAGCCTGCGGCTCAGCGGGCCGGCTCCAGGGCGCAGATGGTCTTCAGCTCGGAATAAAAGTCCAGCGACCAGGCGCCGCCTTCGCGCCCCACGCCGGAGCGCTTGAAGCCGCCGAAGGCCGCCCGCTCGTCGCGCACGCGCCAGCAATTCACCCAAACCGTTCCGCTCTGGAGCTCCGTCGCGACCCGGTCCTGGCGGGCTTCGTCGCGGGTCCATACGGTTGCGGCGAGGCCGTAGTCGGTGGCGTTGGCGCGCGCGATCACCTCGTCCTCGTCGTCGAAGATCGAAACGTGCCCGCACGGGCCGAACACTTCCCGGCGGCAGATCTCGGCATCGTCCGGCAAGCCGCTGAAAATGCTGGGCGCGACCCAATAGCCGTCCGCAAACGGCGCCGGCATGTCGAGCCCGCCGCCGCCGACGATCACGCTTGCGCCGGCCTCCTTCGCGCGGGTGTAATAGCCCAGCACCTTGTCGCGCTGCGCGGCGCTGATGGCCGGGCCGAGGGTGGTTTCGGCAGCCATGGGATCGCCCGGCCTCAGCGCCCGCGCGGCCGCCGCGATGCCGTCCACGAACGGTTCGAACACCGAGCGATGGACGAAGATGCGCTCGGTGGTCAGGCAGACCTGCCCGCAATTGTCGAACATGGAACGGGCGGTGCCGGCGATGGCGGCTTGAAGATCGCAATCGCCGAAGATCAGCGCCGGGTTCTTGCCGCCCAGCTCCAGCGAAACCGGGCGCGGACCCTGCGCCGCCGCCTGCATGATGGCTTCGCCCGTGCGCGTCTCGCCGGTGAAGGCCAGCGCATTCACGCCGGGATGGGACACGAGGAAGCTGCCGGCCGCGCCGGCGCCGTGGCCATGGACGATGTTCAGCACCCCGTCCGGCAGGCCGGCTTCCTGCGCGATCTTCGCCAGCAGCACGGCGGTGCGCGGGGAATGCTCGGAGGGCTTGACCACAATGGTGTTGCCGCATGCCAGCGCCGGCGCGACCTTCCAGGTCAGCAGCAGCAGCGGCAGGTTCCAGGGCGCGACGATGCCGATCACGCCGATCGGATTGCGGATGATGCGGTTGCGCGCCCGCCCGCCGTTCGCCAGAGGCGTCTCGAATCCGCCCTCCCCCGCCGCCCGCGCGATATCGGCAAAGGCCCGGAAATTGGCGATCGCGCGCTGGATTTCCACATTGGTGGTGATGGTGATGGGCTTGCCGGTGTCGGCAATCTCCTGCGCCACGATCTCGTGCAGGCGGGCATCCATGGCGTCCGCGATGCGCGCCATGAGCGCGAGGCGATCGTCCAGGGTGGTCTTCTTCCACGGGCCGGAAAGCGCGGCGCGGGCGGCGCAGACCGCCTGGTCCACCATGTCCGCATCGGTTTCCACCACATGGGCGGCGAGGCGGCCGGTGGCGGGATCATGCTTCTCGAAGAAGCGCGCGCCGAGGATTTCGCGACCCGCGATGAAGCAGGGAACCTGGACGAGTTCTGTCATAACGGCCTCGTGGGCATTTTCGTTGGAGCGTCGGCTCGCGGTGCCATCGGGGCGGGGGCCCTGCACGCCGAGATGCCGGGAGGCGCCTGCCGTCCCGGCATCCTGGTTCAATCCGGCCGAGACCGGCCGGTCGGCCTCACTTGACCATCAGGTCCGCCTTGGACGGCAGGTAGGAGGGGTCATAGACCTCCTTGATGGTCGCCTTCACGCCTTCCTCGGGGTCCTTCACCATGTCGCGCACGCCCTTCATGGTGGCGCGCAGGAAGGCGCGCACCGCTTCCGGGTTCTTCTCCAGGAACGCCTTGTTGGCGGCAATGGAATTGCTGTACAGCGGCAGGCCGTACTTGCTGTACATGAAGTAGCCAATGTCGCTTTCTGGCACGCCCTTGGACTTCAACTGCATCACCGCGTTGAAAAGCTGGCCCGGCGTGGCATCCACTTCGCCGCGCGCCAGCATCGCCTCGCGCAGGTTGGGTTCGATGTATTGGATCTGCACCGAGGGCAGATCGATGCCGTTGATCTGGGCGAAGATCGGGAACAGCTTGAAGGTGGAATCGTGCGCGGCGGAGCCGAGCTTCTTGCCGTCGAGCTGCTTGGGCTCCTTGATCCCCTTCGACTTCAGGAAAAAGATCGCTGCCGGCGCCTGCTCATAGCCGCTCATGACGACCGGGAAGGCTTGCTCGGGATTGCGGGCATTGAACTCGGCGAGGACGTTAATGTCCGGAAAGCCCATGTCGTAGACGCCCGCCGCGAGCTGGCGGACCACCTCGGTGGACCCCTTGCCGGGATCGACCGTCACATCAAGGCCCTCGGCCTTATAATAGCCCTTCTGGAGCGCGATCAGGAAAGGCGCATGGGCGGAGCCGGGAATCCAGTCAAGCGCGAACCTGATCTTCGTCTGTGCATTCGCAGCCTGCATTCCCACTAAAAGAGCAGCAAGCGTTATGCCTGTCTGCACGATGCGCTTCAACATCGCCATATCCCCTCTGATAAACATGAGTCTCGCCGGAACTGACGTCCATATCTCAAGCCACGAATATCCTTGGCACCGAAATAATCTCGCCAGGAAACGTGAATAACTCTGGATTATTGCTTTTCTTTACGCCTAAGCGTGCGCGGATTTTCAGTCGGTGACGGGACCTTCAAGGCGCAGCACCATATAATCAGCATACTGATCATATGGATATGACTTAACCTCCTAGATCGTCGATGATCAGCGTGCTGACAGTTCGCCCGCTCGTCAACGTGAATTTTTCAGCTTCTTCTGCCCATAATTTACGCACGGACGAGATTTGCCGCGGTTCGCGCCATCGGCCTCCCAAAGGGAGGCGTGGCTGCGCTCCCACCCGGATCGGGCGAGATCCGGGTGTCGCCTTGACTCCCGAGGACCCGCCGTCGCCAAAGCGGACGGCGCCCGCCGATCCGGTTCGGCCGAATGCGACGTGTCGCGGACGGTGGGGGCGCCTTAAAAAGATGCGATCGTCCGGCCCCGGCGGATGCTCCGCATTTGCGGTTGCAGACGCCCGCTAGGTTGCAGCCACCGCGCGCACCGCCACATCCACGTGCATGGCAAGCGGATCGCTCGCATCGCCGATGAAGCCGCCTGAAATCGGGATCGCCTGTTCGGACGCGCGCGTCACGCCGACCCGGATCAGATTGGCACCGGCCACAAGTCCGTTGGTGGGGTCGTATTCGACCCATCCAGCCCCCGGCAGATAGACGCTGCACCAAGCATGGGTGCTACCGCCGCCCACCGTCTCGCCGAAGCTGTCGGGATAAAGATACCCCGTGACGAACCGGGCGGCGAGACCGAAGCTGCGGAGCGCTTCCATCATCAGCACCGCGAAATCGCGGCACGTGCCGGATCGGAGCGTCAGCGTCTCGGCCGCTGTCTGCGTGCCCGCCTCGTGGCGCGCGCCATAGCGGAACTCGGCCTTGATGGCGTGGGTGATCGCCTCCATCACCTCCAGCGTGCGGCCCTTTCCGCCATCGCCCAGGAAGCGGCGGGCCCATTGGTCGACGATGTTGTTCGGATCCGGCTGCTGGCGTTCCGCGAGGCGCGCGACATCGGCGATTTCCGACGCGGCATAAGAGAAGGGAAACAATTCCGCCGCCGGCTCCAGGCTGTACACCGGCAAGGGCGGTCCTTCGGGATGGTGCGTCAGATCGAGCGTGGAGACGATGCTGAGGCGTTCGGTACGCAGATCCTGCGGCCATTCCAGAAAGCAGATGGAATTGTTGAACACGTCATGCGCCCAGCGGATGCTGGCGGGCTCCGGCTCCACCTTCAGGGTCGCGCTGTGGAGGCGCAGGTCGTGGCTGTCGTCCGGCCGCAGCATCATGCGGTGGCGGGTCAGGCCGACGGGATTGCGGTAGGTATACTCAGTCGTATGGACGATGCTGATCCGTGCCATGAGCCCTCGTGCGGCCGCGTGTGCCGCCTGTTCCGAACAATCCGAATGGGAAAACTGCGCTCGGCTGACACTGGGTCAGGCGCCGGTGGCCTGCGCGCCGCCGGCCAGAAGTCGCGGCGAAAGGCGCACCGCCTCGATCTCGTGTCGCATCATCGCCATGCCCCCACGCCTCCCACGCCATCCCTGTCGCGCCACGCCTGTCGCGCCGAAGCGCCCTGCCCCCCGGCATTCGCCGTGTCCCCGTGGAGCCTCCGGAAAAGCTCGACCGCCGCAGAATGCACCTTTACCGAATCTGTGTCGTGCAGGTGGCGCGCCGTCAAGGTTGCAATCCGCACCAATCCGGGGAACAGAGGACAAAGCTCGGCCGGAAGCCTTGGAGCGCACCAGGGTGCCGCACCGTCGCCTTCGGCCAGGACCGGGTCTGAGGAAGTTTGATGAACACCGAACTCGCCATTGTCCTGACGATGCTCGCCGCCGCCGTGGTGATGTTCATCGTGAACCGGCCGCGCATGGATGCGGTGGCGCTGCTGGTCATCGTCGCCATGCCGCTGACCGGCATCGTCACCATGAGCGAGGCCCTGGCCGGCTTCAGCGATCCCTCGATCGTGCTCATCGCCGCCTTGTTCGTCATTGGCGAAGGGCTGGTGCGCACCGGCGTCGCGCGGCGGCTGGGCGATTGGCTGGACACCAAGGCGGGCGGCAGCGACACGCGCCTGCTGGTCCTGCTCATGGCGGCGGTGGGTGGCCTTGGAGCGCTGATGAGTTCTACAGCGGTGGTGGCGATCTTCATCCCCGTGGTGCTGCGGATCTCGCAGAATCGCGGCACCTCGCCCAGCCGGCTGATGATGCCCCTGAGCTTCGCGGCCCTCATCAGCGGCATGCTGACCCTGGTTGCGACGGCGCCCAATCTGGTGGTGAACGCCGAGCTCATCCGGCAGGGGTTTGCCGGGTTCGGCTTCTTCAGCTTCACGCCGTTCGGCCTGCCGCTGCTGGTCCTGGGCATTCTCTACATGCTGTTCGCGCGCCGGATGCTGGGCGGCAAAAGCAAACCCGGCGCCGGCATGAACCGGCGGCCGAGCCTGCGCGACTGGGTGCAGCGCTATGGGCTCGCCGACCGGGCGCAGCGGGTGCGGGTCGCGCTCGGCTCGCCGCTGGCCGGGCGGCGGCTGGAGGAAATATCGCTGCGCGCCTCGGGCGTTAACCTGCTGGCCATCGAGCGCGGAATAGGCCGGACCCTTGAAGTCATCCGGCCGGGCGCGCGCACCCGCATCGAGCCCGGCGACGTGCTGCTGGTGGATGCACACGCCACCCCCGAGCAGCTCGAGGCGCTGCGCGCCACCTGGAAGGTGGAGCGCATTCCGCTCGCCGACGGGGATTATTTCTCCGACCGCTCGCAGGAGCTGGGCATGGTGGAAGTGATGCTGCCGGCCGACTCCCGCCTCATCGGCGGCACGGTGCTGGAGGCGCGGGTGCGCTCGGAATACGGCCTGACGGTGATCGGCCTGCGGCATGGCGCCAAGGTCGCGTCCGCCGATCTGCTGCATGAACGCCTCAAGCTCGGCGACACGCTGCTGATGGTGGGCTTCTGGTCCGATATCCGGGCCTTGCAGGACAATATGGAAGACCTCGTCGTGCTCAACATGCCGGCGGAACTGGAGGAGGTGCTTCCGGCCGCGAGCCGGGCGCCGCAGGCGCTGGGCGTGCTGGCCCTGGTGGTCGCGCTGATGGTCAGCGGCGTCATTCCCAATGTGCAGGCCGCGATCATCGGCTGCCTGCTCATGGGCCTGCTGCATTGCGTGGATTTCAACAGCGCCTATCGCTCGATCAGCTGGAAGAGCCTGATCCTGATCGTCGGCATGCTGCCCTTCTCCATCGCCCTGCAACGCACTGGCGGGGTCGATCTTGCCGCCGACGCGGTGCTGGCGCTGGTGGGACAGGCGGCGCCCCACCTCGTGCTCGGCACCATCTTCGTCATCACGGCGCTGCTGGGCCTGTTCATTTCCAACACCGCGACGGCGGTGCTGATGGCGCCGGTGGCGCTGGCGATCGCCAAGGATCTCGGCGCCTCGCCCTATCCGTTCGCCATGGTGGTGGCGATCGCTGCCTCCGCGGCCTTCATGACACCCATTTCCTCGCCGGTGAACACTTTGGTGGTGGGTCCGGGCCAATATGGGTTCGGCGATTTCGTGAAGGTGGGGGTGCCCTTCACCATCGTGGCGATGATCGTCACCGTGATCCTGATCCCCATCTTCCTGCCGCTCTGAGAACCGGCGCCAAGGATCGCCGGCGCATATCGCCGGCACATGAGGCGTGTGAATTTTTGACCGATGCCGCTGCCTCGGTTGAAACGCCGGCGCATCGGCCTCAGCCTCTTTGGCATGACGAACCTGGATTTCCTCATGCTGGTGGCGGTGATCGGGATCACCTTGTCCAGCTGCGGCGCCTTGCTGTGGGTGCTGCTGCGGGTGATCAAGGCGCCCTGATGCAGGTTCCGCCGCGCGATTTGTTACCCGCCGAAGCGCGTGGAACGGCCGCTTTTTTGAAAATGTTTCACGTGAAACATGGACTTAGCGCGGACGAACAGGGGTTCGGTGAGGCTCCTCCGCGGCTTTCCGGCCGATGAAACCGCCATTTCGCGCGAACGTTCGCCCAACATGAATCCGGGCCGCGTGCGGAGCCGACGAAGGGGCGAGACCCGGGCACGCGCCGTGCTCAGGCGCGGCGCGCGGCCTTGGTGGCGACCCAGATCACATGGCGGGCGCCGCCGCGCTTTCCGTTCGCCCGCACCCGGACCTCCTCGACGGCAAATCCGCCGCGCTTGAGGCGCTGGGTGAAGCCGGCATCCGGAGCGGAGGACCAGACCGCGAGCAGCCCGCCGGGACGCAGCGCCCGCAGCGCGGCTCGCAGGCCGGCGGCGTCATAGAGGCTGTCGTTGGCGGCCCGCGTCAGGCCGTCCGGCCCATTGTCCACATCGAGCAGGATGGCATCGAACGCGTCCACCTCCGCGCGGATCAGCGCGGCGACGTCGCCGGTCCACAGATCGAGCCGGGGATCGGCGAGGCAATCGCCATAGAGGGCGGCCATCGGGCCGCGCGCCCAGGCGATCACCGCCGGCACCAGCTCGGCGACCACGATCCGCGCCTCGGGGCCGAACGCGGCGAGCGCGGCCCGCAAGGTGAACCCCATGCCGAGCCCGCCGATCAGGACACGCGGCGCCGGCGACGCGAGCAGCCGCGCGCTGGCGAGGGCGGCAAGCGCCTCCTCCGATCCGCTGAGGCGGCTGTTCATCAGCTCGGTGGCGCCGGCCATGATGGAGAATTCGGTGCCGCGCCGCATCAGGCGCAAGGTTCCGCCGCCATCGGGCACTTCAGCGGTGTCGAGCAGAAGCCAGGGAATCACGTTTTTTCTCTTCGACCGACGCGGCGCGCGCCGCGCCCCTGGATTGGAGCGCCCGATTGGAGCACCCCGGATTGGAGCACCCTTGGATTGGAAACGCGCGCGGTTCGCTCTATGAGTGCCTTGCCACATCATCGCGAGCAAGTCGGAGAGCGTCACTGTCCCGCGTCTGGAGCGCCATCCTCGTGGCCGCACTCGCTAGCACGGGTGCGCTGGCCCAGCCCACCGGCACGGGCATTCAGGCCCCGTGCGCGCCGGTTGCGAGCCCGGGCGCGGGACAGGCCTGCCCCGAAGCCACCCGGCCGCTACCGCCCGTTCCGCAAAACTGGACCATCATCGAATCGCGATCCCCGGCCGATGATCGCCCGCAGATCTCGGCCTCCATCTGGGTCGAGAAGGACCAGTCCATCCTCGCGCTGCGCTGTTTCGACGGCCAGCTGGATATGATGGTCTCGTCCCCCGCCCTCGTGCTGCCGGATGCGACGGCACGGGTGACCTACCGCATCGAGGGCGCGGCGCCGGTCACGGGCACATGGCACGTGGCTGCCAACCGGCAGGATTTGTTCGCCCCCGATCCGGAACGGCTGCTGCGGACCTTGCCGGACCAGGGCACCTTGTTCATCCGCGCCCAGGGCCGCGGGCGTACCGCGTTCGAGGCGCGCTTCGCCTATCGGGACATGAATGGCGTGCGCGCCCGCTTCGCGGCCCGGTGCGTGCACGCCACCGCCCGGCCTCAGACGCCGAGTGCCGCGCCCGCGCAGGGGGCATCGGAAAATGCCGCGTCCAAAAATACCGCATCGCAAAATGCGCCGCCGGAAAATGCCGCCCCCGCGGTCACGCCCCAGCCGGCGCCGGCGCGCCCGGCGGATCCTGTCAGCGACCTTGGAATCCGTTCGTGGGCGGCACCCCCGGCACCGCCCTCGTTCGCGGACCGTCCGCTGCGGCGCCTGCCGGAGGAGTGAGGCTCAGGCCCGACGCGCCAATTGGCCCCAGGCCAGCAGGACGATCAGCGCACCGACCACCGCGCCGATGAAGCCCGCCCCCTCGCCCGCCTGATACCAGCCGATGGCCTGGCCGAGATAGGTCGCCACCAGGGCGCCGACGATGCCGAGCACGGTGGTCAGGATGAAGCCCTGCGGCTCGTTGGGGCCGGAATAGATCAGCTTTGCGACGATGCCGGCGATAAAGCCGATGATGATGGTCCACAAGATGCCCATGCTGCCCTCCAGGCTGGGAAACACGCCACCAACGGTGAAGATCGTGCTTGGGTTCCCCCGCCACGTCCCGCGCGTGTGCTCCGCACCACATCTGCGCAGGCGCGCCGGCTTACAGTCAAGTCCGAGCCGGCGCCCATCGCGCGTCAGGAGGCGGCGGCCACCGGCGCGGGTTCGCCGAGGGCCGCAAGGGCGGACACCAGCAGGTGCGCCATGCGCGCGCCCCAGGCCGCCTGCCCGGCCGCTTCTGCGATCAGATCCTGGCGGATTTCCACCGCCACATGGAGCAGGCCGCGCCGCTCGCCATGGATCGGGATCGTGTAGTCGGACGCATCGCTGACCGAATAGGGCTCGTTGTCGCCAACCACCAGCCCCGGCTCGCGCTCCAGCATGGCGAACAGGGCGCGGGCGAGGCGCGGGTCGCGATTGTACAGCACGCCCGCGTGCCACGGCCGCGCGATGCCGAGATAGACCGGCGTGAAGCTGTGCATGGCGATCAGGATCGCCGGGCGGCCGGCGGCCGCTCGTGCATCCAGCTCGGCGGCGATGCGATCATGATAGGGGCGGAAGATCTCGCCCTCGCGCCGCGCCGCATCCTCGGACCCGAGGTCGATGTTTCCCGGTATCTTAGTGCTCTCGCTGAGGATGGGGGTGGAGGTCGGCGTTCCCGGCTGGCGGTTGCAATCGATCACCAGGCGGGAATAATCCTGCCGGATCAGCGTCGCGCCCAGCGCATCGGCCAGGTGCCGGCACACCCCGGCAATGCCGATATCGATGGCGATGTGGCGCGCGCAGTCCGCGTCCGAAAGCCCGAGCTGCCCGAGCGCGCGCGGCATGCGATTTCCCGCATGATCGGCGACGATCAGGAACGAGGACGGCGCCTGCGCGTTGTGCACCGTGACTGGCGACGGCTCGTCGGCTGCCAATAGAGTGTCCGCCATCTTTTTTCCGGGCTCTTCTGGTGGCTAATTAAAGAGAAGCGTGCGTCCCGCGAGGTGCTGCGCTCCAGCTATAGACTATTGTCGCGCGCATCGGCAGCTCTGCGGGCGTGTTTTCAATCCACATGCGGAGCTGCCCTATATTTAACCAGCCATTTTCCTGCCGAGCGCGACAATCGTCGAACATTTGCGCCGGATGATGCTAGTCTTGCATCGCAAGATACGGGGTGACGAACCGGCAGGCGACATGCTGGCACGCGCCCAGGATCGCGCCGCAACGGCATCCCGTTCAGACAAGATCGCGTTCAGACAAGATCGCGTTCACCTTGCAAAATCACGTTCACCTTGCCGGCGCGCCGGGCAGCGGCTCTCACAGCCCTGCGCGCGCCGGTGCCGGAGATTTTCGATGAAGATTCACGCCGGCTATCGGATCGCTTATGACTGCCCCCAGCCGACCCCGATGATCCTGACGCTGAGCGTGCATCCCTCGCGGGTCGGCGACCTGCTGAATCCCGACCGGGCGATGTTCGATCCGCCGATCCCGGCCAACACCTATCACGACATCTTCGGCAATTTCTGTCACGTCATCAATGCGCCGGCCGGCCGGCTGACCATGTACACCGATTTCACGATTCTGGACGCAGGCGAGGCGGACATCTGCGCGCCGCATGCCCAGCAGCATGCGCTTTCCGACCTGCCGGTGGATGTGCTGCTCTATCTGCTCGGCAGCCGCTATTGCGAGACCGACCGCTTGTCCGACATCGCATGGTCGCTGTTCGGGCATGTGCCCAAGGGCTGGCCGCTGGTCAGCGCCATCTGCGATTTCGTGCACCAGCGCATCACCTTCGGCTATGTCCATGCGCGCCCGACCAAGACCGCGTTCGACGCCTATAATGAGCAATGCGGCGTGTGCCGCGACTTCGCCCATCTCGCCGTCGCCCTGTGCCGCTGCATGAACCTGCCGGCGCGCTATTGCACCGGCTATCTCGGCGACATCGGCGTCCCGCCGGACGGCTCGGCGATGGATTTCAGCGCCTGGTTCGAGGTCTATCTCGGCGATCGCTGGTATACGTTCGATGCCCGGCACAACAAGCCGCGCGTCGGCCGCATCCTGATGGCGCGCGGGCGCGACGCCACCGACGTCGCCATCGTCACCTCGTTCGGCCCGTGCACGCTCGCGAGCTTCCAGGTGACCGCCGACGAGGTGGCCTGAGGACGTTCAGCGGGCGTGCATCGTGGAGGCGCCTCACGGCAGGTGCGCGCGAATGTCTTTCTTTCACCAGCCGTCATGGCCGGGCCTGTCCCGGCCATCCACGCCGACGCCGACCGCACGAGCCTTGAAAAGCCGATGCCAGCGGTGCCACGTGGATGCACGGGACAAGCCCGTGCATGACGATGCTCTGCTGCAAGCGCGCCAAGCCGACTGTGCCTCGGTCCTGAGCCGCCTCAGGGACCGCCCGGCGGCGGCCCCGGCTTTCAAGCCGGCTCAGAGCGTGCGGGCGCCGGTGAGGATCTCGCGCTTGCCTGCGTGATTGGCGGGGCCGACGATGCCCTCGGTCTCCATCCGCTCCATGAGGCTCGCCGCCTTGTTGTAGCCAACCTGGAGCCGGCGCTGGATATAAGAGGTCGACGCCTTGCGGTCGCGCAGGACGATGGCCACCGCCTGCTCATAGAGATCGCCGCTGGCTTCCCCGAGCGCGCCCTTGTCGAACACCGCGTCGTCGCCCTCGCCGATGCCCTCCGCATCATCCTCGCTGGTGACGGCATCGAGATATTCCGGCCCGCCCTGGGCTTTCAGGTGGGCCACCACCTTTTCCACCTCGCCGTCGGACACGAACGGCCCGTGCACGCGGGTGATACGCCCGCCGCTCGCCATATAGAGCATGTCGCCCTGCCCGAGCAGTTGTTCGGCGCCCATCTCGCCGAGAATGGTGCGGCTGTCGATCTTGCTGGTCACCTGGAACGAGATGCGGGTCGGGAAATTGGCCTTGATGGTGCCGGTGATCACATCCACCGAGGGACGCTGGGTCGCCATCACCAGATGGATGCCCGCGGCCCGCGCCATTTGCGCGAGGCGCTGGATCGCGCCCTCGATTTCCTTGCCGGCGGTCAGCATCAGGTCCGCCATCTCGTCGACGATGATGACGATGAACGGCAGCGCGGTCAGGTCCATGTCCTGCTCCTCGAACAGGGCCTCCCCGGTCTCCTTGTCGAAGCCCACCTGGACCTGGCGCTTGATGATCTCGCCCTTGGCCCGCGCTTCCGCCATGCGGGCGTTGAAGCCGTCGATGTTGCGCACGCCGAGCCGCGACATCTTGCGATAGCGGTCCTCCATCTCGCGCACCGCCCATTTGAGCGCGATGATGGCCTTCTTCGGGTCCGTCACCACCGGCGTCAGCAGGTGCGGAATGCCCTCATAGACCGAAAGCTCCAGCATCTTCGGGTCGATCATGATCAGCCGGCAGGCCTGCGGCGAATGCCGGTAGAGCAGCGAAAGGATCATGGTATTGATGGCGACCGACTTGCCGGAGCCCGTCGTGCCGGCCACCAGCAGGTGCGGCATGCGGGCAAGATCCACGATCACCGGCGCGCCGCCGATGGTCTTGCCGAGCGCGATGGCGAGCTTGGCATGGGCCTCGTCGAGATGCGGACCCTCCAGCAATTCGCGCAGCCACACGGTGCCGCGCCGCCGGTTCGGCAGTTCGATGCCGATGACGTTGCGCCCCTCCACCACCGCCACGCGCACCGACACGGCGCTCATGGACCGGGCGATATCCGCCGCGAGGCCGATCACGCGGCTGGACTTGGTGCCCGGCGCGGGCTCGAATTCATAAAGCGTCACCACCGGGCCGGGATTGGCGTCGATCACCTCGCCGCGCACGCCGAAATCCCGCAGGGTCTGCTGGAGGATGGCCGAGCTCTGGTCGAGGAATTCTTCCGATAGCTCGAAATCCGGCTCCTGCACCGGCGGTTCGCGCAGCAGCGCGAGCGCGGGCAATTCATAGGCCTCGTCCTCCTCCCCGGCATCCAGCGCGCGCGACGGCACGGCGGGGACCGGCGCGGCGGACGATGCGACCGGCACTGAGGGAAGGTTCGCGAGGGGAGCGGCGGGCGACGGCGCGGGCGACAGGGGCATGGCCATATCGGACCGGAAATTCAGGCCCTGGAACGCCCAATGGAACGACGCCCCGACGATGGCGGACAGCGGTTCCAGGGGAAGCGGCGCGGTCGCCGGGGCCGGAAGTTCGGCGGCGACGTCCACAGGCGCAATCGCCGGCTCGGCGATGGTGGACGGGACCGGGGCCGCGGCTGGGGGAAGTGCGAGGGGCGAGAGCGCGAGGGGTGGGAAGGCTTCGTCCATCCGCGCTTCGTCCGCCTGCGCTTCCTGCGTGCGCTGCTCGTTCGCCAAAGCCTCGTTCGTCGAGGCTTCGTCCGCCATCATCGCCGCGACCGGAGCCGTATCGGCTGGCCCTTCGTGCGCGGTCTCTTCGCGCGCTGTTTCTTTGCGCCCGGTTGCTTCGTCGAATCCGCTTGTTTCTTCGTCCGCCATTGTGTCCGCCGTCGCGTCGCGCGGCGTGAGCACGGGCAGCAGATCCTGTTCCGTAGCGGGGCGCAGGCTGAACCCTTCGCCGAGGCAGATGAGCCGGCCGAGCTTCAGCAGCGTCGGCGGCAGGGCACGCGCGGGGCGCGGTTCGGACGGCGCCTCGGGACCCTCCGGTAAAGGAGCATCTTGCAAGAGAGCGTCCTGCAAAGGCACCTCCTGAAAGAGAGCGTCTGCCGGCGCGGCGACGTGCATCGCGTCCACCGCTTCCGGCGTCAACTCCTGCCCGGTGGTACCGTCCACGACGTCATCGCGCACGGCAGAGGCGGACGCATGCGGGGACACGCCATCTTCCGGCGCACGCGCGGCCGGGACCTCGCACGCGGCGGCAGCGAGGATCTGCTCTTGCAGCGCGGCATCTTCCGGCGCTGCATTTTGCGGCATCGAATCCTGCGGCATCGCATCCAGCGGCGCGGCGATCTCGTCGCTTCCGCTCCCGGCGGCCTCGCCTGCGTGCCCTTCGATGGCGTGCGCCGCGCGGTCCGGAGCGTCCATGTCCGGGACGGCGCTCACCGGGAGGTCAGGGCCTTGGACGTCTCCGACCTGGACTTCGGCTCCCAGGACTTCGCCTCCCAGGACATCGCCCGCCAGTGCTTTGCCCTCTTGGATGTCGCGGCTTTGGCCTTCCCTCTCCTGGCTCGCGGCCACTTCAGCGCCCACCGTCTCGGCCGGCGTATCGATACCGTGCGCATCCTCGGCCGGCGCCGACGCGATCTCGTCCCGGTCCACCGGCGCCGGCGCGACGGTCTCCGCGAGGTCCGTTAACGCGACGGCGGAGACGTCCCCGACGGCCGCGCGCAGGGTTTCCAAGGCCACCGCCGGTTCCGCCGCATCGCTCCACGCCATGCTGGCGGTCTGAGTCTCGGGCTCGGTTTCCTCCACCAGAAAGCGCCAAGTAGGGCCAGAGGTGGGGCCGGAAATCGCGCCGGGGCTCGGTGCTGCGGGGGCGGAAACGGGCGCCTCGGGCGCCATCGCCTCGCGGGCGACCGGCGGTGCCTGCACGGGAGGGGCGGACGTCACCTTGGGCGATTCGCCCATGCCGTGGCGGGTGCGCAGGAAATGGTCCGGCGTGCGGGTGAAGCGGGTGTTCTCATCCAGCGTGAACGGGCGCAGCCAGCTCGGCACCAGTTCCAGCGCGACCCAGGGCGAAAAGGCGGCCTCTCGGGCCTCCTTGGGCAGCAGCGGACGGCCCGCCGGCAGCGCGGCGCCGGCCGGCGCGGGGTTGAAAAAGGACGGCTCGTAGGTTCTGGGAGGGCGGTTTGAAGAAGGCATGATCTTCCATGACCCGGAGGGCCGGCCGAGCCGGCCGCGTTGTCTCCAGGGATACGGAGTGCGGCGTTAACAGGAGGTTTTAGGAGGCCGCTTCGCCCACAGGCGGAAGAGCGGGAAAGCCGGATTTGTTTGGCGGCGCACAAATGTCGAATTTTTCCACCACGCATCGAAGCAACGACTATTTTCGGCCGCACCCAACTTATTAACCATAAGCTTTTTCACGGACCGTGTTGAAAAACAACAGCGGTGCAGATAGCGTCCATTATAACGTCTTTTGTTCGGCTTTTCTCTCCCGTTCGGATTATCGCCTCATGAGACGCGCGCCCATTGCAGCCGCCGAAATCCACGGCCTCGCCGCCGCTGCGACGGGCGCGTGGACGGCTGCTTGGACGGCCGCGTGCGCGGGCAATGCGCAAACCAGAGATGCGCGCGCCCGGCGTGCCGTGCCGGCCATCCGCGCCGCATTTTCCCCTTCAAGACCCGCCTGTCCAACCGCCCTCCGGGACACCTGACCGCCGCGCCGGCGTGCTCGTCCCTCCAGCCCATGCCCCTCGCAATCCCACCTCAGAGGTCCTCACGTGACTGACATGCGCAAGGAAACCGACAGCCTCGGTGAAGTCGATGTCCCGGCGGACAAGCTGTGGGGCGCACAGACCCAGCGCTCGCTCGAGCATTTCAGCATCGGCACGGATCTGATGCCGCGCGAGATGATCGCCGCCTATGCGCTCCTCAAGAAGGCGGCGGCGCGGGCGAACCATGCGGGCGGACGCCTTCCGGAGGAGCCCTACAAGCTGATCGTGCAGGTGTGCGACGAATTGCTCGCCGGCCAGCACCGGGACATGTTCCCGCTGCACGTGTGGATGACCGGCAGCGGCACCCAGTTCAACATGAACGTCAATGAGGTGATCTCCAACCGCTGCTGCCAGCTCGCGGGCACGCCGCTCGCCAGCAAGGCGCCGGTGCACCCGAACGACCATGTGAACATGTCGCAGTCGTCGAACGACAGCTTTCCCTCGGCCATGCACATCGCGGTGGGCGTGAACGCCACCCAGCGCCTGATCCCGGCGGTGCAGGCGCTGCACGACGCGATCTCGGCCAAGGCGGAGGAATGGGCGGACATCGTCAAGATCGGCCGCACCCACATGCAGGATGCGACCCCGCTCACGCTCGGCCAGGAATGGTCCGGCTATGCCGGCATGCTGGCGGACGATATCGAGCGCCTTCAGGACGCGCTGAAGGGCGTCTACCGCCTCGCCCTCGGCGGTACGGCGGTCGGCACCGGTATCAATGCGGCGCCGGGCTTTGCCGAGGCGGTGGCGGACGAAATCGCGACCCTCACCGGCCTGCCCTATGTCACCGCGCCGAACAAGTTCACGGTCCAGGGCGCCCATGACGCTCTGGTGCAATTCTCCGGCACGCTGCGCACGCTCGCCGCCTCGCTCTACAAGATCGGCAACGACGTCCGCCTCATGTCGTGCGGCCCGCGCGCCGGCTTTGCCGAGCTGATCATCCCGGAGAACGAGCCCGGCTCCTCCATCATGCCCGGCAAGGTCAACCCGACCCAGGCCGAAGCGCTCACCATGATCGCCGTGCAGATGATGGGCAACGATGTCAGCGTCGGCTTCGGCGGCGCCAGCGGCTATCTGGAGATGAACGTCTATAAGCCGTTGATCATCTTCAACATCGCCCATTCCATCACCATCGCTTCCGACGGCTGCACCAATTTCCGCAAGTTCCTGGTGGAGGGCACCAAGCCCAACCGCCGGAAGATCCAGGAATATGTCGACCGCTCGCTGATGCTGGTAACCGCGCTCGCCCCGGTCATCGGCTACGACAAGGCCTCCAAGATCGCGCACCACGCCATGGACAACGATCTCACCCTGAAGGAAGCGGCGCTGGCGCTCGAATTCGTCACCGAGGAAGAATTCCTGCGCGTGGTGGATCCGGCCAAGATGGTGAAGCCCTATGTCGCGCAGGAGGAAGGCCACTGAGCCTTCCCGAAACGGCCCAGCCGCAGGCGGCGCCGCGAAGAGTCATCAGGCGGTGCAGCCGAGGGCCGCGCCGCAAACCTTCGCCAGGCGGCGGCGCCATCCAGCGCCCCCTGCTTCGACTAAACGCAGCAAGATCAACCGCTTTCCGGAGGTTCCCCATGCCCGCGCCGAGCAACCAGACCGCCCCGCAAGGGGCCGCGCTGCTTCACAACCCCATCCTCAATCGCGGCAGCGCCTTTGCCGTGGAAGACCGGGCGCGGCTCGGCCTGGAAGGCTTCCTGCCACCGGTCGCGGACACGCTGGAAACGCAAGTCGCCCGCGTCCACCTGCAATTGGCGCAGCTCGACAATGACCTCCAGAAATACCTGCTGCTGAGCGACCTCCAGGCGCGCAACGAAACCTTGTTCTATGCGGTGCTGATGTCCGACCCGGCGGTGTTCATGCCGCTGGTCTATACCCCGACGGTGGGCGAGGCGTGCCAGAAGTTCGACCACGTGCTGCGCGCCACGCGTGGCATGTACCTGCCGATCACGCTGAAGGGCCGTCTGAAGGAGGTGCTCTCCCATTGGCCGCAGAGCGACGTGCGCTTCATCGTGGTGACCGACGGCGAGCGCATCCTCGGGCTCGGCGATCTCGGCGTCGGCGGCATGGGCATCCCAGTGGGCAAGCTCTCGCTCTATACCGTGTGCGCCGGCGTGCCGCCGGAACTGACGCTGCCGATCACGCTCGACGTCGGCACCAATAATGCGGCGCTGCTGGAAGACCCGCTCTATCTCGGCCTGCGGCAGAACCGCGTGCGCGGCGCCGACTATGACGCCTTCATCGAAGAATTCGTCACGGCCGTCACCGAGCTTTATCCTCGCTGCTGCCTGCAATGGGAAGATTTCGCCAATATCAATGCGGTGCCGATCCTGGAACGCTACCGTGACAAGATCTGCACCTATAATGACGATATCCAGGGCACGGCGGCGGTCGCGGTCGCGGGCATCTATGGCGCGCTGCGCATCTCGAAGCAGAAGCTGACCGACCAGACCTTCCTGTTCCTCGGCGGCGGCTCGGCGGCCACCGGCATCGCCGAATTGATCAGCCAGGCCATGGTGCTGGAGGGTGCGACGATCGAGGAAGCGCGGGCGCGCAACTGGCTGTTCGACGTCAACGGCCTGATGGTGAATTCCCGCACCGACATCGCCGGCTTCCAGAAGCCGTTCGCCCACGACCATGCCCCGGTGAGTTCGTTCGTCGAGGCGATCGAGGCGATCCGGCCCACCGGCATCGTCGGGGTGAGCACGGTGCCGAAGCTGTTCAACCAGGCCGTCATCCA
>NCHM01000648.1 GCA_002257205.1 Rhizobiales bacterium 24-66-13 | reverse complement strand
GAAAAGCCGGTGCTGCTGCGCTCCTGGGCGCAGATCGTGGAGGCCTTCATCTCGGGCCAGGTGAATGTGGTGCACCTGCTTTCGCCCATCACCGTGTGGGCGCGCTTCGGCTCCAAGGCGCCGGCCAAGGTGGTGGCATGGAACCACATGGCCGGTTCCGGCCTCACCGTGCTGCCCGAGATCAATTCGGTGAAGGAGCTCGGCGGCAAGACCGTGGCGATCCCGTTCTGGTATTCGATCCACAATGTGGTGCTCCAGGCCCTGCTGAAGGAAAACGGCCTCACCCCGGTCACCAAGCGCACCGGCGCGCCCGCGGCCAATGAGGTGAATCTCGTCATCATGGCGCCGTCCGACATGGTGCCGGCGCTCGCCACCAAGCAAGTGGCCGGCTATATCGTCGCCGAGCCGTTCAATGCGGCGGCGGAATTGCAGGGCATCGGCAAGGTGCTGCGCTTCACCGGCGACGTGTGGAAGGACCATGCCTGCTGCGTGGTGTTCATGCATGAGCGCGACCTGACCGAGCGGCCCGAATGGTCGCAGAAGGTGGTGAACGCCATGGTGAAGGCGCAGGTGTGGACCCGCGAGCACCGGGCCGAGACCGCCTTCCTGCTCTCCAAGGACGGGCCGAACAAATATACGCCCCACACCCAGGCCGTGCTGAACAAGGTGCTCGCCCCCGCGCCGGAGGATGTGGCGGCCTATGTGGCATCGGGGGCCATCCGCCATCCCGACTGGCGCGAGAATCGCATCGATTTCCAGCCCTATCCCTATGCCAGCTACACGGAAGAGCTGGTGCGGCGCCTGAAGGGCACGCTGATCGAAGGCGACCATGCCTTCCTCGATACGCTGGATCCCGCCTTCGCGGCCAAGGATCTGGTGGACGACCGGTTCGTGAAGAAGGCGGTGCTGGCCGCCGGCGGGCTGAAGGCCTTCGGTGTGCCCGACAGCTTTGAGCGCCAGGAAGTGATCGTGGTTTGATCCCCCTCTCCCCGTCGGGGAGAGGGCTGGGGTGAGGGGGGCGTGAGTGGTCTCACCCCTCACCCGCCCGCTGCGCGGTCGACCTCTCCCCGTGGGGGAGAGGTGGGGCGGGGTGGCGAACTTGCCGGCCGATGCCCTGATTGGGTGAGGAGCAAAAGTTCCCCCTCTCCCCGTCGGGGAGAGGGCTGGGGTGAGGGGCGCGAGCGGGGTGTTGAAACCTTCGTCGATGATTTTTCCTAGGGTATAAGCCGAGCATGACGCACCAGCAGACCACACCAACCGTTGCGCTTGGGCCTGCCGCCGCGGTCGTGTCTACATCCGGTCGAGCCACGGTCGGGCGCGCGTTCGCGGTGCGGCTGGCGCTCGGCCTCGGCGGGCTCGCTTTGGTGTTCGTCCTGTGGTGGATCGGCACCGACGTGCTGGCACAGAAGGGTTCGTTCCTGGCCCGCTTCTCTCCCCTCACCGCCGTGCCGGCGCTGTTCGATCTGCTGCTGCATTCCGATTTGCCGCTGCACGTGGTGATGAGCTTGCAACGCATCTTCGTCGGCCTCGGCTTTGCCCTGCTGATCGGCGTGCCGCTGGGGTTGGCGGTGGGCAGTTTCCAGGTGGTGGAGGCGGCGACCAGCCCGGCGTTCCAATTCCTGCGCATGATCTCGCCGCTATCCTGGATGCCGATCGCGGTGATGGTGTTCGGGGTGGGCGACAAGCCGATCTATTTCCTGCTCACCTTCGCCGCCGTGTGGCCGATCCTGCTGAGCACT
>NCHM01000647.1 GCA_002257205.1 Rhizobiales bacterium 24-66-13 | reverse complement strand
CGTGCCCCTGGCGCTGGCGGAGCGGGCGAAGCGCGAGCCGTTCAAGATCACCCTCGTCACCGGCGCCTCGCTGGGCAACGATCTCGACAAGCAATTGGCGGAAGCCCATGTGCTCTCCCGCCGCATTCCCTTCCAGGCCGATCCGGCCCTGCGCAAGGCGATCAATTCCGGCGAGGTGATGTTCGTCGACCAGCACCTGTCGGAGACCGTCGAGCATCTGCGCACCCACCAGCTCGGCCCCATCGATGTCGCGGTGGTGGAGGCGGTGGCGATCACCGCCCAGGGCGGCATCATTCCCACCACCTCGGTGGGCAATTCGGCCACCTTCGCGATCCTGGCGGAGAAGGTGATCATCGAGATCAACCTCTCCCAGCCGCTGGAGTTGGAGGGGCTGCACGACATCTATATTCCGACCCGCCGGCCGTTCCGCGAACCGATTCCCGTGGTGTCGCCGGAGAGCCGGGTGGGCCTGCCCTTCATCGCCATTCCGCCGGAAAAGATCGTCGCCATCGTGGTGACGAAGAAGCTGGATTCCGCCTCCACCGTCCTGCCGCCGGACCCGGAGACCGCGGCGATTGCCGGCCATCTCATGGAATTCCTGAAGCACGAGGTGGCGCGCGGGCGCCTCACCAATCGTCTCCAGCCCCTACAGGCGGGCATCGGCACGATTGCGAACGCGGTGATGCACGGCTTCATCGAGAGCCCATTCCACGATCTGACTATGTATTCGGAGGTGCTGCAGGATTCCACCTTCGATCTGTTCGACGCCGGCAAGCTGAACTTCGCCTCGGGCTCCTCCATCACTTTGTCCAAGACGAAATATGACGCGGTGATCCCGCAGATCGCCCGCTACAAGCCGCGCCTGATCCTGCGGCCGCAGGAAATCTCCAACCATCCCGAGATCATCCGCCGGCTCGGCATCATCGCCATCAACACGGCGCTGGAGTTCGACCTCTACGGCAACATCAATTCCACCCATGTGGGCGGCACGATGATGATGAACGGCATCGGCGGCTCGGGGGATTTCGCCCGCAACGCCTATCTCTCGGTGTTCGTGACGAAATCCATCGCCAAGGACGGCGCGATTTCCTCCATCGTGCCGTTCGTGTCCCATGTGGACCATACCGAGCACGATGTGGACCTGGTGGTGACCGACATCGGCCTTGCGGACCTGCGCGAACTGGCGCCGCGCGAGCGGGCGCGCCTGATCATCGCCAATTGCGTGCACCCGCTCTATCGCGACCAGATCGCCGATTATTTCGAGCGCGCGCTGGCCCGCGGCGGCCATACCCCGCATTTGATCGAGGAGGCGCTCTCCTGGCATGTGCGGGCGCGCGAAACCGGCTCCATGCTGCCGGCGCCGGCCCGCAAGATCGCCTGAGGGCCAGCACGCGAAGGGCACCGCGCCCCCCAAACGAAAACGGCCCTCCAAGGAGGGCCGTTCGCACGTGGCTTGCTTTAGAAGCTCAGCCGATCACGCCGCCTTGCGGCGCGAGGTGATCAGCTTGCGGTTGATGAGCACTTCGGCGATCTGCACCGCGTTCAGCGCCGCGCCCTTGCGCAGATTGTCCGAGACGCACCAGAAAGCGATGCCATTGTCCACGGTCGGGTCATCGCGCAGGCGCGAGATATAGGTCGCGTCCTCGCCCGCCGCCTCGTGGGGGGTGGCATAGCCGCCCGGCTCGCGGGTATCGAGCAGCAGGATGCCCGGCGCATTGCGCAGGATCTTGCGCGCTTCCTCG
>NCHM01000646.1 GCA_002257205.1 Rhizobiales bacterium 24-66-13 | reverse complement strand
TGCAGGTGCAGCCATGATTCCCGCTCTTCTGGTCTTCGTCGGGGCGGGCCTGGGCGGCCTGATGCGCCATCTTTTCAACCTGGCGGGCATGCGCCTGCTGGGAATGGTGGAATTTCCCTATGTCACGATGTTCATCAACGTGCTGGGGTGTTTCATCATGGGGGTGGCCACCATATGGTTCGCCATGAGGTCCGGAGTGAGTTGGTCGCAGCCCACGCGCCTGTTCCTGACCACCGGGGTCCTGGGCGGGTTCACCACTTTCTCCACGTTTTCCCTGGAATTCGCCCTGCTGATGGAGCGCGGCGTCTGGGGGCATGCGGCGATCTATGCCATCGGCTCGCTGGTGCTGTGCATCCTCGCCGTGACCGCTGGCATGGCACTCATGCGCGCCCTTACGTGACAGACGGGCGCGGGACGCGTAAATCTGCGCGCAAGTTCCGACCGTTTCGAGGATGTGACCCATGGCGGTCGAGGTAAAGCAGGTGAGTGCGGACGAGGCCGGGATGCGCCTCGACCGCTGGTTCAAGGCCCATTTCCCGGACCTGTCGTTCGGTCATCTCCAAAAGCTGGTGCGAACCGGGCAGGTGCGCGTGGATGGCGGGCGCGTGAAGACCTCCACGCGCCTGGATCCGGGCCAGGGCGTGCGCATTCCGCCGCTCGGCGTGGATGCCGATGGGATTGAGCCGGTGGATGCGGCCGATGAGGCGGCGCGGGCCGCCGCACCAGGTGGCGAGGCGGGTGAGCGCCCGGCCGCGCCGCGCGGCGTGATTGCTGCCGCTGCCCGCCGCGAGAATGAAGATCTCACCGCGCTGAAGGCCATGATCCTCTATGAGGACAAGGATGTGATGGTGCTGAACAAGCCCATGGGCCTCGCGGTCCAGGGCGGTTCGGGCACCTATCGCCATGTCGACGGCATGCTCGATTCCATGCGCGACCGCGACGGCCAGAAGCCGCGCCTCGTCCACCGCATCGACAAGGACACCGCCGGCTGCCTGCTGATCGCCAAGACCCGGCTTGCGGCGTCCATCCTCACCAAGAGCTTCCGCTCGCGGGAGGCGCGCAAGATTTATTGGGCGCTGGTGCCGGGCGTGCCGAAGCCCCGGCAGGGTCGCATCTCCACCTATCTCGCCCGCGAGGAGAGCGAGGAGCGCATGCGCGTCGCCCGCCATGGCGAGGACGAGGCGAGCCACGCGCTGACCTATTATGCGGTGGTGGACCAGGCCGCGCAGAAAATGTCCTGGCTGTCGCTGAAGCCAGTCACCGGCCGCACCCATCAGTTGCGGGCGCACATGGCGCACATCGGCCATCCCATCGTCGGCGATCCGAAATATTTCAACATCGAGAATTGGGAATTTCCCGGCGGGATGCAAAACAAGCTGCATCTGCTGGCGCGCCGGATCGTGATTCCCCATCCGCGCGGCACCGGCGTGATCGATGTCTCGGCGCCTCTGCCGCCCCACATGGCCCAGTCCTGGGCGGTGCTGGGCCTCGACGCCACGCAATATGATCCGATCCTGGAAGCGCCCGAAGCCTAATCCGGACGCGCCGTGCGGCGGCTTGGCATTCGTGCTGGGCCGCCCAGCTGCGGCCGGGCAGGTTTCCCCTGCGGACAAACCGCGCTACATGGATGCCGGGGGCGCGCCATCCAATCGAGTTACGGAGACGACGCATGAGCCGACAGCCAGACTTGTGTCCCGGCTGCGGAGCACCGACGCATCCCCACGCACATGAATGCGCCGAATGCGGTGCC
>NCHM01000043.1 GCA_002257205.1 Rhizobiales bacterium 24-66-13 | reverse complement strand
GCCATCAGCGGGCTCAAGCTGATCAATGGCGGCGGGCGTGCCGAGGTGGCCGCAGCGCATATCCGCCCGGTGGAAGCGAACGGCCCCGACATCGTCAGCAACGGGCTGGCGCTGTCAGGCACGGCGCATTGGATGTTCGATCGCGGGCTGATCAGCCTCTCGGATGATCTGGACATCCTCATTTCCCGACAGACCAACGATCCCGACGGCGTGCGCGCCTTCATCAACAGGGGCGGCCGCGCCATCGCGCCCCGCAGGCTGATCGAGCGCCCCCATCCGCATTTCCTGCGATGGCACAGGGAGCACTGTTTCAAGCCATGAAGCGGAGGCTCCCTATGCCTCGCGGACATTGTGCCGCCCGGTGCGATGATCGGCGAGGCTCAACCGACCGAAACGGGCATCCGTTCGAGGTCGGCGAGCAGGCCGGGGCCGGTCGGAATCCATCCGAGCTGTTCCCGCGTCTGAGCGCTCGAGGCCGGGGCGTCGTGCTTCACGAACGATGCGAGCCAGCCGAAATAAGCTTCGACCTCGTCCGCAGCAATGGATTTGACCGGCAGATCGAGGCGCCGGCCAATGACGTCCACCATGTCGCGGAAGGCCACGCCCTCTTCGGCGACCGCATGATATTTGGCGCCCGGCTTGGCCTTTTCGATCGCCAGCCGGTAGAGGCGCGCGACGTCGAGAACATGGGCCGCCGGCCAGCGGTTGCCGCCATCCGCCATATAGGCACACACGCCCTTTTCCCGGAACATGGCGATCGCATAGGTGACGAGCCCCTGCTTCTGGGTATCGTGAACCTGCGGAA
The DNA here is from genome assembly GCA_002257205.1 of Rhizobiales bacterium 24-66-13. Lineage (GTDB taxonomy): Bacteria > Pseudomonadota > Alphaproteobacteria > Rhizobiales > Xanthobacteraceae > NCEH01. Next base: position 15,329 of record NCHM01000043.1, on the reverse strand, counting down.
GCCGCATCACCGATACGTTGACCCCCGCCGCGGCAAGGGCGGCAGCCGCCTCTTCCGAAGCCGCGCGCGGGATCACATCGGAACCGATCACCGCTCCGTCTTCCCTGGCCGGCTGACCGGGAACGGTATTGGCCATGCTGGTGCCGGAGGTTACGATAAAAGGCCGGTCGGAGCCTGCGAGAGCCGACCCGAGGGCCGCGATGACGCGCCGATCATCCTCGCAATTTGCGACGAACTTCGAGAAATCGTGGTTGAAGGCCAGATGGATCACACCATCCGATCGGGCCGCCGCGCGCGTCAGGCTGTCCAGGTCCTCGAGCGATCCGCGATGCACCTCGGCGCCGGTGGTCGCCAGGGCCGCCGCCTTTTCATCCGAACGCGCGAGGCCGAGCACTTGGTGGCCGCCCGAGATCAGATCCTTGACGACGGCCGAGCCGATGAACCCCGTCGCGCCAGTCACAAAAACACGCATGCCAAAGTCTCCTCAGGTTTGCTGGAGACCTATGTCTGCGCCCTGGATATCCTGGTAAAGTAGTGACCTTATCAGGGTATGATGACTAACAGCATGGACATTCGCAGCGCCGACGACAATCCACTCGGATCCTATCTCAAGGACCGACGGTCGAAGCTCGATCCCTTGGCGCTTGGCTTCTCCCCGGCACGCCGGCGCACGCCCGGCCTGCGCCGCGAGGAGGTCGCGCAGCGGGCCAATATCAGCGCCACCTGGTACACATGGCTTGAGCAAGGCCGCGGCGGCGCTCCCTCCGCCGACGTGCTCGACCGGATCGCGCGCGCCCTGATGCTGACCGACGTGGAGCGCGAGCATCTGTTCCTGCTCGGCCTCGGGCGCACGCCCGACGTGCGCTATCGCAAGAACGAAGGCGTCACGCCACGCCTTCAGCGCGTGCTGGATGCCCTGAACCCGAGCCCCGCCTTTATCCGGACCGCGACCTGGGACATCCTCGCCTGGAACACGGCCGCGACGGTGATCCTGACCGATTATGGAAAGCTGCCGCCCGAGCAGCGCAACGTCCTGCGCTTCATCTTCCTCGATCCGCGCGTCCGCGCCGCCCAGTATGATTGGGAGAGCGTGGCAAGGTTTGTGGTCGGCGCGTTCCGCGCGGACGCCGCACGGGCGGGCGCCGCCGCGGAAGTGAAGCCGCTGGTGGACGAATTGTGCCGCCTCAGCCCCGAGTTTGCGGCCATGTGGCGCGATAACGATGTCCACGGCCATGGCGAGGGCATCAAGCACTTGCGACACCCAATTCTCGGCCCGGTCTCGTTTGAATATTCCGCATTCGCGGTGGATGGCCGTCCGGACCTTGGCATGGTGGTCTACAATCCTGCGACCCCTGCCGACGCCGAAAAGATCCGGTCGGTGCTCGGATCGGCGCCGAAGTGCGATTGAGCCGTGAATCCCGGGTGCGATCCGGCAACGGACGGTATCCGCATCGCCGCGGCTTCTTGCGCGGGCATCGAGGAACGGGAGCTCTTGCCTTGATTGGATGCGTTAGAAGTCGTAACTCAATAAGTGTCGGGTACTCAGAGAACACAATCCCAGACTTTCCGGGCACCTGAGTAGGAACTGCGGAAGTGTTCGACGCCTTCCCGCTTTCGATGCCTCACTCCTTGATTTCTGATGCGTGTGTCGCCCCAGTTGGTCTGCGATGACGCGCATCGAAACGCCATTCATCGTGAATTGACTCGCATGTGCGTGCCGCAAGACATGGGAAGTAATGGCTGGCTCGATCCTGGTTCGCTCTGATGCCAATTCTATAGGCCGTTGCTGATGCGAAGCACCCCACCGCTCCTCATCCGCACGCAAAAATATCGGGGCCGCGCTGGACCTGCCAATTGTGTGGAGCGGAACAGCTCCTGCGCCTCACCCGTGAGGAGAACGTGTCGGGGCCGCCCTTGGAGCCCTTATTCTCCCGATAAGCAAGACCTTGATCCAAAGAAAACATCGGTTTGGCCAACAGCTTGCGTCGACCCGGTGCGACACATGCACGTGCTACATGGGCCGCATTCCGACGGCGTTCATGACGGACCAGATCCGACGTGGCCCGACGTGGCATTTCCGCTTCCGGCTGCCCGATGACGTCTGCGGCCAGGAAGCCCGACCCGCGTATCGGGCGACCTCGCCAAGCAGGAGAACCGCAAGACGGGCCGCTTCAAACACGAGCGGACCGAATCACTGTGGAGGTCGGGCAATTCCATCCTCCGCTCCCGCGCCAGGGACGCCCTCGGCTAGGCTTGTCCCAGCCGCGGAGCGTTGGACCTGCGCCATCCAGTCGACGGTCTTCGCAAGGCCGCCGAGGGGGAACAGGTGAAAGCCGCGGAACAGGCTGTCCGGATCATTCGCGAGCGCTGCGGCGAGGGCCTGCGCGAGCGCGTCGGGCGTGCGAATTTGGGCGAATTGCAGGATACCGCCGCTGCCATGCGCGGAAAGCGCCTTGACGGAAGCGCCAATCCCGCACGCGAGCGCGTGCTTGAGCAAGCTGGGCACGCCCGTCACCCCGTGAAGCCCGGGGTCGATGGGCAGCCGGTTGCCACGCTCCCGCAGCCGCCTCTCCCAGGCGATTACCGGCGTCGCATCAAAGAAAAACTGGGTGACCAGGGCGCAAGATAGGCCAGTGCGTGCTGCGAATTCGTTCTTCACGTCGATCGCGCGTTGAAGCTCATCCGCATCCGCGACGGGGTGCCCCTCCGGATGACCGGCGAAGCTCACGGCCCGCAGTCCCGATCCTTCGATGACACCGCTCGCGAGGGTATCCGCCGTCTCGCCGAACGCCCCGAGCGGGCGCTCCTGTGAACCGGCGATCAGCAGGATCTCCTCGACCCCGGCGTCACGGACAAAGAACCGAAGCCACCGCTCCAGCGTGCCGGCGTCCGGCACGGTGCGGACCGCGACGTGGGGAACCGGTTGCAAGCCAGCCTGCCTGAGCGCGACCGCGGCCGCGCGCGTGTCCTCTAAGCTGCCCCTGGGAAGGCGCGTGATGAAGGTGCGCGTTCCCGCCGGCACGCCCAGTGCGTGACCGCTGTGCAGGACCTCCTTCGGCGACACCTCGATGGACAATCGCTCCACCAGCATGGCCAGCGCCTTCGCATCCGACCGAGCCGCGGGCGCAACTTCGTGACGCGGGTCCTCGCGCCGCTCGGCATCGAACTGCATGGCCCGTATCCTCCCAGGGATCAGATGTGTGTCCTTATTTCTAACGTGAAGGTATGATTTATGGGTGTCAAGGACCTCTCGCATATCTCGCCGCCTCTTTGAAAGTGAGGACATTGAGGTCGGAAGCCGAACGCGATAGGTTTGAAAAAAGCGAAATGACGGTTGGATTTTAATGGACGTCAAGGCAGCCCGGCTCAGCGGCCTCAAGAAAGTCGGCGAGGTCGCCGACATTTTCGGCACGACGCCGCGCACCCTGCTCTACTATGAGGAGCAGGGCATCATCTCCCCGATGAAGACGGCGCGAGGAACGCGGATGTATTCCGATGCCGACATCAAGCGGTTCGAGGTGGCGTACAAATTATCGTGTCTTGGCGTCCCGCTGAAGACGATCCGCGATCTCGCGACGATCCGCCCGAATGCGGCAACCGGCGACGAATCCGGCCGGAAGCTGTGCAGCATTGTCGACGGCCTGATCGAAGACATTGCCCGGCAGGTCCGCCATCTCGAATTCATGAAACAGGATCTCGAGCGGGGACGCTTGATGATCCGCATGTGCTGGAATTGCCCAAATCAGCCCAGCCGACGCACATGCCCCAACTGCCCCTGCGAGGTGCAGATGGACCAGTCGCAGCTGATGTGGCTGACATGGGACCCGGATCGCGGCACGTTTCCTCCCTCCAATCCGGGCGAACCGCCGACCAAGTGCATGGAGGCGAGTTTCCCGGAGGCGTCCGAGGCCTTGGCCGCGGCGGATTCCGAGACCGCGGAACCGCGGCCGAAGCGACCGGCCGGCCGGCAAAGCATGCGCGATCGGCAGCGCAAGATAGCCGGCACCACAAACACGTCGGATTAAGCCGCCCTGCCCCTTCGCGCGCCAGGGTTCGTCTCGATACGATCAGGCGGGACGCTCGGGGAATCGCCGGCATCACCGGCAACGGCGCAAATCCGATGCTTGACGAGCCAAAAAATCTGACGTTAACGTTGTAAATAAGAGCCAGATACTGGCCAGCAGCGGGAGGATCGCATGGCGCGGCACAGCCTCATGGTCGTCGACAAAATCCGTGAAGCGGACGACACCTGTTCGCTGCGGCTTCAATTGCCCCCGGATGCGCCCGACGATTTTTGCTACCGGCCCGCCCAGTTCGTGCATGTGCGCGGCATGGTCGACGGAGCCCCGGTGGAGCGCAGCTATTCCCTGAGTTCGGCGCCGGGCGTGGATAGTCACTTTCAGCTCACCGTCAAGAAAGTCGAGGGGGGCGCCCTGTCTCCCTTCCTCGTCGAGCGGGTCCAGAACGGAGACTGGCTGGAGATCACGGAGCCCCAGGGCCGGTTTTTCGACGAAAATCAAGCTCAGCCCCGGCACTACCTGCTGTTTGGCGCAGGCAGCGGCATCTCTCCCCTGTTCTCCATTCTCAAATGGTTGCTGGCCAAAGATCGCGGCGACATCGTCACGCTCGTCTATGCGAGCCGGTGCGAGACTGGGATCATCTTCCGGTCCGAGCTCGACGCCCTTGCCGTCTCCCACCCCGGGCGTCTGCGCCTCATCCACGTCCTTTCGCGCCCGTCCGGAAACTGGACCGGCGAAGCCGGACGGCTGGACGCGGAGCGCATCGGCCGGTTGCTGGGCGAGCGTAATGTCGCCGCGCTTCCAGAGATCGCCTATCTGTGCGGTCCCGACGCCTTCATGTCGCTGGTCGCGGAGACCCTGGAGCAGCGCGGCCTCGATCCGCGCGACATCCGGCACGAGAGCTTCGTCATGGCGGACGCGGTGTCCGGTGACAGCCTCGACGACGAGACGACCGTCCGCATCGTGCCGGCCGGCACGCCGGCGGACGTGTCGGTTCCGCATGCACCGCAGACCGAACTCACCGTGGAGATCGACGGGGAGGAGCGCGTGATCCTGCCGCGCGCCGGCGAGACGATCCTCGCCGCCCTCCAGCGCGAAGAGATCGACGCCCCCTTCTCCTGCCAGGAAGGCACCTGCCTGTCCTGCATGTGCCGTGTGGAGGAAGGCGCTGTGCGGATGCGCCGGCATGATCTGATCGGATTGACCCGCGAGGATCTCGGCGAGGGCATCGCCCTTGCTTGCCTCAGCAGGGTGGAGGGCGTGCGGGCGCGGGTTTCCTTCGAGGACGTCTGACCATTTCTTGGAGTCGGGCAATCGAACGACGCCCCTCTCGCTGCGCCTGCTCGATCGATTGCCATGCTGGGAGACTGCGCCGGAGGCAGGTGAGGCGGCCGCCGCTCCCCTGTGCGGAATGGCAATGTTCGTCGCCGCCAAGACGTGAAGCAAATTGGGAAGTATCGAAGCTTCCGGGCACGTTCCTCAGCTTGACACCTGACACTAACTATCTTCATCATACGTATGAAAATTAATATCACCAAGCAAGGTGAAATGGCTCAGCCTTCCGGGCGGGCCGGAGGAAACGAAATGCCGGCTCGCGACGACAGCATCGGACAAAAGCAACCGGGCGCACAACGTCGAGCGTGGCCATCGGACGCGCGTCCCGTTTTGCAGGACACGCCCGCTGTCGCGACGTGGCGGTGAACCGCAGATCGACGGAGCCCACGCAATGAAAGCTGTCCCATCCCAAGGCGCGATGAGCGATCCATTTACCAATGGGCTGGGGGTTGAGATCGGATGCACGACAGGTACCGGCCTGCGCGCGGACGGTACGGTTTTGTCATCAAATGCAGCGGCATATATCGATCCCGTCGAACGGATCCTGCCGCTCAGCCCGGATGTCGCACGACTTCACGGCAGCCATTTTTGCCGCTGGGGCGTCCTCAAGACCATTCCGATTGAAGCAAACGGTTGCTTTCGCGACGATCTGGGCGTGACATGGGCCACGACCGCGCAGGGGTGCTTTCCCGTCGACCATCCGTTCGCCGAGGCAAGTACCCTGGAGATCGCCCGCCACCCGTTCCCGCCTCTGCCTTCCGTCCTGCAAGTCGCTGCCGGCCCGAACCTGCGCGCCCTTCTCGACGCGCCCATCCCCGGCATCGTCGGCACCGCCCTGGCACTTACAGGCGCTTGGCGATTCCTTGAAATCTTCACGGAAGATCCCACGCTCACATCTGCTCTGCTCGACTGGACCTTGAGCTGTACGTGTCAGTATTACGCCGATCTGCTTCTTCGGTTGCCGCGCCAACCCGACCTCGTCTTCATCCAGGACGTATTCGGCACGGACCAGGCTGCATTCTTCTCGGAGGCCGAATTTCGTCGGTTCGTTCTGCCGCGCCTTTCGGCATTGATCGCCTCTCTCCGCACGTGCACCGAGGCGCCGCTCTGCCTGCAGGTGCGAGGTGCCGCGCTCCCGCTTCTGCCGCTTCTCGCCGATCTTGGGATCGAGGTCCTCGGCATTGATCATCGCGCACGCGGCATGATCGCGACGCGGGTGCGCAACGCGGTTGGAAGCCGCATCATTCTCCACGGCACCGCCGACCTTGTCGCATTGGGTCGTTGCATAACGACGAACGACCTAAGAGGGACCGCCCTGCTCCTTTGCGAACTGGCCGAGGCGATGCCGGCGATCGCCGCGCCTGCGGAGCCCATGAGCGCGGAGGACCTGGCATGCGCCGCGCGTGGGGCGGCTTGCCTCGCCGCACTCGATTCCGATGAATTGCGCGACCTGCGACGGCTCGGCCCCGTACGGTCAACGATCGAGCGGGCCTCCCGGCACGCCCGGGAAACGATGCCGCCCCACTTGCCCGTCGCCCCGTCATCCGCTCTTGCACTGGCCCCGTCGAGCGATCCCGCGCTTCTGGTGGGCACTTCGGCATGAGCCCCGATAACCCGAGCGCGGCCCGGCCGCCACGGTCCCGACCTTTGCGCGCCCGGCCGCGCGCGCTTCGAAAAGACATAAAATACATAACAGGAGGAATGCGTTATGGCTGGTGCAAAGGCGAGCATGACGAGCCGCGAGCGGATATTCGCGGCGGTAACAATGACGGATCTTCCCGACCAGGTGCCCGTAGTGCCGCTCCTCATGGCGCGCGGCATCCGGGAAGGTGGCATCACCGTCGACCGGGCGCTGCGTGACGGCGAGGCCTCGGCCCATGCCAAGGCGAAGGCGCTCGCCAAGTTCGGCGGCGATGTGATCATCGCCGGCACCGATCTGTTCACGCCGGTCGAATGCGTCGAAGGGTGCGAGCTCGACTATCTTCCCTATGCCCAGCCTTCGCTGGTCAAGCATCCCACGCCGACGCGGGACGCCTTCTACCGCTTCAAGGAAAAGTACGAGAAGAACGGTTTCCAGCCCTCCGCCCGTGTGCTCGAAATCCAAAAGGAAGCGCGCACCATGGTGAAGCTGGGGTTCAAGGACACCCACGCGATTCCCACGCCCGTCGGCGGGCCCATAACCACCGCACAACTGATGACCGGCTCCTCCGAGTTCCTGCAGTATCTCAGCGACGATCCCGACTATGCGCTGGAAGTGACCGAGCTCGCGCTCGACATCGTCAAGAACGTCTGCCGCATGATGTTCGAGGCAGGCATCGACGTATGCAACATCCTCGATCCGTTCAACTCGTCGGACATCCTGCCGCCGGACGTCTATCGCAAGCACGGCCTGCCGTTCCAGAAGCGTCTCTTCGCCTATATCCAGGAGATTGGCGGAATCGGCTTCACGCACACCTGCACCTTCACGCAGCCGATCTGGCGCGACATCTCCGAGAACGGCTGCCTCAACTTCAACGGCGACATGTATCCGGGCATGGACCACGCCAAGCGCGTGATCGGCGGCCAGATTTCGTTGATGGGCACGCTCTCTCCCTTCTCCACGCTGATGCATGGCTCGACCGAAGAAGTGCGCAACGAGGTGAAGAAGCTGGCGGCCGAGGTCGGCTACAATGGCGGCTTCATCTGCATGCCGGGCTGCGATATCGACTGGACCATCCCGGACGAAAATCTCCACGCGATGATCCAGCAATGCGCCGAGATCAAATATCCGATGGACATCGCCGCGCTCGGCGATCTTTCCAACGTCTATATCGCCGGCCACCCCAAGCACATCGGCAAGCGGGCCTCCTCGGTGGCCGGCGACGAAAAGGTCGAGGCCGCCAAAGAACATAAGGGTGAGCAGACGCCGGAAGGCGAGGTCTATGAGAAGCTGGTCGAGGCCATCATGGACTATGACGCCGAGAAGGCAAAGGAGTGGGTGCAGATCGGAATCGACCGCGGAATTTCCGCGCAGAAGATCGTCTTCGACGGCCTATCTCTTGGCATGAAAATCGTCGGCGACATGTATGAGCGCAACGAACGCTTCGTCACCGACATGCTGAAGGCCGCCAAGACCATGGATGCGGCAATGCCGCTGCTCACGCCACTGCTGGAAGCCTCGGGCGGCGGGGGTGGCCCCACCGGCACGGTCGTTGTCGGTCTCGTGCGTGGCAACACCCAGGACATCGGCAAGAACCTCGTCTGCCTGATGCTGAAGGCGAACGGCTACAAGGTCATCGACCTCGGCAAGAATGTGAAGCCGGAGCAGTTCATCGATACCGCCGAACGCGAGAGCGCGGTGGCGATCGGCATGTCGGTGATGACGAATTCCTCGACCGTCTATGTCGAGAAGGTCGTCGAGATGCTGAAGTCCCAGGGGAAGGACGAGAAATATCTGCTGATGATGGGAGGCGCCGCCGCCAATCGCGGCATTGCCGAGAAATTCGGCGTGCGCTACGGCCTCGATGCCAATGCCGCGGTCTCCCTCGTCAAGACCTATCTGGAAACCCGCGCCGCCGCGTGACCCCTTCCCCGCCGCGGCCCGTCGGATCGAGCAGCGGCGGGGATGCCACCGTACCCCATCCTCGCCTGCCGAGGGAGATGACGCGCCATGCCCTCTTATAGTTTCCAGTGCCGCGACTGCGACGCCGAGCGGCAGGTGATGGTCGACCATGCGCGCTCGCGCACGCTTGAGCTCATCTGCGTCACCTGCGGCGGCACGATGCGTGTCGCACCGGTGCTGTCCCTGCGCCTCGGCAATTTCGCCGCAACGCCCGTCGAGCCCGGCGCAGCCACGGCCCGGCGCGCGTGCGAGCACGATTATGCCTGTCGCTGCAAGGCGATTCGACTTACAAAGCCCAATCCGCTCATTGTCCGATCTCCCACCGAATAGCCAAGGCCGTGCCGATCGAAGCCGCCGCCCGCCGGGACACTGCCTTCTTTCCGGAAATCACCCATGGGGGCGACCTTGCGGCCGCGCGGCTGCGCTTCCCGGATGCGCCGGAGCCGTGGGTCGATCTGTCCACGGGCATAAATCCGCGGCCCTATCCGCTGGCCGCAGTGGAACTGCCGTCCACCGCCTGGACGCGTCTGCCCGAGCCAGCGCAGAACGCCAGGCTTCACGCGGTCGCCGCAAGTGCCTACGGGCTCGCAGACGCCGGTTGCATCGTCGCGGCGAGCGGGACGCAGCCGCTTCTGCGCATCCTGCCGCATATCCTCCCGGCGCGAAGGGTCGCCATTCTCGGCTTCGGCTACCAGGAGCATCCCGCCTGCTGGCGCGCGGCGGGCGCCGATGTCCGCATCGTCGAGACGGTGAAGGAGCTCCACGCGCCCGACATCGACGTGGCGGTGGTGATCAACCCGAACAATCCGGACGGCCGGTTGACCCCGGCCGGCGTGCTCGCCGAGCTGGCCGGTCGGCTCGCGGCACGCGGAGGACGGCTGGTGGTGGACGAGGCGTTCATGGAGGTGGTCCGCCCCTCGCAGAGCCTGGTGCCGAGCCTGCCGCAAGGCGCCATCGTCCTGCGCTCCTTCGGCAAGGCCTATGGGCTGGCGGGGGTGCGTCTGAGCTTTGCCATCGCCGATGCGTCGACGATCGAGGAATTGCGCCACCGGCTTGGCCCTTGGCCCGTGTCGGGTCCGGCGCTGGCGGTCGGGACGCGGGCGCTCGCGGATCGCCAGTGGCTCGAAGAGGCCGTGGCGCGGCTGGAGGAGGACGCCGCACGGCTCGACCGCTATCTGGCGGGCGCCGGACTTCAGGTGCGGGGCGGCACACCGCTGTTCCGACTGGCCGCCACGCCGCAGGCGGCAATGTGGGTCGAGCGGCTCGGTCGAGCGGGGATCCACGTGCGCGCCTTCACCCAACATACGGAATGGCTGCGCTTCGGCCTGCCCGGGCCGGCGGAAGAGTGGGGCCGGCTCGAAAGGGTGCTGGCGTGCTAGTGGATCAGCCGAAACGGATGGTATCCATCCGTTTCGACAAGTTGATCCACCAGATCAAAGAGTTGTGGTTCGCCGCACGCCTGACGGTCAGAGAGCCGGAAGGGCGGCGGCGTCCGTCGCCGCGTCGAGCGCACCCATGACATCGCCGGCCAGCAGGCGGGAAAGGTCCAGCGCGTCGAGGAACGCCGTGGCCGCACGAATGTCGCCCACGCGACATTCGGCGGGCAGGTTGTCGCGCGGGGCGGCGATCATCGGCCAGCCGGCGCGGATATCGTCGAGCACCCGCACGAGCCCGGAGCGATCGTCCTCGCGCAGGGCGCGTGCGATGGCCGGGAAATCCAGCAGGCCGTGGAACACCACGTCCGGCCCCGCCGCCGCGCGAACCGTGGCGATATCCATGCCGGCCGCCGTCGGATCGAAATTGAGGACCCGCACACCCAGCATGAGGATGTGGTGGAGGATCGGCGCGATCGCCCCGCAGGAATGGAATAGCAGGGGCGCACGGGTGTGCGAGCGGATCACCGAGAAGATGCGCGCCATGCGCGGGCGCAGCAGGACGGCGAACCGCTCCTCGGACAGATAGAGCCCGGTCCGGTAGGCGAGGTCGTCGCCATAGACGACGAGGTCGGGTTCGCCGGGGAGAGCCCCGAGCATCGTGCGATAGTCCTGCGCGATCAAATCGGCGGCGCGGTCGAGCAGAGCGTTCGCCGCCGGCAGGCGATGCGCGGTGTCGTCGAGCAGTTCGTAATAGCCGCGCAAGCGGAAGGCGGTGTCGATCAGGCCGGCCGAGGGCACGTCCGTCACCACGACGGCGGCGCGCCCCGCATCCGCCAGCGCGCCGGCGCCGGCAAGCGCAGGCAGTGGCGCCCGCGCGGCGCGCGAGATCGCGCCAATGTCCGCCTCGGCCAGCGGATGGTGCAGCGGCGCCGGCTCCCCCTCGGCCCAGATCCAGGTCACGCCGTCGCGATCGATGAAGCTGTCCTCGCCGACCTCGATGGCGGCGCCGGGAAAGGCCGGCCCGCAACGGCGTGTCTGACTGCCGAGCGCGCCCAGCTCCGCGTCGGTGAGGACCGGCAGATGCATGACCGGATCGCCATAGGTCCGGCCCTCGCCCGAGCACGGGCGCGCGCGCGGGCGCTGCGCCGTCAGGGTCGAGGTGCCGACATCCACCAGCAACCGGTCGAGCGGCCGTCCGGCCAGCAGGGCGGCCAGCCGCTCCCGTGGGGTCATTCGGCCGCCGCCGCCGGCGCCGCGCTCGGCGGCGCAAGCTTGAACATGGACAGCAACGGGTGCGGCTTCGGCAGCTTCTGCCCGTCGAGTTCCTGGGCGGCAAAGCCGAGGAAGACTTCCCCGCTCGCCACGGCGTGCGCCGCCGGCACGGTGCGCTCGATCAGGCCGTAATGCAGGAAGTCGCCGCCATGGAAGCGGATGGAGAGCAGGCTGGCCCCGAGCGACAGATTGACGAAATCCTTGCCCAATGCCTTGAGCCCGGTCCATTGCGGAAAGCAGTTCGACACGGCACCGCCGGCGGGATAGCCGAAGGTTTCCCGCACCAGCTTGATGGCGCGGTTGGTGATGCCGATCGAGGGAGGGTCCATCACCCCGCAGTCGACGATGGGGGCCTCGACGCCGATCTCGTCGAGCCAGGGCCGGAAGGTTTTTTCGATCATGTTCACCGTGCCTTCCGGCGTCGGATCGCCGACGTCATAGGCAAGGATCATGACCGCGCCGGGACGGTACCTCTTCAGGGCATCGAGCTCGAACGGCTCGGTATCCTCGTTGAGCGAGGCGAAGATGCAGCGGTCGAGGCAGCCGATCTCGGCGGCGGTCTTCAGGCCCTGAACCCGCGCCTCGCCCTCGGTGGCATTGATCATCATCGGCAGGTCGGTGCGGGCGGCGACGAAGCGCAGGAACTTGTCCATCGCCTGCTCCGAGGCGGCGATGACGTCGAACGACATCTGCATGCCATAGGCCCGATGCGTATCGTTCACGCGCTGGATGAGACGGGCGGCACGCTCCTCGTCGAAGGCGCCGGCGAAGGCGTCGGTGACGATGGAATGCTTGTCATAGAAGATCGAGCCGACAAGCATTCCGGTGCGCCCCCCGAGCGGGCCGCCGATCGTCACCTTTCCCAGACTGATTTCGTGGAAATCGGCCATCTGTTCCTCCTGCGCGCCTGCCACGCTCCCGATCCTCGATGCGCCCGATGCCGGGCGATCGGGCCCGGTGATCGAAGCCAGTTAGGTCGGCGGGGAGCGTTGCGTTTTCCGTCCCATGACCGGACTGCTCGTCCGGCACATTATGACGTTCACGTTAGATTATTCGTCGCACCCGTCAACTGGCGCGTCGATGAAGCCCATTACATTTGCTTGAGAGAAGGCACTCTAGGGCGAGAGATTGGACGGCCTTGACAAAGCTGGCAATCACAAATCATACGTTAACGTCATAAAATGAATGGCGCCACGCGATGGATGCCCGCCTGGAGGACGCCCCTTGGAGAAGCCTGCCTACGTGCTGAAACTGGCCTGCCCGGATCGCCCGGGCATCGTCGCCGCCGTCTCCCATTTTCTTCTGCTGTCGCATGCGAACATCATGGAGGCGCAGCAGTTCGAGGATCGGCTGGCGCAGCGCTTCTACATGCGCGTCGTTTTCGCCGGAGCCGATCGCGACATCGTCCTCGCAGAGCTTCGCACAACCTTCCGGCCGGTGGCCGGCGAATTCGGCATGGAGTGGAGCCTGACCGGCCAGGGCACCCCCAGGAAAGTGATGATCCTGGTCTCCAAGTTCGACCATTGCCTGGTCGATCTTCTCTACCGCATGCGCATCGGCGAACTGCCGATAGAGGTGACCGCCGTCGCCAGCAATCACGGCCCCGAGCACTTTCGCCACATCGATTTCGGCGATCTCGCCTTCCATCATTTCCCGGTGACGAAGGACACGAAGCCAGAGCAGGAGGCCCGCATCCTCCGCCTCGTCGAGGACACCGGGACGGAGCTCGTCGTCCTAGCCCGCTACATGCAGGTGCTCTCGCGCGAGCTGTCGGCCAGCCTGGCGCGGCGCTGCATCAACATCCATCATTCCTTCCTGCCGGGCTTCAAAGGCGCCAAGCCCTATCATCAGGCCCATGAGCGCGGCGTGAAACTGATCGGCGCAACCGCCCACTACGTCACCGACGATCTCGACGAGGGGCCGATCATCGAGCAGGACGTCGAGCGCATCAGCCACTTCGACTCGCCTGAAAATCTCGTTCGCAAAGGGCGCGACATCGAACGACGCGTGCTGGCGCGCGCGGTTCGCTACCACGTCACCGACCGCGTGCTGCTCAACGGGCACCGGACCGTGGTCTTCCCCGATTGATCCCACCCGCCGGACGGCACGAGGGCTAAAGACATGACCACCAGGATCATCGACGGGCGTGCGGAAGCAACGCGTCTCGTGGAAAAGGTGAAGGAACAGGCGTCGGCTTTCACCCGGCGTGTCGGGCGGAAGCCGGGGCTGGCCGTCGTTCTGATCGGCGAGGATCCGGCCAGCGCGGTCTATGTCGGGGCGAAAACCCGCCGCGCGGCCGAGGCGGGACTGGCCTCCTTCAAGCACCCGTTGCCGGCCTCGATTACCGAGGCCGCCGTGCTGCGGCTGCTGGACCAGCTCAATGAAGACCCCGAGGTGGACGGCATCCTCGTGCAACTGCCGCTGCCGCCGCATATCTCGACAGCGCGGGTGCTGGACCGCATCCATCCGGCCAAGGATGTCGATGGCTTCCACCCCCTCAATGCCGGCCTGCTCGCCACCGGCCAGTCGACCGGACTGGTGCCGTGCACGCCGCTGGGCTGTCTGCGGCTGATCGAGACGGTGCGCCCGGACCTGACCGGGCTCAACGCCGTGGTGATCGGCCGATCGACCATCGTCGGGCGCCCCGCAGCGCAGGTCCTGCTGAACGCCGGTTGCTCGGTGACGATCGTCCACAGGGACAGCCGCGACATACCCGGTCACTGCCGCGCGGCGGACATATTGCTCGTCGCCGTCGGCCGTGCCGGCCTGGTGCGCCGCGATTGGGTGAAGCCGGGGGCGATCGTCATCGATGTCGGCATCAACCGCGTGGCGACCGCGACCGGTTCCGTGATCGTCGGCGATGTGGCGTTCGACGAGGTGGCGCCGGTGGCCGGCGCGATCACGCCCGTTCCCGGCGGGGTGGGGCCGATGACCGTCGCGGCACTGATGGAGAACACCGTACGCTGCGCCGAGGCGCTCGCGGGTCCCGCGGAGATTTCCGCGGCGCTCTCCGCCTGACGCGGCAAGGCAGCCATCATGCATGTCGACGCCGGATTTTCCGCGCTGAGCGATCCGCAAGTCGCCGCGTGCGCGCGAACCAGCGCGCCGGATATCTCGATCCTGCTGGAGCACCTTGCGCATCTGCATCCAAAGGCGATCGACTCTTCGCTGGAGCGCATGGACCGGCTGCTCGCCGATCTCGGGCGACCTTCGAGCCCGACGGCGCGGACGCCCGTCCGGGGCGAGGCGCGGGCGCGTGATGTGGTCCTGATCTTGCTTAGGTGCGGGAGATGGCGCGCCGGAGGTTGAAGGCGGCCATCCGCGCGCCGGGCACGCCTGCGCGCCCTGGATGCCCACACGAAAGTCCCGATCGGCTAGGAGGCCCTCTCCCATGGCGCAGTTCGACACCGTCATACGCGGCGGCACGGTGATCACGGCGGGCGACCGCATCGCATGCGACGTCGCCATCAGCGGCGGGCGCGTGGTCGCGCTCGGCCAGGGATTCGCGGACGCGGCCGAAATCATCGATGCCACCGGCAAATGGGTGCTGCCCGGCGGGGTCGATGCCCATGTGCATTTTTCCCAGCCCTCGGGCGAGGGAATCGTGATGGCGGATGATTTCGAGACCGGCACAAGATCCGCCGCGCTCGGCGGCACCACCACCGTCATGCCCTTCTGCCTGCAGGAGAAAGGCCAATCCCTGCGGGCCGCGCTGAGCGCCTATCA
>NCHM01000645.1 GCA_002257205.1 Rhizobiales bacterium 24-66-13 | reverse complement strand
GTGCCGTGCTTCTTCTCGAAGGCATCCTTGAACTGGGCGCGCAGGCCCATGACGCCGCTCATGTCCACGTCGTTGAACGTGGTGAGCATGGCGGCGGTGTTCTGGGCGTCCTTCAGGCGGCGGGCGATGGTCTGCCGCAGCTTGGTCATCTTCACCCGCTCTTCGAGCGCGGCTTCGTTCGCCGAGGACGGCGCGCGGGCGGCGACCGGGGCGGGCGCGGCCTGCACGGCGGCGATGGCCGAGAGCATGTCGCCCTTGGTCACCCGGCCGTCCTTGCCGGAGCCGTCCACGCCGGCCGGCGACACGCCGCTCTCCGCCGCGAGGCGGGCGACGGCTGGGCCGTTGGCATCGGTGGCGGCCGCCTTGGCGGGCGCGGGCTTCGGCGCGGAGGGCGCCTGCTGGCCGGGAGGCGGCGCCTTGGGCGCCTCGGCCTTCGGAGCCTCGGCCTTGGGAGCGGGCGCCGCGGCAGCGCCTGAGCCTTCGCCGAGCATGCCGAGCAGCGCGCCGACCCCGACCGTCTCGCCATCCTTGGCGACGATTTCGGCCAGCACGCCGGCGGCGGGCGCCGGCACTTCCACGGTGACCTTGTCGGTTTCAAGCTCCACCAGCGGCTCGTCGGCTTTCACCGCCTCGCCCGGCTTCTTGAACCACTTGCCGATGGTCGCTTCCGTCACGGATTCGCCGAGCGTTGGAACGCGGATCTCGGTGGCCATGGGGATCGTCTTCTTTCGTTGGGGCGGGTTATCGAGCGAGAGAGCCTGTCCTCAGCTGAGGGCGTCCTCGAGGAACGCCTTCAGCTGCGCGAGATGCTTGGACATGAGCCCGGTGGCGGTGGCCGCGGACGCCGGACGGCCGGCATAACGCGGACGCTTGGAAACGGCGCCGATATTCTCCAGCACCCATTCCAGATACGGCTGCACGAAGGCCCAGGCACCCTGGTTCTTCGGCTCTTCCTGGCACCAGACCACTTCCGCGTTCTTGAAGCGCGAGAGTTCCTGGACCAGGGTCTTGAGCGGGAACGGGAACAATTGCTCGACGCGCATCAGATACACGTCGGTGGTTCCGCGCTTCTCGCGCTCCTCATAGAGATCGTAATAGACCTTGCCGGTGCACAGCACGACGCGGCGGATCTTGTCGTCCGCCACCAGCTTCACTGAATCCGCGGTCGGATGCGACTGGGCATCGTCGAACAGGATGCGGTGGAAGGTGGTGCCCTCAGCCAGGTCCGCCAGGCTGGAGACCGCCCGCTTGTGGCGCAGCAGCGACTTCGGCGTCATCAGGATGAGCGGCTTGCGGAACTCGCGCTTCATCTGGCGGCGCAGGATGTGGAAGTAATTGGCAGGGGTGGAGCAGTTCGCCACCTGCATATTGTCTTCCGCGCACATCTGAAGATAGCGCTCCAGGCGGGCGGAGGAATGCTCCGGCCCCTGGCCCTCATAGCCGTGCGGCAGCAGGCACACGAGGCCCGACATGCGCAGCCACTTGCGCTCGCCCGAGGAGATGAACTGGTCGAACACCACCTGCGCGCCGTTCGCGAAGTCGCCGAACTGGGCTTCCCACAGAACCAGCGTGTTGGGCTCCGAGAGGGTGTAGCCATATTCGAAGCCGAGCACCGCCTCTTCCGAGAGCATCGAATTGATGACCTCGTACTTGGCCTGGTCGGCCGTGAGATGGTTGAACGGCTTGTAGCGTGCTTCGTTCTCCTGGTCGGTCAGCACCGAATGGCGCTGGGAGAAGGTGCCGCGCTCCAC
>NCHM01000644.1 GCA_002257205.1 Rhizobiales bacterium 24-66-13 | reverse complement strand
GACCACCGCACCGACCAGGGCCACGTCCAGACCTGCCAGGCCTGCGCGTGATCGTCGATGGAGAAGAAGATCAACTGCGCCTTGCCGATGAGATTCTCAAACGGCACATAGCCCACCTGGCTCAGAACGCGGCTATCCGCCGAATTGTCGCGGTTGTCGCCCATCATGAAGTAATGGCCCGCCGGTACGTTATAGACCTGCGTGTTATCGTAGAATCCATTGTCCACGAGATCGAGGGTCTCATAGGAGACGCCGTTCGGCAAAGTCTCCTTCCATCGCTTGACCGGCACGACGCGCCCGCTGCCATCGTCCTCGGTAATGTCCGAGAGGCGTTCGCGCTTCACCGGTACGCCGTTGATGTTCAGCACGCCGTCGATCATCTGGATGGCATCGCCGGGCATACCGACGACACGCTTGATATAGTCGGTTTCATTATCGCGCGGCAGCTTGAACACAACCACGTCGCCACGCGTCGGCTCCGCCCCGAAAATGCGGCCGGAGAACAGATTCGGCGAAAACGGAATGGAAAAGCGGGAATAGCCGTAGCTGAACTTCGAGACGAAGAGATAATCGCCGATCAGCAGCGTATCCTTCATGGACCCCGACGGGATGTTGAAGGGCTGGAAAAGAACGGTGCGAATCACCAGCGCGATCAGAAGCGCATGGATGATGACCTTCACGGTTTCGAGGAAACCGCCTTCCTTCTTGGAATCGCTGGCTGCGGTCATTGAGGGTCCGATGTATGGCGTGCGCGCACACTGTGCCGCAAACGTTGCCCAGAAGGCGGTCGCATGGACGCGCGGGGCTGCAATGCCCCACGTCGCAGGGCAGCTATAGACCGTTCAGTTCCAGGCGGCAACGCAGCGGCCATGCGCCAGACGCGGGCATCGCGCAAACGTGCGCGTGCGGCGCAGGCGCAGTTCGCCCGCCGGCCGCGTGGCGGCCGTCATCGGGGCGCCGCCGTGCCAACCGGTACCGCGCTGATGATGACATAGGCGGCGGAGAGTGGTCCCTCGTCCGTCAGGCTCAATTCGATGCGCGGCTCGTAGCCGTCCGGGACCATGGCGGCGAGCCGGGCCGCGGCCCCGCCGGTCAGCGCCAGGGTCGGCTTGCCGGTGGGCAGATTCACCACGCCCATGTCGCGCCAGAACACGCCGTGGCTCAGCCCGGTGCCCAAGGCCTTGGCGCAGGCCTCCTTGGCGGCGAACCGCTTGGCATAGGTCTCCGCGCGGCGCATGCGCCGATCCGCCTTCGCGCGCTCGAGCGGCGTGAACACGCGATCCAGAAAGCGGTCGCCAAACCGCTCGATCGAGCGCGCGATGCGGCGCGCGTCGGTAAAATCCGAGCCCATGCCTAAAATCATGCGGCCTGCTCCGTTCGCAGATGCGTCCGGCCATGGGCGATCACATCGCGCATGCGTCGGATCACGCTTTCGAGCCCGTGAAACACGGCCTCGCCGATGATGTAATGGCCGATGTTGAGTTCCACCACCTGCGGCAGGCCCGCCATCTGGCGGGCGGTCACATAATCCAGCCCATGACCGCCGTGCACCTCAAGTCCCAGATCCGCGGCCTGGGCGGCGGCGGCGGCGAGGCGGGCGAATTCGCTCTCGGCCTCGGCATCCTTCCCCGCCGCGCGCAGATCGCACCAGGTGCCCGTGTGCAATTCGACGATGTCGGCGTTCAGGGCGCGCGCGGCCTCGATCTGCACCGGATCGGGCGCCACGAACAGGGAAATGCGAATGCCGCCGG
>NCHM01000643.1 GCA_002257205.1 Rhizobiales bacterium 24-66-13 | reverse complement strand
AGCGTTGAGAGCGGACGCATCGGCGACGTGCTGGAAATGTACGAGGGCATGGCGGTGGCGGGCATTTTCCACGCTCCGAGCTGGGACAGCCACATCATCGTCGGCTTCGACCGCGACTTCATCTTCACCATGATGGAAGTGCTGTTCGGCGCCGATGGCTCCGAACCGCCGGTCGACGACGAGCGCAGCTTCTCCAACATCGAATCGCGCGTGGCGCAATTGCTGTTCGAGCAGATGAGCAAGGTGCTGCGCTCGAGCTTCGCGCCCGTCACAGACACCACCTTCACGTTCGAGCGCCAGGAAACCCGCATGGATTTCGCCGTGATCGGACGGCGCAACAATCTCGCGATCGTCACGAAATTCCTGCTCCAGGCGCTGAACCGCGGGGGCGAGATGTTCGTCATCATCCCGCAATCGGCCCTGACCCCCATGCGCCAGGCCCTCTCGCGCACCACCTCGGCGGAATCCAGCGGGCGCGATCCGAAATGGACGCAGCAGATCCGCGGCGAGGTCAATCGCACCCAGGTCAAGGTCCGCGCGATCCTGGAGGAGCGGCATTTCCCGCTCGGCGAAATCGCCGATCTGAAGGTCGGGCAGGTCATCAAGCTCCAGGCCACGCCGCGCACGCGCGTCAAGCTGGAGAGCAAGGATCAGCCGCTGTTCTGGTGCCACCTCGGCCAGGCGGAAGGCTCCTATGTGCTGCGGGTGGACGATCTCATCAGCCCAGAACAGGAGTTCCTGAATGACCTCTTTCCCCGCTGACCTGCTGCTGCTGGCAGCCCTGCTCGCCACCACGGTCTGCGTGGTGATGGTGCATCGCAAGCTCAAGCGGCTCGATGTGCTGAACGCCGATTACGAGCGCGCGCTCGCGGATACCTCGCGCGCCCTGATCGCCGCGCGCGACGCGCTGGTGACGCTGGATCTCGACGGCAAGGAAACGCTGATCCTGCTCGCCACCCGCATCGACCAGGCTCACGCCCTGATCGACGAGATCGACCGCCGCGACGCCGGACAGGTTCCGGCCAGCAAAAGCGTGCGCCCGCCGTCCGGCGATGCGCGGCGCCGCTGAGGGCGCGATGACTTCAAACGACGCGCCTGCGTCACGCCAATGCTCAAAGGGGGAGTTCCCATGGCCAATCTGCCCGTCGATGAAATGGAATTGAACGAAGCCGCCGCCAATGCCCAGGACGAGGCGCTTCTAGCGCGCATGGGCGGCGTGCGCGAGGAAACGCTGGCCACCGGGCGCGGCCTGGAATCGGTCATGCGCATCCCGGTGCTGCTCCAGGTGGTGCTCGGCTCGGCCTCCATGCCGGTGTCGAACCTGCTGAAGCTCGGCCGCGGCGCCATCGTGCCGCTCGACCATCGGGTCGGCGAGCCGGTGGACGTGGTGGTGAACGGACGCATCATCGCCCGGGGCGAGGTGATGGTGGTGGAGGACGACAATTCGCGCTTCGGCGTCTCCCTCACCGAGATCGTCGGCCCGAGCGGCCCCGAAACCGCTTGATAGGGCCGCCCGATGCCCAACTCACCCCCCTCCTACGCGGCAAGCAAGAGCCGGCCGCTCCACGGCACCGATAAGGTGGCGGCGCTGCTCATGACCATGGGCGCGCCGGTGGCCAACCGGATCATGAAGCATTTCGAGGCGGACGAGATCAAACTTGTCACGCGCTCGATCGCCGAACTGAAGCCGGTCAGCAACGCGCAGATCGAAACCCTGATCGAGGACTTCGCGACCCATTTCGTCGCCGGCGCCAA
>NCHM01000042.1 GCA_002257205.1 Rhizobiales bacterium 24-66-13 | reverse complement strand
GCGCCACGCTCTGGCAAGGCGGCGGAATATAGCGGCTCGCGCGCCTGAGACAAGCCGGTCGGCGAAACTTTCTGCCCGGCTCAACACAAGTCTTTGCACCCCTCCCGCAATCGCCTGTGATCAGCCCGTGGAGGCCCGCGCGGGAAGGGGTGCGGGGGCGCGAGCGATACGCCCTATACATTGTTGATCCAAGCGGTGGAGGAGCTGCGTGTTCGCTCGCTGCTCCGCCCGCCATGGCGATGGCGCAGAGCGCGCCCTGGCCAATGTGGACCGGTTTCTGGAGATGAGTCACGGCGTCGCTGGACTGCATTCGCGCAGTCCGTGAGCAGCGGATGGGAATGCGCAGCGCACCGCCGAGGGGCGCCCCGACAGCGAGGCGGATGCGGTCTCCCTGATCACCATGCATTCCGCCAAGGGTCTGGAATGGCCTGTGGTAATTCCGATCAATACGATATCCGCGCCGCCCGCGACGGAAGGTGCCATTCTGGACCGCGCAGCTGGCATCTTTACTGCGAAGGCGTTTGGCATCGCCGCGCCCCCATACGCGGCGATTCACGCCGACGAGGTGGCTGAAGAGGGAGCGGGAGCAGATGCGCCTCTGGTACGTGGCAACAACCCGCGCGATGGACCTCCTGTTTGTTGGCGAGGTCGGCCACGTTGAAGAAATGCCCTTTGGCGCCGCCTCGGATGAGCGTCACCTCGTTCCATCGCCGCTTCCGCATCGCGACGTCGCTGACGCCATCCAATACCAGAAAAAGCTCCGGCTCCAGGCGGCACGGGCGCGCCTGAGCGCAAGCCAGGGGACATCGCACGGTCGGCCTCGCCGTGGGCTATGATAGTTTCTCACAGTTCAGCCGGGAATATCGCCGGATGTGCGGCAGGCCGCCCGGCCAGAACGGGGCGTCGTTGCGCGCCGAGGGCTCCGTCCGGGCCGAGCGCGTCGCTTCGGTGCGTCGATGCGAGTCGTGAATCGCTCTCCATCAATAATTGAGAGACGGATTCACGGATCAGGCTCTAGGGTTCGCCCCTGCCGCGATAGGCCATCATGATGAGCCGATCGAACATCCGGTCCGAAAGTTGGCGTCGAAGGAACAGCAAGGGGCCGGCCGCGAGCCCTGCATGATAGCGCGGGCGCGGGCGCCTTGCCCGCAGTGCCCGCACCACGAGGTCGGTGATCACCTCCGGCCCCGGCGCGCGCGCCTCCTGCTTGCGCAGGCGCATCTCTGCGGCCACAAGATCGGCATAGGCGCCTTCGCCTGATAGCCGCCGGTTCTCTTCTGCCGCAATGCCGCTCCACTCGGAGCGGATACCGCCCGGCTCGATCACGACCACATCGATGCCGAACTGCCGGACCTCGTTGCGCAGCGAGTCCGAATAGCCTTCGAGCGCGAATTTGGAGGCGTGATACCAACCGCCCAAGGGGAAGGCGAACTTGCCGCCGCTCGAGGATATGTTGACGATCTTGCCGCTGTGCCGCCCGCGCATGTGCGGGAGGACAAGCTGGATCAGCCGTGCCGGGCCGAGCAGGTTGGTCTCTATCTGCCGGCGCGCGAGATCGAGCGGCACATCCTCGATCGCTCCATATTGGCCATAGCCCGCTGCATTGATGAGGACATCGATCCGCCCTTGCTCGGCGATGATCCGCTCGACGGCGGCGACACATTGCGCCTCGTCGGTTACGTCGAGCGCCATTGCTTTCGCGCCCTTGTCGGCGAGAGTCGCCAGCCGCTCGGTTCGCCGGGCCGCGGCGTAGACGACATACATTTCGGACAGAAGGCGGCTGGCGATATCCGCACCCATGCCCGAGGAGGCGCCGGTGACGAGGGCGACGGGAGGCGATGCTGAAGTCATGGGGTTCTCCGACATTGTAACAAGTCGGCCGTTCACCTAAGCTATGGGGTAACCCCATAGTCAAGAGATGATGATGCTGATTGGAGAAGTGGCCCGGCTATCCGGGTTGTCAAAGGACGGCATTCGTCATTACGAGCAATTGGGGCTGATCGGTTCGACCCCGCGCCGGGCCGGAACTCGTACCTATCGTGACTATGACGCTTCGGTGCTTCCGGCGATCGAGCGGGTGAAGCAGGCGCAGCATCTCGGTCTGTCGCTCGCGGAAATTATGCCGCTGTTGCAGGCGTTCGGGAACCATCAGCTGAGCGATGCGGAGACGATTGTTTTTCTTGAGGAACGGCTCACGGCGATGCGGGGCAGGATCGCCGACCTGTCCGAAATAGCCCGCTTCATCGAAGCGAAGCTTGAGGCATACCGGGCGGGCAGGGGCGCCGACCATGCGCGGAAATTCTGCCGGGCATCATCGAAGATGGCAGACCGGTAAATCTGCCTGTCCCAATTGTTCCACAAACTGGAGCGGGCCCGCCGCTCCGGCGTGAAGGGACACGGCGGCTTGGCGCGGGTTTTCCTTCAGCCGCCAGCATGACAGGTTCGGGTTCCAACCTCGAACCGTCGCGCGCCGACTGTACCGTTTCTCCTGGCCGCCACATTCCAGAAGCGTTCGCCGACCATTTCTTTCGCTCTCGGCCCACAGCGCCTTCGCGCGTTCAGCGTCCAGAGCGTAGGGACGGACACCTTCGGCGTCGGGAGAAAGCTGCGCCTCGGTAACCGTCGCGACATGGCAATTCTCGCAGTAGCGTTCGCCAACTTCGTCGGCGTGAGCGAGAATACCGGCCTAGAGTGACGTCGCTGCTCCTTATGCGATAGTTTTCTCAAAGTAAGAAAGGTTCCCTCTTCGCCTCCTTTTCCTTATTGATATTCTCGATCATCTGGTTGGGCACATCCTCGCCTACGTGCCGGGCCAGGACGGTCCTGATTGCACCGGGATGGACGGCGGTGGCCTGCACGCCGCGACCACGGTAGCGTCTGGCAAATTCCACCGTGAACAGTACATTGGCTGTCTTCGAGCGAGCATACACAATCCAAGGGTCGTAATCGGTGCTCTCAAAATTCGGATTATCCAGATTGACATCAGCGAAGCGGTGCCCTCCCGATGCCAAGTTTACAAGTCGTCCCTTGGCTGCAAAGAGCGATGCGATGCGGTTGATAAAGCCCTCCTTAAAATCATAGTCGAAAGCTTCAAGGTTTCCAAAGCTCCCCTTGCACGCGCCTGGTCATTCTGTATCGGCAGCCATCATGACCTGAGCACCAAATCAGCGCCGCGTCCGATCAGGCCAGTCAAATCACCGCAGGCGTTTGGCCGCCTGACCACGCATCATAGCGCGCCAGGCATAGGCGGGATCGAGCCGACACTCCTCTCGGAACTGGATTGCGAGTCCCTCATTCTTCGGGAGGGAAATCCGTGGAGGCGGCCAACTCCTTTTGCGTCTGCACGGACGTCAACCGCTCACTGAGCGCTTTCTCAATCATCGTATAGGAATCGCTGCCCAACACGATCCGGCGGGGCGCGGGTTCCTGTTCGACGGTATCGATCATCACGCGTACCATTTTTATGGGATCGCCGTTCGGCATGCGCTTCGGGTCGTCCAGCACGGAGCGGATCATGCTGATCGGTGTCCCTTTATAGGCGTCCGGTTCGGCTCCCATGCGGGCGCTGGCGGTGCTGCGAAACGCTGTGCGGGCACCTCCCGGTTCGACGATCGTCACGCCGATGTTGAACGCCGCGACTTCTCCGGCGAGGGAATCGAAGAAGCCCTCAAGCCCCCATTTGCTCGCATGATATAGTGATGCACCGGGATAGGTGGCCTGCCCGCCATAAGTCGACAGAGCGAGGACGCGACCGCCCCCCTGCGCCCGAAGATGCGGCAGGGCGGCCCGTGTCACCTGGATCGGACCTATCAGATTGGTATCGATTTGGTGGCGAACCTGCGCATCGGTCAGCCCCTCGGCGGCGCCGAAGAGGCCATAGCCCGCATTGTTGACGACCACATCGATCCGGCCGAGCGCCGCGAAGGCCCGAGATACGACATCGTGGATCGCCGGAACGTCGGTCACGTCGAGCTGAGCGGTCCAGAGACGATCGCCGTATTTGGCCTTGAGGTCCTCCACGGCGTTCAATTTGCGCAGCGTGCCGGCGATACGATCACCGCGTGCGAGAAGTTGCTCGGCCATCTCGCGGCCGAAGCCGCTGCTGATCCCCGTGATTAGCCAGGTGCGGGCCATTTCATTCCTTCCACCGAGGTTGTTCGTCAGAAAGATAGGCCTTAGGATTAGTCGCCATAACCCGCCTAATTTGGCATGCCATGATGGTAAATCCGCATGAATAACCAGCCCACCCTGGTCGAGCTGCGGGCTCTCGCGGCCATCGCTAGGCATCGGAGCTTTCGCAAGGCGGCCGACGAGCTGGACATGGCGTCGTCAACGATCAGCCATATGCTGACCGGATTGGAAGCCCGGGTCGGGTCACGCCTGCTCAATCGGACCACGCGCAGCGTATCGCCTACGCAAGCGGGTGAACGGCTGGTCGCTCGCTTGCTGCCCATCCTCAGTGAGCTTGATACTGCGCTGGCCGAAGTCGACGCGACGCGCGAACAACCGAACGGTCTGCTGCGGCTTACTGCGTCGGAGACCGTCTCGATGCTGCTGATGCAGACCATCATACCAAGATTTTTGGGACGATATCCCGAAATGACTGTGGATCTCGTTGCGGAGGCGGCCTTGGTCGACATCGTGGCGGAAGGATATGATGCAGGGTTTCGGCTGGGAGAAGCCGTGCCGCGCGACATGGTCGCGGTCCGCTTCGGCGGCCCGTCGCGGATGCTCGCGGTCGCCTCGCCAGCTTATCTGGCCGGTCGCGAAGCGCCGCTTACGCCCGACGACCTCGCCAAGCACCAATGTGTCCGGTCGCGCACGCCGAACGGCAGGCCATACAAATGGGAGTTCGAGCAGCGCGGTCATGCGTTGAATCTTGATGTCACCGGGCCACTGACTCTTAACCGCACCGAGCTGATGGTCGAAGCGGCGCTGAAAGGGCTCGGGATCGCCTTCGTGCCGGAACCGCTGGCAGGACCTTATATCAATGCCGGCGCGTTGAAGGCCGTGCTGCAAGACTGGTGTCCGACCTATCCGGGCTTGTATCTGTACTACCCTGGCCATCGTCAGGTGCCCGCCGGCCTTCGTGCTTTTATCGATGTACTTAAAGCCACGCCCATCGGTGACCAGAGCCTGATCCGATCAGCTTGCGATGCAAGCTGGTCGGATCAGGCTCAAGGCGGTTCCGTCGGCCTGCATCCATGACGACGCGTCATCCACTTCCGCCCGTCCCGTGCAGGGAAACGTGGCTGCGCCTCGGTTTGTGGAGCGACGGGCATAGGAAGCCCTTTCTGATACGCCGGTGGTCCTGATCGTAGGCCCACGCCGTGCCGGCAAGACCACGCTTGTCCGAAAAATGGGAGATGCCGGCCGGACCCGTGTCATGCCCGACGATCAAACGGTCCTCCAGGCCGCCCGATCCGATCCCGCCGGCTTCATCCGCGGCCTGGATCGGGCGAGCTCCGCGCTGGATAGAGAGCAGGGTGCCGATACCGTAATCCGCCCCCGATTTTGGATCGACCCGCATCGGCACGCCTCACCGCGCGCAGGCGGCGCGCCATATGGGCGAGGCGGTGGCGAGATGCTTCTGCACCGAGCTTTCCGAGATGCCCAGATGGCGTGCCACATCGGCATGGGTGAGACCCTCGATCCGGTTCAGAACGAAAATCTCCTGCGTGCGCCGGGGCAGTTCCTGCACAAGGGCATGGACGCGCTCAAGCTGGAGGCGAACATCGACAATATCCTCCGGCGAGGGCTCGTCCGCCACAATCTGCATGAAGGCTTCAGGCGCCATCGTCTCCGTCCGTCGGAGGGCTTCGCGCTTGTGGTGGTTGATCAGCAGGTTGCTGGCGATGGCATAGAGATAGGCGCGAAGGTCGTGAATGCGGGTTTCCGGATGCTCCTGTACGTTCAAGAAGGTATCCTGCACCATGTTGCTGGCCGTGTGCCCGTCGGGCAGGCGCCGCCGGAGATAGCTCCGCAACTCGCTTCCAGGGTCAAGAAGACACGCGACGTGTCCGGCTGCAGATATTGATCCCTCAACCCAAAACTCATTGACCTGCCGCATTGAACACCCGCCACGCCAGCGGAAGTGGGGCGGCGGGTCGCGGCTGCGGCTGGGTTGATACTCACGGCCAGCAGCGCGCTCGCCCCGCCCGACTACGTCGCGCGCTTCTACAATCGCCGACGCAGGCACTCGACACAGGGCAATCTGAGCCCCGTCGAGCTCGAGGAACGAGCCAAATTAGCCACCCCCGCGTCCACTGAACCGGGAGTAGGCCACTCCAACGTCAAGCGGTCCGATTTCCTTACGCGGGATCAGACCGCTCTGGCCGCGCTATGCTTCCGCTCGGTAGCGCGGGAGGTTGCTTTCCAGCAGGCCCAGCATGTCGTCGCGGACGGGATCGTGCGAGCCGTTCATCCAGGCCGCCGCCAGCGGCAGGACATCAAGCTCTTCCGCTCCGGGGAAGGCGAGGGGCACGTAGACTACCCCGGGAATGCTCATTCGCGCGGTCCATCGCGGAACCAGCGCCACGCCGAGCCTCGCGGCGACGAGGCCGACGATGGTCTGCTTTTCGCCCGCGACCTGGGCGATGGTCGGCCGTAGCCCCGCCTGGGCGAACAGCTTGATCGTGAGGTCGTGGCTATGCGGCCGCAGCCTGCGGTTTGGAACGATAAGCTGCTCCTCCGCCAGCTCGTGAACCGTGATTGAGGAGCGGCGGGCAAGGCTATGGTCGCTTTGCACCGCCACCACGACGCTCTCACGCAGCAGAGGGCGGAGCTCAATCTGGCGGGCGAGCTGCCTCGGCGGTCGGATCAGTGCAAGATCGAGCCGCCCGGACAGCAGGCGCGGCAGCAGGCCGACGGTCTTGTCCTCCACAAGCTCGACCACGATGTCCGGCCGCTGGGCGCGGAAATCATGCAGCAGCATCGGCACCAGGCCGGCGGCGGCGGTATCGACCGCGCCAAGGCGCAGCGTCAACGCGGTCAGCCGCACCCGCTCGCGGAACCGGAGCGTCATCTCGTCGGCCGCCCGCAGCAGGGGCAGCGCATCCGCCAGTAGCATCACCCCGTCATCGGTGAGCGCGACACTGCGCGTGGTGCGCACCAAGAGGCGCGTGCCCAACGACTCCTCAAGCAGTTGCACATGGCGTCCGAAGGCGGCAGGCATCAGGTCCATGCGCCGCGCGGCGCGGCCGAAATGCAGCTCGTCGGCGACGGCGACGAAGCATCTCAGCTGATGAAGATCCATGGCCGGCCATCTCTCTGGGGGCAGCCAGATTATTTCAATAAATTATATAATCCAGCCTCGATTAAAGGATGGCCGTGACCGCCCTAGGATAGGTGGGACAGGTGTGAACATAAGCGCCGATCACGACCGAGGGAGGACGGCGAAATGCTGCGCACAGACGCAGGCCGGTCGAGGCGTGCCCTTCGACGCTGGTCCCCGCCATTCCAATCACAACTTTCCGATAGGTCACGCCCGTGCTGTCGCGCCCTTGCTGTCCCGGCGCTGCATGGGACGGACGCCCCCGCCAGCGCCGGGCTCCTCGCGGCGTGCCGCTTCGACCGTTGATTTTACATCCTGTCCAGGAGAACCTTCGATGAAGACCTACAAGATCGCGGCTATCCCCGGCGACGGCATCGGCAGCGAGGTGATATCGGCCGGTGTGGAGGTTCTGCACGCCATGGCCACCCGCGAGGGCACCTTCTCCTTTCAGGTCGATCATTTCGACTGGGGCGGCGAATACTACAAGCAGCATGGCGTGATGATGCCGGAGAACGGCCGCGACCTGATCCGTCATCACGACGCAATTCTGTTCGGCTCGGCCGGCCACCCGGAGATTCCCGACCACATCACCCTCTGGGGGCTGCGGCTCAACATCTGCCAGCCCTTCGACCAATATGCCAATGTGCGCCCGACCCGCATCCTGCCCGGCATCACTTCGCCGCTGCGCAAGGTGCAGGGCCCCGAGCTGGACTGGGTCATCGTCCGTGAGAACTCGGAGGGAGAGTATGCCGGCGTCGGCGGCCGCGTCCATCGTGGGCAGGCGCTGGAAGTGGCGACGGATGTCGCCATGTTCACCCGCGGCGGCGTCGAGCGCATCATCCGTTTCGCCTTTAAGCTCGCACGCTCGCGTCCGCGCAAGCATCTTACCGTCGTCACCAAGTCCAACGCCCAGCGCCATGCTATGGTGATGTGGGATGAGGTGGCTACCGAAGTTGCCGCCGAGTTCCCGGATGTGACCTGGGACAAGGTGCTGGTCGACGCCATGACCGTGCGCATGGTCATGAAGCCGGAAAGCCTCGACACCATC
Organism: Rhizobiales bacterium 24-66-13; assembly: GCA_002257205.1. Taxonomy (GTDB): domain Bacteria; phylum Pseudomonadota; class Alphaproteobacteria; order Rhizobiales; family Xanthobacteraceae; genus NCEH01. The sequence goes on along the minus strand of NCHM01000042.1, from coordinate 7,893 downwards.
GTCGCCACCAATCTGCACGCCGACATCCTGTCGGACCTCGCGGCAGCGGTGGCAGGCTCGCTCGGCATCGCACCAACGGCCAACCTCAATCCCGAGCGGAATTTCCCTTCCATGTTCGAGCCGATCCACGGTTCCGCCTTCGATATCACCGGCAAGGGCATCGCCAATCCGATCGGCACCTTCTGGTCGTCGGTGATGATGTTGGAGCATCTGGGCGAGAAGCCCGCCGCCGACCGGCTGATGAGCGCCATCGAGCGCGTCACCGGCGACAAGCGCTTCCATACGCCCGATCTCGGTGGCACCGCCCGCACGGCCGATGTCACCGCTGGCGTGATGGAGGCCATCCACGCCGCCAACGCCTGATCGCGCGCGCCTTCTGGTACCTGGACGACGAATAAATCTCCAGGCCATGAGCAACTGGACGTGGGTTTCGTTGAATGCCCCGCGTCGTCGGCCCTGAACACAAGGATGGGGTGGCTTCGGTGACAGCGGCCATGCTGCCGATCACATGTCGGCGCCCATGGTGCCGGGCGAAGTCGCAATAGAATTCGCTGTGCAGAAAGTCGTTCTCGGCAACCAGCTCGGCGCCGAGCTTCGCGCGCCGCAGATGGTCGGGCCGAGCGGTCGCAAAGTCGTAGCGGGCCTTGGCGCATCAGTGTTCGGCTGCGTCTGCAACAATTTCGGCTGTGCCCTGATCCACCGCGGCTCGGCCTTTACCCAGCTCTCGCTGTTCGCGCGGCGCGACAAGACGGGCAACCTGCATCTCGCTAATCATCTCGGAATAGCAACGACCCGGAGACGATCCATCGGCGGATCGAGAGCGGTGATTTCACCCCCGCCGACATTGTCAATGACCCCTTCCGCGTCGCTTCTGACCATGACTATGCGGACGATGTCCGCGACATCGAGGCGGCGACGCCGTCCCGCTTCAACGCCGATGTGCGTCGCCTGTTCGAGGCGTCCGGCAGCGTCGGCAAGATGATGCTCATGGCTATCCGGCTCCTCCCGCAATTATAGCCCGGTTTCATGAGGGAGGGGTTGGCAGGGGCGGCACCTTCCCTCTGTTTCGCCCGCCTGCGAATGCGCGGCCCAATGGGCCGAGAATGGCCACGGCTTGCGGAGAGGCGCACGCCCCATATGAGCGCCAATCGCACCGCCTCCGCAGCGCCGAACTTCCCCGATATGTGCGCATTCCGCGGGGTTAATTCCTCCCTCTCAAGGGGCAAGGCGCAGTTCGATAAAGGTGTCGGGCCCGTAGTGGAGCGTATTGCGCGCGTAATAAGGTGGCACCTGCATGTCGAACTGGGCGTGGCCGTGGCTGACATCGCTCCGCAGGACATCGGTGCGGCTGGCGATGTCAAGGACGAGCCGCTCGCCCGGCTTCAGCACCACGGGCTGGGGCGTGAGGCTGAAGCGCAGCGTCACCGGCACGCCGGGCGTGAGGGGTTCGGGCTGATCGATGTCGATGGCGATCTCGGTGGCGGTGGAACGCGCGGCGTCGATCCTGCGACAGGCGGGACGGATCGCGCCCATGGAGAGGATCTGGTAGGCGCCATCGGCCGAGACGATGCCGGTGCGGGCCACCACGTAGGAATCGATTTCGTTCGAGCTGAAGGAAAGGCTCAAGGTCACGGGTCCGGTCAGCTCCGTCTCCTCGTGCACCGGCAGCTCGAAGGTGAGCTGCTGGTTCTCCACCTCGTCGAACCCCGCCGTCACGATGGCGCCCAGCGGCACCGCCGCCCACCGATTCGCCCCGGTATGTTCGGGTGCGGGCGTGAGCCGGTGCGTTGCGCCATCGGCGCCGCTTGAGGCGAGGTAAAGGCGAAGCGGAGCACTGCCGGGAAGCGGCCAGTCCGAAGCACTGCGATAGTCCTTCGCCCCTTCCGTCCAGTATCGCACCCGCGGCTGCGCGGCATAGCCATTGTCCGCGCCATAGACGAGATGATCGAAGAAGGCGAGTGCCTCCATCTGCCAGAGATAGACCGGCAGATCATAGGTCGCCGGGCCAATGATGAGCCAGCGCTTGTCCTTCGGCGTGCCGGCATTCTGGAACAGGTCGTAGGCGCCGAACTGGTGCAGGTTGAGATAACCTGGATTCTGTACGACGACGAACGGCACCTCGATGTCGCCCAGCACGCCGGACGGACCCGACGGCAGGGCGCTGGTCGCCCGCGTCTTACCGTCGAGCATGAGGGCGGCGAACAGCTCGCGCGTCTGACGTGTGGGGGTCATGCGCTGGAAGGCCTTCATGATCTGCGTCATGCGTTTCTTCAACTGCGGCCACCACAAGCGCTTCAGAGGCGAGTTGGTGATGTGGCTCACCACCGCACGTAGCAGCGGCGGCACGTGCAGGCGGAACTGGAGGGGCGTGAAGTTCGCCCCCATCCAGAGCGCGAAGAAATCCGGCTGCGGTGCGCCGCCGAACATGGCGATGTGGCGGAAGAAATCGGTGCACATCTCGTTGGCGAAGAAGCCTTTCAGGGCCGGCGGACGGAGCCGCGCCACCTGCGGCTGGGTCAGCCCGTAATAGGAGGTGCCGAACAGCACCACCTGGCCGTCGCACCAGGGCTGCGCCGCGGCCCATTGGATCACCTTGGCGTGGTCTTCGACGTCGGTGTCGTTGAGATAGACGGCGTCGGCGCCACCCGAGCGGCCCATGCCGCGCCGGGTGACGATTAGATGGGCATAGCCGCGATCGGTGAACACCGGCGGGCTGCCGGTCTCATTGTTGCCGGCCGGTGCGCCCGCCGCCTGCAATTCCTTGGAATAGGCCGCGAAGGCGATGACCGCCGGCCAACGGCCCGGCGCCTTCGGCACATAGACATCCGCCGCCAGCGCTATGGAGGGGGCAACCTCGATCGTCTGATCTGCGAGGATGCGGCAGCCGAGCCCCGATTTTGCGGCGGGACCTGGCGTCCAGCCCGCCAACTGGTCGCCGAACAGGCCCCCCTTCAGCGCGATCAGATTGTCCCAGAACCTCGGCTTCCCGTTCTTGGCGTCCATGGGCGCTTCCCCTCCACCGGATAACGCGACAGGCGGGCTCTTTCCATCTGTCGCCCCCTCCCTCATGAAATCGACGACATTTGCGAAATGTCGAGGCCGCTCTTTTTTGCGATGCCAGCCGCATCTCGCGCAGTACCCATGTCTGTGCGTCGTCCGCGATGAAAAACCCGCCGATCCCCGAGGAGAAGGGCAGATCGAATACCTGCTCCGTTACCCGGGCGAGTGCCTGCTCCATGTGCCTGCGGCATGGGGGCGAGAACAGGTCGCCATGTCCGGCAGGTTGGAACCGCGCAACCGCCCGGCGTAGCTCGCCCTGGCCCTCAGGCCTTGGTGGTGGTTCCGTTGCGGCGGGAGGAGCCGCATGGCATCGGCCGGAAGGTGCGGAAGCATCTACGGGCACCCACACGCGGGCCGCCGTGGGGGCAGGCATTCCCAACGCGACGGACCTTGCACAGCCTGCCACAACGAACCAGACCCTCATCCTCTCGGCCGGACTGTCGCTCCAGGAATAGGCAATTGTTGGAGCGGATCAGGCTAGGCGTCGGGCGGTCCCATTTCTATCTTCAAACCTATGCAGCTCCATTCATCGCCAATGATCTGTTCGGGAGGCCGGAGATGATCGTCTCAGGAAGCAAAGCCGCTGGCCAGGATGAGATGGTCGCGTTTGCCCGCAGCCGGATCGCCGATATGGTCGCGCGCCATCTGGGAGTCGGCGAGCGGGGTGAGCAGACGCCTGTCGCGGGCCTGACCATTCACGGCAAGGCAGGGCCCGCCGAGCCGACGTCCTTCCTCTACGCTCCCTCTTTCGCCCTGATCGCCCGCGGGTCGAAGCGCGTCGTGCTGGGAAATGAAAGCTATGTCTATGATGAATCGCATTTTTTGCTGACTGCGGTCGGCCTCCCCACCATCGTGCAGGTTCTAGGCGCCTCGCCATCGGAACCCTATTATTCCATCAAGCTCAACATCGACCTGGACCTCGCGCGCGAGCTCATATCCGAGGTTGCGCAATATGGGCCGGAGCTGGCGACCTTCGGCACGGGCATGGCGATCGGACCCGTTACGTCGTCCCTTGCCCTGGCCGCTATGCGCTTGGTGGACCTACTCGACACCCCGCAGGATATCCCAATCCTCGCGCGACCGTTGCAGCGGGAAATTCTCTATCATGTCCTGACGAGCCCCATCGGAGGCCGTCTTCGCCAGGTGGTGCAGCTTGGAACGCGCACCAACAGGGTCGCCACGGCCATCGATTGGATTCGCGAGAATTTCACCGAGGTTCTCAGGATCGAAGCGCTCGCGGAGATGGCGGGCATGGGGGAATCGACCCTGCATCACCATTTCCGGGCCATCACCGCCATGAGCCCACTGCAGTACCAGAAGCAACTGAGGCTGCATGAGGCGCGGCGCCTCATGGTGAACGACAGGATCGATGCCGGGCTCGCTGCATTAAAAGTCGGATATGAGAGCTCCACGCAGTTCAACCGGGAATACCGCCGTGCATTCGGGGCTCCGCCAAAGCGTGATGTCGCCGCGATCCTGGCGCGGAGCGCGGAGCCGTCCGGAACACTAGCGAGGTTGCCCTGAACGAGGCCCCTTCCGCAGACGGCAGGGAAAAACCCGCGATCAAGCGTAATAGGCAAGAAACAGGCTGTTTCGAGCTAACGCGCGGCTCAAGATCGCGCCGATGACTGTCCCGGCCGTCGCTGCGGTTGCACGAGAGGGCCGGAACGCCTGCGTCCGGCGATTGGAAGAACGCGGCCCATGGTCGATTCCGTCGAAGCGCGCGCGGGTGTTTTGCACAGGTGTCTTGCAAAGGAAAAATCGATGACCGAACTCACCGGAAAAATCGCCCTCATCACCGGTGCGTCGAGCGGGATCGGCGCGGCCACCGCGCTGAAACTGGCGCAAGCGGGCGTCAAGGTCGGGATCGCCGCAAGGCGGGCCGACCGTCTCGCGGCGCTGAAGGAAGAGATCGTGCGCCGGGGCGGAGATGCGTGCGTTCTTGAAGTCGATGTCGTCGATGCCGAGGCGGTTCGGGCCGGCGTTGAACGGCTGGTCGAGGCTTTCGGGGCCATTGACATCCTCTTCAACAATGCCGGCGTCATGCCCGTGTCCGAGATTGATGAATTCAAGACCAACGAATGGAATGCGATGGTCGACGTCAACATCAAGGGCGTTCTCAATGCGACAGCCGCGGTCCTGCCCCACATGATCCGCCAGCATACCGGGCACATCTTCAACACATCCTCGATTGCCGGCCGCAAGGTCTTCGGGCCGGGATACACCGTCTATTCGGCCACGAAGTTCGCCGTCAGCGCCTTCAGCGAAGGGCTGCGCATGGAGGTCGGCAAGAAGCATAACATCCGTGTCACATGCATCCAGCCCGGCGCGGTCGCCACGGAACTGCCCGAGCAGACGACGAACCCGGAAAGGCGCAGGCAGCTCGGCGCCTACCGCGCGGCCATCCGCTTCCTTGACCCCGAGGACATTGCCAGCACCGTGCTCTTCGCCGCCGGTGCGCCCGCTCACGTCAATGTCGCAGAGCTCTTCGTGCTGCCCACTGAGCAGGCCTGACATCCGAGGCACGCGATCACGACCGCGTCACTCCCCGTGCGATCGAGCGGATTGGGCAAGAAATCCGGAGCATCGGGCTAACGTGCGGAGACTGGCCGTTCTTACGTTCAGTCATGGCAAGCAAGCGGCAGCGCCGCGAGAGGCTTCCGGAGGCCGTCGATCGCCGGAACCGCCAACGCAAACGGAGAGGCCATGCGCAACCTCGACGTCAAGCTTACGCGGCGTGCCTTCGTCGCCGCAACTTCGACGCTGGTCATTGGCGCGGCGCTTCCCCTCAGGAAGAGCCTCGCCGAGCCGCAGCCTGCCGGCGCCTCCCTTGAACCCAATGCCTTCGTCCGCATCGGCTCCGACGACGTGGTGACCGTGCTGAGCAAGCATATCGAGTTCGGCCAGGGCGCCCATACCGGCATGGCCACGCTGGTGGCGGAGGAACTCGACGCGGACTGGTCGACCATCCGCGTCGAGACCGCCAGGGCCGATACCGCCGTCTACAAGCACCTGATCTATGGCTGGCAGGGGACCGGCGGCTCGAGTGCGATCCGCGAGGCCCATGAACAGATGCGCCGGATGGGCGCCATGGCCCGACGCATGCTGATGGAGGCGGCCGCCAGGGACTGGGCGGTGCCGATCGGGGAGATCCGCACCGCCAATGGTGTGCTGCTGCACCCGCCTTCCGGAAAGTCGGCACGCTACGGAGAGCTTGCGGCTCTGGCCAGCACGTTGGCGGCGCCGGATCCCGCAACGCTGAAACTCAAGGCGCCGTCCGAATTCCGGCTGATCGGCAAGACGCCGCACCTGCCGCGCGTGGACTCGCGGGCAAAGTGCGACGGCACTGCGGTGTTCGGCATGGACATCCGCGAGCCCGGCATGCTGACCGCCGTCATCCGCAAAGCGCCCCGCTTCGGCGGAAAAGTGCGCGCCTTTGATCCGTCCCGCGCGCTTGAAGTGCCCGGCGTCGTTGCGGTCCGGCAGATCGATACCGGCATTGCCGTCTACGCGACCGGTACCTGGGCCGCCATCCAAGGCCGCGAAGCCCTCGACGTGACTTGGGATGAAAGCGAGGCTGAGACGCGCAGCACCGCCGATATCTTTGCTGCGTTCCGGAGCGTCGCCGGAAAACCTGGCCTGATCGCGACAGAGCGTGGCGATGTCGAGCAGGCCTTCCGCGACGCCGACAGGATCATCGAGGCCGAGTTTACCTTTCCCTATGTCGCCCATGCGGCCATGGAGCCGCTCTGCGGCTTCATCATGTGGGACGGGGCGAGCGTCAAGGCCCGTTACGGCTGCCAGATGCATACCTTCGACCAGAGCCAGCTCGCGCGCCTGTTCGACCTGCCGGTCGAGAAGGTCGAGATTGAGAACGTCTATGCCGGCGGCAGCTTCGGCCGCCGTATCGACCTGGGCAACGAGATCCTCGGCCCGGACTTCGCCGCCGACATGGCCGCCGCCGCCAAGGGGATCGGGCCGGGCCAGGGCGTAAAGGTGATGTGGACGCGCGAGGACGACATCACCGGCGGCTGGTACCGGCCCATGATCCTCCACCGCATGCGGGCAGCCATCAAGAATGGCCTGCTGAGCGCCTGGCACGATAGGATCGTCGGTCACTCCTTCGGGGTCGACAGCGTGCTCCACGCCCGAATGCCGAGCGGCGCCGATGCCCTGATGGTCGAGGGTGCCGCCAACATGCTCTACGGCGTCGGTAATTTCCTGTGCGACGCGCATATCGTGCGGGACAAGGTTCCGACCTCCTCGCTGCGTTCGGTCGGCAGCACACATACAGCGTATGCCGTCGAGCGCTTCATCGACCAAGTGCTGGAGGCCCTTGGCCAGGATCCCGTCGAAGGCCGCATCGCCCTCCTCAGCACCGCGCCGAAGGAAGTCGGGGTCCTCAAGGCCGTCGCGCAGGCCGCCGGCTGGTCCGGTCCGATGGTTGGCAATGGCCGGGCGCGCGGCGTGGCGGTCGGCAGGGCCTTTTCCACCTCCGTCGCCCAGATCGCGGAGGTCTCGATCGGGCCGGACGGCGGACCGCGCGTTCATAAGGTTTGGTGCGCCATCGACTGCGGCATGGCGGTCAACCCGGATGTCATCAAGGCCCAGATCGAGGGCGGCACAGGCTATGGCCTCGGCATCGCCCTGTTTGGCCAGATCGACCTGGAAAGCGGTCGCATCGCGCAGTCGAATTTTCACGACTACCGGGTGCTACGCCATGACGAGATGCCGGAAGTCGAGGTGATCATCGTTCCGTCCAACGCAGCGCCGACGGGCGTTGGGGAACTGGGCGTGCCGATGATCGGGCCCGCCGTCGCGAATGCACTGGCA
>NCHM01000642.1 GCA_002257205.1 Rhizobiales bacterium 24-66-13 | reverse complement strand
ATGGGGCGGCCGGGATCGCATGATGATCAACGACGTCTATAATACCCGTATCCTGGGCTATGCCGCCGATATCCCCCGCATCGGCCGGCTGGACCATCCCCAGGCCAGCGCGACCGCCCATTCGCGGCTGTGTGGATCGACCGTGACCGTGGACGTGGCGCTCGATGGCGACACCGTGAGCGATTTCGCCCATGAGGTGCGCGCCTGCGCGCTCGGCCAGGCGTCTTCCTCCATCATGGCGCGCCATGTGGTGGGTTCGAGCGTCGCCGAATTGCGGGCGCTGCGCGAGACCATGCGCAAGATGCTGAAGGAGAACGGCCCGCCGCCTGCTGGCCGCTGGGCCGAACTGGAAGTGCTGGAGCCGGTGCGCGACTACAAGGCGCGCCACGCCTCCACCTTGCTGACCTTCGACGCGGTGGTGGACGCCATCGACCAGATCGAGGCCAAGGCCGACACCGCGCCCCCCGCGCCGGCGAACGCCGGGAGCTGAACGGGCGCGGCCGTATCTGATCTCCGCGGGCGTCTCGGCTTTGGCGGACAGGTCGGGTGTGCTTCTCGGCGGATGCACGGCATCGCGGATCGGATGCGGCTTGTCCGTTCAACTCGCCGAAGTGCCACAGGCGAGGGCCGTCCGGAAATGGGCAGGATCAGCAAGGCGCAGGATCAGCAAGGCGAAGGTCGATTTACGCATGGCCATGAAACAGTCCCCGGATCGGGGCGGGCGGCTCAGCGTCGGGGAGTCTCTCCCGTGGGGTCGTCGACGGCAAGGCGTCGTCGCGCGCCCGTCCTTCGCCTCCCGCATCGGCATCGCCGTGGCGCGCCTGCCGCGCCTGATCCTGCGTGCGCCCATCCTGCTCTATCGCTACACGCTGTCTTCCTTCATGGGGCGGCAGTGCCGCTATCTGCCCACCTGCTCGGAATATGCCGACGAGGCGATTTCCCGCCATGGCGCCTGGGCGGGGGGGTGGATGGGTGCGGCGCGGCTGTGCCGCTGCCATCCCTGGGGCGGATCGGGGTTCGACCCGGTGCCCCAATGCCTGCCCGCCGACGCGCGCTGGCATCGGCCGTGGCGCTATGGGATCTGGCGCCAGCCACCGGAATGAGCGGGGCTCTCGGCAGGGCGCGCGGGCGTTTTGTTTCCCGTCACACCTTGGCACCGCGAATGCGCTATGCCGTTTCCTTCATGCCTCGGTTGGGGAGTCGGCCGGTGACGATACGCGGGTTCTTGTTCAGTTTGGTGTTGAGCCTGTCAACGGTGCTCGGCTGCGTCGGCAGTGCGTTTGCGGTGGAGCAGGGACCTGCGGCGGATGCCTTTTATCTCCCGCCCGCCCCGCTGCCGGAAGGCGTCGCCGGTTCGCCGATCTGGGCGCGGCCCCTTTCGGGCACCATGGCGCTGCCGAGCGCCGCGCGGAACACGCTGGTGCTGTATCGGTCCGTGGACCCTGCCGGCAATCCCGTGGCTGTATCCGGGACCGTCGCGATCCCGAAGGGCACGCCGCCCGCGGGCGGGTGGCCGGTGATCACATGGACCCACGGCACGACCGGCCTCGCGGCCATCTGCGGCCCGTCGCGCGACACGGATGCCGGGCCGGAACACGGCTATATCGCCGATATCCGGGCGCTGCTCGATCCGTTCGTCGCCAAGGGCTATGCGGTGGTTGCGACCGATTATCAGGGCTTGGGCGTCGCGGGCTTCCACCCCTTTCTCCAGGGCGTGCCGAACGGCAAGAATGCCCTCGACATGCTGCGCGCCGCGCGCGTGCT
>NCHM01000641.1 GCA_002257205.1 Rhizobiales bacterium 24-66-13 | reverse complement strand
CTACAATGATACCTGGCAGCTGATCATCAACACCTCCACCACCATCGTCACCTTCCTGATGGTGTTCCTGATCCAGAACAGCCAGAACCGCGATACCGCAGCGCTCCAGATCAAGCTCGACGAATTGATCGCGCGCACCGAGGGCCCGCGCAACGCGCTGCTGGATCTGGAGGATTTGGACGAGGAGACGCTCGACAAGCTGCGGCTGGAATATGCGCTGCTGGCTGACCGCGCGCGGGAAGAGAGCAAGGCGCAGGGTGGCGCGGGCGATCCCGGAGCCGTCGCGCACGAGACCGCTCCGCTGGAAACCGCCGAGAAGGGCGCGGCCGGGGCCACGCCGGAGGCTGCTTCCTCGCCCGGTCCCTGCGACGGCGGCCGCAAGGTGGCTGCGGCGGATTGTCCTGATCTGCCGGGCCGTGCCGCCTGATCCTGCGCGTTTGCCGCGGCGCCAGGGGCGGCCGCCGGCGTAGCGGCCACCTAGCCCCGGATGCCGAGGCGCGCTAGGCAGGGGGCGGAACGCGCCGGACGAGGGGCGCGGGGAGATTGGGATCCATGCCGCTTTATTCCCTGGACGGGGCCGGCCCGGAATTGCCGCCCGCGGGCCGCTATTGGATCGCGCCCGACGCCACCCTGATCGGCCGTGTGATCGTTTCGGAAGAGGCGAGCGTCTGGTTCGGCACGGTGATCCGGGGCGATAACGAGGCGATCTTCATCGGCCCCGGCACGAACATCCAGGAAAACTGCGTGCTGCACACCGACCCCGGCTTTCCGCTGCATCTCGGCGCCGGCGTCACCGTCGGCCACATGGCGATCCTGCACGGCTGCACGGTGGGCGATGGTAGCCTCATCGGCATGGGCGCAACCGTGCTGAACGGCGCCCGGATCGGGCGCAATTCTCTGATCGGGAGCAATGCCTTGGTGACCGAGGGCAAGGAATTTCCCGACAATTCGCTGATCGTCGGCGCGCCGGCACGGGTGGTGCGCGAATTGGATGAGGCTGCGATTGCCGCCCTCAAGGGCGCGGCGCAGCGGTATCAGGCCAATTGGAAGCGCTTCGCCGCCGGCCTCAAGCGGATCGACTGAGGCAAGGCGCAAGAGCCAGATCTGCCTCTATTCAATAAGTTAGACGGCGATTCACCGCCATATGGAACCACCCAGTGGTTCTATATGCGCGGATCGCGCGCTCGCTAAGGGGAGGGGGCGGCTCAGCGCCCGCCGCCACCCACCACTGGGGGAGAGCGCGTGTCGCCAAGCGAAACCCACAGCGTGGGGTCGCCCTGCGACTGGCGCTTCACATAGCGATAGCCGGTGTCCTGCCAGGGCAGGATTTCATTTTCCTGATTGTCGAGGATCACGTCGCCCCGGTCGGTCACGACGGTCAGCACGGCGTGGCCGTCGCCTTCCTTGTCGCGCACCACGGTGATGAGCAGTACCGAGGCCGGCCAGCCGAGGTTGATCAGCGCGCGGCGCTTGGCCAGCACGTAATCCTCGCAATCGCCCTTGCCGTCGTCGGGATAGGCCCAGCGCTCCACTTCGCCATAATGGTCCATGTCCGTCACGGGACGGCGCAGAAGCGCACATAGCCGATGGGCGCGGAGGTGCCCCCCACGGCCTGGAGGTGCGGCACGAGGACCGGCGACAGGCTCGCATGGCGCCGCTCACCGGCGACTGCGTTCCCGGCGCCCGCCATCAGCAGGGCCGCAAGCAGAAGCTTTTTCGCTAAGTGAAACTTCGCAAGATGAAACGGCATGGCACGCTGTCGCGAGGGGTTAACAACTTCATAATGCCTGAGGTTCGCCGCATTCGCGCCGTCAACCTTTCATTAACCTTAACGGGCGTTAACGACCTTGGCCAGGGGAAGGCTGCGGCGCGATGGACGCCCCTGCACACGCGCTTTTTCCTTGCTGCGGACACCGCGCCCCCTTATGTGCGGGGCGTGCTCAACCTCAGCGATCCACGCCGCGCGCCGCCCCGCGAGCCGGTGTTCAACATTCCAGGCGTCGTGGCGCTGCTGGCCCTGGTCATGGCGGCGATCGCGTTCGCGCGCGAATTCCTGCTGGACGAGCAGTCCAACGTCATGCTGCTCGCCTATTTCGCCTTCATCCCGGCACGCTATGACGCCGCGTTCGCGCTGCCCGGCGGGCTCGGGGCGGATATCTGGACCTTCGTGAGCTATGCCTTCCTGCACGCCAATCTCGTGCATCTCGGCGTCAATCTCATCTGGATGCTGGCGTTCGCGACTCCGGTGGCGCGGCGCTTCGGCACGGCGCGCTTCCTGGCCTTCGTGGTGGTCACGGCGGCGGCCGGTGCGCTTGCGCACCTTGTCGCCTATCCCGACGCCATGGTGCCCATGATCGGCGCTTCGGCGGTGGTCTCCGGGGCCATGGCGGCGGCGGTGCGCTTTGCATTTTCGCCCGGCGGTGCGCTTGGCCGGCCGGTGCGCGGCGCCCCCGAGCATCCGCCCGCCGCCTCGTTGTTCGGTGCGTTCCGCGAGCCGCGGGTCCTCACCTTCGTGGCGGTCTGGGTGGTGGTGAACTTCCTGTTCGGCGCCGCCATCACGCTGCCCGGCACGGAAGGGGCGGAAGTGGCTTGGCAGGCGCAC
>NCHM01000640.1 GCA_002257205.1 Rhizobiales bacterium 24-66-13 | reverse complement strand
ATGGACGTTGGAATATTCGAACTCATAGGCATGGCGCATCCGGTCCAGCACCTGCGCCGGCTTCTGGGCCGAGGCGGCATTGTCCAGATAGCTCAGGGGGTGGCCGTTGACCTCCATCAACAGGGCGCGGAAATCCGCGCGCACCTTCTCGACGTCATAGCTGCCATTGGCCACTGCGGGATGCGTCTCAGTCATGGATATACCCTTGCCGGATGACCCCCTCTCCCGCGAGCGGGGGAGGGTTGGGGAGGGGGCTTGCCCGGCGCGTACTGGCCGCGCCAATGAAGAACCGCACCTTCCCCCTCCCTAGAACTCCCCCGCACGCGGGAGAGGGGACTTCGCGACCGTCACGTTCGGGCGGAGAGGGAAGCAGGACGGCTCAGCCCGCCCGCGTCTTCAGCCACGCCTCGGCGCGGGCGATGAGGGCGTCGCGCAAATCGTCGTTTTCCACGAATTCCAGCGCCTCGCCCACGAACGCCTGGATCAGCATGGCCTCGGCTTCCTTCGCCGGGATGCCGCGCGCCTTGAGATAGAACAGCAGGTCCTCGTCGAGATCGCCCGCCGTCGCGCCGTGGCCGCACTGCACGTCGTCGGCGAAGATCTCAAGCTCGGGCTTGTTGTCCATCTCGGCGGTCTCGCCGAGCAGGAGCGCCTGGCTCATCATGCGGCCGTCGGTCTTCTGCGCGTCCGGGCGCACCACGATCTTGCCCTGGAACACGCCGTGGCTCTCGTCGGCCAGCACGGTCTTGAACAATTCGCGGCTTTCGCACTGGGCCACCGCATGGTCCAGCAGCAGCGTCACGTCCGCATGCTGGCGGCCCTTCAGCAAGGTCACGCCGCGCAGGCCGGCCTGCGAGCCAGTGCCGGAGAAGCGCCCGTAGACGCTGAGCCGCGCCACCTGCGCGCCGGAGGTGAGGCCGAAGGTGTGGAACTTCGCGTCCCGGCCGATCTCCGCCATGAAGGTGCCGAGATGCAGCGCCTTGTCGCCCTCTTCCTGAAGGCGGATGTAATCCAGATGGCTCTCGTCGCCGGCGAACAGCTCGATGGCATCGTTCTGCTGATAGGCGACGCCGTCGCGCCCCTGGAAGCTTTCCACCAGGGTGAAGCTGGCGCCCACGCCCACATCCACCAGGCTGCGGGAATAGGTGGCGGCGGGATCATCCAGCGTGAACACATGGGCGATATGCAGCGGCCGCGCGATCTTCGCGCCATCAGCCACATGGATCACCACGCCCTCGCCGAGGAAGGCGGTGTTGAGCGCCAGCGCGCCGTCATAGCGCTGCGGCGCCAGCGTGCCGAGCTTCTCCACCGCGCCGTGCCCCTTGGCGATGGCGCTCGACAGCGGCATCACCGACAGGCCGGGCTCCAGGCCCACCAGATCGGAATGCTGGCGCGCCAGCACGCCGTTCACGAACACGATGCGCCGCGCGCCGGGGAAGCTGACCGCGCGCAGATGGCCTTCCGCCGCCGCGCCGTCGGAAATCTCCGTGACCGGCGCGAACGCATCCCGCATCAGGGCACGCAGGTCGGTGTATTTCCACTCCTCCACCCGGCGATGCGGCAAGCCGTTCTCGCGGAAGGCGGCAAGCGCGGCTTCGCGCACTTCGCCGAGGCGGGCGGCGAGCGGGCCGCTCAGCGTGTCCTGCGCCACGCGCGCGTCCAGGGTGGCGAGCAATTTGTCTTCGGCGGCCGTTCGGACCGGCTGGTTATGGATGGTCATGATCCGATCCTCACGCCGCGTCCTGGCCATAGCCGGCATAGCCGGAGGCCTCCAGCT
>NCHM01000639.1 GCA_002257205.1 Rhizobiales bacterium 24-66-13 | reverse complement strand
ATGCGGTCGAACAGGTGGAAGCGGAGGTGGGCCGATGAGCGCCCTGCTCTCGCTTGCCGGGGTCAAGACCTTCTACGGCAAGATCATGGCCCTGCGCGGAGTCGATCTGGAGGTCAACGAAGGCGAGATCGTCACCCTGATCGGCGCGAACGGGGCGGGCAAGTCCACGCTGATGATGACCATCTGCGGCGCGCCGCGCGCCCAGGAAGGCACCATCCTGTTCGCCGGGAAGGACATCACGCGCCTGCCCACGCACGAGATCATGCGGATGAACATTGCCCAGTCCCCGGAAGGGCGGCGCATCTTTCCGCGCATGAGCGTCTATGAGAATTTGCAAATGGGCGCCGCGCTCCACGGCGGGGTGCATTTCGCGCAGGATCTGGAACGCATGTTCGAGATGTTCCCGCGCCTCAAGGAACGCCTTCACCAGCGCGGCGGCACGCTTTCTGGCGGCGAGCAGCAGATGCTGGCGATCGCCCGCGCGCTCATGAGCCGGCCGCGCCTGCTGCTGCTGGACGAACCCTCCCTCGGCCTCGCGCCGCTGGTGGTGCGGCAGATTTTCGATGTGATCCGCGATCTGAACCAGACCGAAGGCCTGACCGTGTTCCTGGTGGAGCAGAACGCCTATCACGCGCTCAAGCTCGCCCATCGCGGCTATGTGCTGGTGAACGGCACCATCACCATGGCCGGCACGGGCCGCGATCTGCTGGAGCGGCCCGAGGTGAAGGCCGCTTATCTGGAAGGGGGCGCGTGAGCCATGGCGAACCTGCCCCATCCCGGCCGTCCCTCCTCGCCCATGATCCTGCTGCCGGTGCTGGCGCTGGCGGGCATGCTGGCGCTCTTCATCGTGCGGCCGAGCGCGGTGGTGGAAGTCTCCACGGGCGATTTCATGCTGGTGACGCTGTTTCTCGGCGGCGGCGCGGCCTGGCTCACGGGGCGCGCGGTGGCGAAGGGGTGGAAGCCGTTTCCCCTGGTTCTTGCTTATTCCCTGCTGCTGACGGCGGCGGTGCGCTTCTGCCATTTCGCTTTGTTCAAGGGGACGCTATTCGCGCTCGACTATTATCTCGTGGAAGCGGTGCTGCTGTTCGCCATCGCCACGCTCGGCTTCCGATCGGTGCGCAAGCAGCAGATGACCGCGCGCTACGATTGGCTCTACGAATCCGCCGGCCCGCTTTCCTGGCGCAACAAGGCCGGCACGGATGAAACGGCGTGATCCATTTGGCGTGTCGACAGGGAACGGGAAACCGGCACAATGGCTGCCGGACGCACGCTCTGCCGGCGCGGTGAAGGTTTTCGGCGCCCGGTATAACCAGAGGAGAACAGGATGAGGAAGCTGTTACTTGCCGGCCTCGCGGTCGGTGCCGGCCTCGCCCTTGCGGCGGCCGGAACCATCGCCTATGCGCAGACGCCTCTCAAAATGGGCGCGGGCGGTCCGATGACCGGCCCGAACGCCGCCTTCGGCGCGCAGATCAAGACCGGCGTCGAACAGGCGGTGACGGATATCAATGCCGCCGGCGGGATCAATGGCCAGAAGATCGAACTCTCGATCGGCGACGATGCCTCCAAGCCAGAGCAGGGCAAGTCGGCGGCGAACAAGTTCATCTCCGACGGCGTGAAATACGTGGTCGGCCACTTCAATTCCGGCGTCTCGATCCCGACCTCGACCGATTACGAGGAATCCGGCGTTCTCCAGATCAGCCCGGCCTCGACGAACCCGCAATTCACCGAACGCAAGATGTGGAACACGTTCCGCACCTGCGGCCGCGACGACCAGCAGG
>NCHM01000638.1 GCA_002257205.1 Rhizobiales bacterium 24-66-13 | reverse complement strand
GCGCCGCGGATCAGCTTCTGGACCAGATAGGTCTCTTCATTGGTGCAGCGCGAGGAGGTGATGCCGCCCACCGAGCGGCGG
Organism: Rhizobiales bacterium 24-66-13; assembly: GCA_002257205.1. Taxonomy (GTDB): domain Bacteria; phylum Pseudomonadota; class Alphaproteobacteria; order Rhizobiales; family Xanthobacteraceae; genus NCEH01. Next base: position 1,701 of record NCHM01000638.1, on the reverse strand, counting down.
CCGTACTTCTCCTGGATGCGCTTGAACTCGGAGGCGGTGTAGGCGATCGCCTCCTCATAGCTGACTTCCTTCCACGGCTCGTGGATGGAGGACCGGATCATGGGCTTAAGGATGCGTTCCTTGTGGGTCGCATAGCCATAAGCGAAACGGCCCTTCACGCAGGAATGGCCGCGGTTCGCCTTGCCGTCCTTATAGGGCACCATGCGCACCAGCTCGTCGCCGCGCATCTCCGCCTTGAAGGTGCAGCCGACACCGCAATAGGCGCAGGTCGTCACCAGCGAATGCTCGGGGGTGCCGATGTCGTACATGGCTTTTTCGTTCAGCGTCGCGGTGGGGCAGGCCTGCACGCAGGCGCCGCACGACACGCACTCGGACGAAAGGAAGGTCTCGTTCATGCCCGGCGACACGCGCGAACCGAAGCCGCGGCCGGAAATCGTCAGCGCGAACGTACCCTGCACTTCCTCGCAGGCGCGCACGCAGCGGTTGCAGACGATGCACTTCGACTGTTCGTAGGTGAAATAGGGGTTGGACTCGTCCTTGCCCAGCTTGGTGTGGTTCTCGCCCTCATAGCCGTAGCGCACGTCGCGCAGGCCGACCACGCCGGCCATGTCCTGCAGCTCGCAATCGCCATTGGCGGAGCAGGTCAGGCAGTCCAGCGGATGGTCGGAGATATAGAGCTCCATCACGCCCTTGCGGATCTGCTTCAGCCGCTCGGTCTGGGTCTTCACCACGATGCCTTCCGCCACCGGCGTGGTGCAGGAAGCGGGGGTGCCGTTGCGGCCCTCGATCTCCACCAGGCAGAGCCGGCAGGAGCCGAAGGCGTCCAGCATGTCGGTGGCGCAGAGCTTGGGGATCTGGTTCCCGATCTCCATCGCGGCGCGCATGATGGAGGTGCCTTCCGGCACTTCCACCTTCATGCCGTCGATGACGAGCGAAACCAGCTTCTCGGACTTGGACCGGGGCGTGCCGTAGTCGATTTCATGCACGAGGGACATTGAGTTCCTCCTATTCCGCAGCCGCGGGCAATTTCGGCGACACGCCGAAATCTTCCGGGAAATGGGTGAGCGCGCTGATCACGGGATAGGGCGTGAACCCGCCGAGGGCGCAGAGCGAGCCGAGCTTCATCGTGTGGCAAAGGTCGGTCAGAATGGCGAGATTGGCGTCGCGCCGGTCGCCCTTGATGATCTTGTCGAGGGTCTCCACGCCGCGCGTCGAGCCGATGCGGCAGGGCGTGCACTTGCCGCAGCTCTCGTGCGAGCAGAATTCCATGGCGAACTTCGCCATGTGGGCCATGTCCACCGTGTCGTCGAACACCACGATGCCGCCATGGCCGATCAATGCATCCTTGGCCGCGAAGGCTTCATAGTCGAACGGCGTGTCGAACTGCGACACCGGCATATAGGGGCCGAGCGGGCCGCCCGCCTGCACCGCGCGCACCGGACGTCCCGAGGCCGTGCCGCCGCCGATGTCGTTCACCAATTCGCCGAGCGAGATGCCGAACGCGGTCTCGAAGATGCCGCCGAACTTGATGTTGCCCGCGAGCTGGATCGGCATCGTGCCGCGCGAGCGGCCCATTCCGAAGTCGCGATAGAACTGGCCGCCCTTGTCCAGGATCACCGGGACGGTGGCGAGCGAGATCAGATTGTTGATGACGGTGGGCTTGCCGAACAGGCCCTTGTGGGCCGGCAGCGGCGGCTTGGC
>NCHM01000637.1 GCA_002257205.1 Rhizobiales bacterium 24-66-13 | reverse complement strand
TCGGAGGCCTTCGCATAGGGCGCGTGGTTGGGATCGGAGGTCCACACCGGATTGCTCGCGAACGCCTTGAGCGTCTGGCAGCAATAGGCGCTGGCGCCCTGGATCCAGGCGTTCATCTGCGGCGCGTCGAACATGAAGGCCATGTAGGCCTGGGCCGCCTGAGGGAACTTGGAATATTTGAAGATGCAGGCCGAGGTGGTCTGCGTCAGCTCCGCCACGCCGCCGGGACCGACCGGCATGTTGGTGGTCTTGATGTCCTTCGCCATGTCGGCGAGCTTGGGATCGTTCTTCGCCGCGTAATAGAGCGACACGCCGTTGGCGGTCACCGAAATCTCGCCCGCTATGAACGCGCGGTTGTTGTTGACGTCGAGCCAGCTCTCGGTGCCGGGAATGAAGGTCTTGTAGAGCTCGGCGACATATTTCAGCGCGGCGACGGTTTCGGGGCTGTTGATCACAACCTTGGACTGCTCGTCCACCATCTTGCCGCCGTGGCTCCACAGCACCCAATGGCAGAAATTATTGCCGTCGCCCACGCCGTGGCCGAGCGTGAAGCCCATCGGGTGGTTCTTCGCCTTCAAGGCCTTGGCGAGTTCAAGGAAGCCCTTGGTCTCATTGGGAAACTGTGAAAATCCGGCGTCCTTCACCCAGCTTTCGCGATAGCACACCGCATTGCCGATGGTGGCGAGCGGCAGGGCGATGAACTTTCCGTCCGCCTTCGCATAGGCCTCGTTGCCCGGATACCAGCCACCGAATTTCGCGCCGAGGGCGTTGGCGAGCGGGGTCACGTCGAGCAGCTTGTCGGGATATTGCTGGGCATCGTCGAACCACACCCAGACGATGTCGGGGCCGGAGCCCACGTTCGCCGCCACCGCCGCCTTGGGCCGGATGTCCTCCCAGCTCTCCTTGTCGATGCGCACTTCGATGCCGGTCGCCTCGGTGAACTTCTTGGTATTGGCGAGCCAGGCTTCTTCCTCGCCCTTCACGAACGGCGACCAGCGCAGCACGCGCAAGGACGCGCCCGGCTCGGGCTTGAACTGGGGCATCGCGGCGCCCTGCGCGAAGGCGGGCACCGCGCCGAGGCCCGGCAGGGCCGCCGCGCCGGCAAGCCCGGCGCCGCCGAGCAAAACGTTACGTCTGGAAATGGTCATGGCGTTCCTCCATGGTGACTTATTTGGCGTTGTCACGTCCTGCCGGTCGCCTGGGTCTTGACCCTCTCGGTCTCGCCCTTTGGTTCTTGGCCCTTTGGTTCTTGGCCCTTTGGGCTTTAGCCCTTCGGTCTTTCGGCAGAATTCAGTCTGGCACGTCGCCGGCTCCGGCGCGCGCCTTTCGGGCCGTCGCGCTCACGCCTCCAGGCGTGCGCCGGTGGCTTCGTCGAACAGGTGCTGGAGGCCGGGCATCGGCGCGACATGGATGATTTCGCCTGGCGCGAACATCATCCGCTCGCGGAACAGCAGGGTCACTTCCTGCTCGCTCGCCTTATCGCTGCCGAGGCGGGCCACCACCAGCAATTCCGAGCCGGTGGGCTCCACCACCACCACCCGCACCGGCACACCCTGAGGATCGATGCGCACATGCTCGGGCCGCAGGCCATAGACCGCGCGGCGCCCGCTGGCCGAGCCGGGCACCCGCTCCAGGGGCAGAGCCACGCCGCTGTCGCTCACGAAGCGGGCGGTGCCGTTCACCTGGACCGTGCCCTTGATGAAATTCATCGCAGGCGAGCCGATGAAGCCGGCGACGAACTGGTTGGCGGGCTTGTCGTAAAGGTCGAGCGGCGCGCCGATCTGCTCCACC
>NCHM01000636.1 GCA_002257205.1 Rhizobiales bacterium 24-66-13 | reverse complement strand
AATGGCGGGATAGCCCGGCTTGTCGGCATAGATGATCGCCACCTTGTGCTTCGCCGCCAGCGCGACGAAATCCGCCGTGCAGAAGCTCTCGTGGCGCACCTCCACCGCATGGCGCAGCTTCACCCCGTCCACGCTTTCCGGCAGCAAGGCGAGGAAAGCGGCGAAATCCTCCGGGTCGAAGGCTTTTGTGGGCGCGAACTGCCAGTTGATGGGGCCGAGCTTCTCGCCCATCTCGGCGATGCCCCCGTCCACGAAGCGCGCGACGCTCTCGCCCGCCTCCGCCAGCACCCGGCGATGGGTACAGAAGCGCGTCGCCTTGAGCGCGAACACGAACCCCTCCGGCACCTGGTCCGCCCAGCTTTTATAGGTCTTGGGCGTCTGCCCGCGATAGAAGGTGCCGTTGATCTCGATGGAGGTCACCGCCCGGCTGGCGAATTCCAATTCCTTGGCGTGCTTGAGCCCCTCGGGAAAAAACGTGCCCCGCCAAGGTTCGAAGGTCCATCCCCCGATGCCGACGCGAATGGCCATGGCGCGCTCCTTTCATTCAGATCAAGGGCAGGACGTTGGAATATTTCACCTGCTCCAGGGCGAAGGACGATTCGATGGAGGCGATGCCTTCGACCCGGGTCAGCTTCTGCTTCAGGAAGCGTTCATAGGATTCCAGATCGGCCACCACCACCCGCAAAAGGTAATCGCGCTGGCCGGTCATGAGGTAGCATTCCAGAACCTCGGGCCAATGGCGGATGGCGGCGGCGAATGCATCGAGCGCGTCTTCGCGCTGGCGCTCCAGCTTGATCGAGACGAACACGCTCACCGGCAGGCCCACCGCCCGCTGGTCCAGCACCGCCACATAGCGCGTGATCAGCCCTTCTTCCTCCAGATGCCGCACGCGGCGCAGGCAGGGCGAGGAGGACAGCCCCACCCGCGCCGCAAGCTCGGCGATGGTGATGCGCCCATCCTCCTGGAGGGCGGACAGGATCTTGCGGTCGAGCAGGTCCATGGAGCGCATGTTTCGTGCGTGCGAGGGGAGCGAAATGGCAGGATACGCTAAAAATCGCTTCGCGCGAGCCTCAAATAGGCGATTTTCACCCCCCATCGAAGCGTAATCTTCACTCCTGGCACCGCCGGTGCGGCGGCCGAGGAGATGAGACCATGACCCAGGCCCGCGACGCGACAGACCTCGCCATCCTGGCCGAGCTGGAGCGCAAGGTGCTCTGGCTCGCCAGCTGGACCATCCATAACGCCAACCATCTGCGCCCGAGCGACGACGGGCTGAAGGTGGGCGGCCACCAGGCCTCCTCCGCCTCGCTCGCGACCATCCTCACGGCGCTCTATTTCCGCGTGCTGCGGCCGCAGGACCGCGTCGCGGTGAAGCCGCACGCGAGCCCAGTGTTCCACGCCATCCAATATCTGCTGGGCCACCAAACCCGCGAGAAGCTGGAAGCCTTCCGGGCGTTCAAGGGTGCGCAATCCTATCCCTCGCGCACCAAGGACACGGACGACGTGGATTTCTCCACCGGCTCGGTCGGCCTCGGCGTCGCGCAGACGCTGTTCGCCTCGATCGCCCAGGATTACGTGCGCGCCCACGGTTTTGCCCCGGAGCGGCCGGAAGGCCGCATGATCGCTTTGGTCGGCGATGCCGAGCTGGACGAGGGCAATGTCTTCGAAGCCCTGCTGGAGGGCTGGAAGCACGATGTGCGCAACACCTGGTGGGTGGTGGATTACAACCGCCAGAGCCTGGACGCCGTGGTGCGCGAAGGGCTGTACGAGCGCTTCGTCGGCATTTTCGAAGCC
>NCHM01000635.1 GCA_002257205.1 Rhizobiales bacterium 24-66-13 | reverse complement strand
TGTCCTGTCCGATCCGGTGCTGTACGAGCGCGATCCCGGCTCGTTCGAACGCACCTCGGCCGCGCTCGCCAAGGTGCAGAAGGAATTGGACGCGGCGGAGGAAGAATGGCTGCGTCTGGAAATCCTGCGCGAGGAAATCGAAGGCTGAGCGTCCGCCCCGCGCAGGGGACGCCTCAGGCCGCCTTCAGGGTTTTTTCCACATAGCGGCTTTCCTGGGTGCGCCCGCCATAGCCATAGGCATCCGCCTTCACCTCGCGCACCAGGATATAGCTTTCCAGGTGCAGGGGGCCGAGCAGATCGCCCATGGCGGCGAACACGGCGGCGATATAGGCCGCCTTCTCATCCTTGGTATTGGTGCCGTCCACCACCGCGATATCGAGCCAGAAGCTGGCAAGGGCGGCGTCCGCGAGGCTCCGCCCGCCGACGAACCACAATCCGGCATCGAGGAAATCCACCGCCACCGAGGTGAGGGTGGGATCCTTGCGCAGGATTTTCGCGGTGAGGGCGGAAAGGGTGGACGCGGCCTTTGCAGCCTTTGCGGCATCGCTGGGGCCGGAGAGCTTCAGTTGAAGAATGGGCATGGGGTTGGGTCTCCGTGAGGGATGAGAAGACCCTAGCGCCGCACATTATTTGAGAAAAATTGATTTATCATCCGTGATGATTTCGATATTCTCATAATATGACGCGCACGCTCGATCTCGACCTGCTCCGCAGCTTCGCCGCCGTTGCCACCCTCGGCTCGGTGTCCGCCGCCAGCGCGCGGGTCGGGCGTTCGCAATCCGCCGTGAGCCTCCAGATGGACCGGCTGTCCGACATGCTGGGCTTCGCGGTATTGGAGCGGCGCGGCCGGGGCGTCGCGCTCACGCCGCGCGGTGCCGCGTTTCTCGACGATGCCCGCGCGCTGCTGGATCTCAACGACCGCGTGCTCGGCCATCATGCGGCCGGCGCGGCCTGCGAGCCGGTGCGTCTCGGCTTTGTCCAGGATGTGGGGGAGGGGGCGTTGCAGCGCATTCTGGCGCGCGTGTCGGCCTTGCTGCCCGGTGCGCCGCTGACCGTGCAGGTGGCCTCCACCGGGCGCCTCATGGCGGGGCTGAAGGCGGGCAGCCTTGATCTTGCCGCGGGGTTTCGCGGCGAAAGCGATCTTCCGGTTCTGGATCTGTCGCGCGAGCCCATGGAATGGCTCGGCGCGCGCGACCTGCGCCTTCCCGCCGACGCGCCGGTGCCGCTGCTGGTGTTCGAGGCGCCGTGCGTGTTCCGCGATGCGGCGATTGCCGCCCTCAACGCGGCGGGGCGGGGGTTCCGCATCGCCTTTACGAGCCCCAGCCTGCCGGGCCTGCTCGCGGCGGTCGGCGCGGGGGTCGGGGTGACGGTGCGCACGGCCCGCGCGCGGCGGGCCGATATGGTGACGGTGACCGGGCTCGGCACGGCGGTGCTGCCGTGCGTGGATTTCGCGCTCTATGGCCGGGCCGAGAGCCTGTCTCCCGCATTGGTGCTGGCGCGGGAGGTGATGCGCGAGGAATTGCAGCGCGAGCGGACGCTGTTCGCGGCCGCCTGAGCCGCGCTGCGTCTCTTCAGGCGGTCAGTGCTGATGCTCCATGCTGCCCATGCCGCCGCCGGTGGGTGCACCGGCGCCGATGCCGCGCACGGCGAACACCACGTCCACCGTGCCGGCCTTCTCAAAGGTCAGCGTGCCCTTCACGCTCTCGCCTTCCTTCAGCGGCTGCTTGAGATCCATCAGCATGATGTGGAAGCCGCCGGGTGCGAGCATCACGCTGGCGCCGGGGGCGATGTCCAGGCCGCCGGA
>NCHM01000041.1 GCA_002257205.1 Rhizobiales bacterium 24-66-13 | reverse complement strand
AAGGGGCGTTGACGCGAGCGTGTAATGCATCCGGCGCGGAACGGGCTTCACATGCGGGGCATGCTTCATGGGTCATGGAGACCTTCATGTTCCGCTGCCTTCAGGGCCAGATGCCCACCCTTTCCCCCATTACCGCCCGCTCTCTCGTGCCGGCGCTTTCCCTCTTGCCCGTGCTGTCCGTGGCGCTCACGCTGCTCGCCGTCCCGGCGCTCGCCCAGCAGCCGCCCGTGTCCATCGTCCGCGGCACGATCCTCGCCGTGGAGGGACACGACCTCACGCTGGACACCAAGGACGGCGCGACCAAGGTGGCCCTTGCCGACAACACCGTGCTGACCGGGGTCAACAAGATCACCCTCGCGGACATCAAGCCCGATGCCTATGTGGGCGTCGTTTCCGTGCCCGCGCCGGACGGCCTGGATCATGCCGTCTCGATCCATGTCTTCCCGCCCGAGCAGCGCGGCACCGGCGAGGGCTCGCGGCCGTGGGACCGGCCCGGAAGCACCATGACCAATGCCGCCGTCGCGCAAGAGGTGACCGCCAAGGACGGCGAGATGCTCACCCTCAAATACGGATCCGGGGAAAAGAAGGTGCTGGTGACGCCGGAAACCTCGCTGGTTCGCTTCGAGCCCGGTGCCACCAGCGCCGAGCTGAAGCCGGGTGTGAAAGTGATGGCCTTCACCAACGGGCCCGCCGCAGGCGAACGGCAGGTGCGCCGCCTGCTGGTGGTGCGCGGGGATTTCATTCCCGCGCTTTGAGCCCAGGCCCCTGAGCCCAGGTCCCGCTCCGGCGGCAGGCAAGCGCAGCGGCGCCGATGCGCGAACATCGGTGCTTCCCTCCGGCGGCGTCGCGCACTAGTGTCCGCGCCTTCCCGCACTGCGCGCCCACCGGAGACCCGTCATGACCCTGGCGCCCGCCCCGAACGATACCCTTGCCGCCGAACTGCATGCGTTCGCCGAAACCGCGACCGCCTGGCCGTTCGAGGAAGCGCGCAAGATCGTCGCGCGGCTGAAACGCCAGCCCAAGGACGAAGTGCTGTTCGAGACCGGATACGGCCCCTCGGGCCTGCCGCACATCGGCACCTTCGGCGAGGTGGCGCGCACCACCATGGTGCGCCACGCCTTCCGCGTGCTGACCGAAGACAAGATCAAGACCCGCCTGCTGTGCTTTTCCGACGACATGGACGGCATGCGCAAAATCCCGGAAAACGTGCCGGATCGCGCCGCGCTGGAACCCTATCTCCAGATGCCGCTGACCGCCGTGCCCAATCCGTTCGGCGGGGATTTCGCGAGCTTCGGCGACCACAACAACACCATGCTGCGGCGCTTCCTGGACACGTTCGGCTTCGATTACGAATTCGCCAGCGCGACTGAGTATTACAAGTCCGGCAAGCTGGACGCGGTGCTGCTGCGCGCGGCGGAGAAGTATGACGCCATCATGGCGGTGATGCTGCCGACGCTCGGCGAGGAGCGCCAGGCCACCTACAGCCCGTTCCTGCCCATCTCGCCGGTGAGCGGGCGGGTGCTCTACGTGCCGCTCAAGGCGGTGGACGCCAAGGCCGGCACCATCACCTTCACCGATGAAGATGGGGTGGACAAGACCGTTCCGGTCACCGGTGGCCATGTTAAATTGCAGTGGAAGCCGGATTTCGGCGCCCGCTGGGCCGCGCTCGGCGTCGATTTCGAGATGTTCGGCAAGGACCACCAGACCAATGCGCCGGTCTATGACAAGATCTGCGAGATCCTCGGCGGCACCGCGCCCGAGCATTATGTCTATGAGCTGTTTCTCGACGAGAACGGCCAGAAGATCTCCAAGTCCAAGGGCAATGGCCTGACCATCGACGAATGGCTGACCTATGCCAGCCCGGAGAGCCTCGCGCTCTACATGTTCCAGTCGCCGCGCTCCGCCAAGAAGCTGCATTTCGACGTGATTCCGAAGGCGGTGGACGAATATTTCAGCTTCCTCGGCCGCTATCCGTCCCAGGATTGGAAGAACCGGCTGGGCAATCCGGTGTGGCACATCCATTCCGGCGAGCCGCCGGCGATCGACATGCCGGTGTCCTTCACCATGCTGCTGAACCTCGCCTCGGCCTCCAATACCGAGGATGAGAGCGTGCTGTGGGGCTTTCTGAACCGCCATGTGCACGGCGTGTCGGCGCAGACCCATCCCAAGCTCGCCGAGCTGGTGGGTTATGCGGTGAAGTATTTCCATAGCTTCGTGAAGCCGAACAAGGTCTACCGCACCCCCGATGCGGTGGAGCGCGAAGCCCTGGAAGCCCTCGACGCCGCGCTCGCGGCGCTGCCCGCCGAGGCCACAGCCGACGACATCCAGACCGCGCTCTATGACGTGGCGCGCCCCATTCCGCGCTATCAGGACCTGAAAGCCAAGGGCGCCACGCCGGAACGGCCGGGCGTTTCGGTGCAATGGTTCAACACGCTCTACCAGGTGTTGCTGGGGCTGGAGAAAGGCCCGCGCTTCGGCTCGTTCGTGGAGATCTACGGCGTTCCCGAGACGCGGGCGCTGATCAAAGAGAAGCTGGGATAGTCCCCGCCGCCCATGTCTCCAGAGCCGGATCGCCCTCCAGGCGCGGCGCACGAAACCAACGTACGGTGCGCAAGGCTTAGTTTGCCTCTGCCGTGCGGCCGACCTTGCTCAAGGTAAAGTTGGCCGTTGTCACGGTCGGCCCGCCCGGCTCCACCGCATCTCGTACGGTGAAGGTGAATTTACCTTGCCCTGCATTGCGGATGATCATGGTGGCATGGCTGTCGCCATTGACCGGCTTCGGCCATTTCACCGCGAGCACCAGGGAATCGCCCGCCCGTACGCCGTTCAACGCTGCCGGCGCATCGCCCTCTGTGATGTAGACGCCGCTATAGCGCTTTGTCGCCGGATCGAATTGCAAATCGGCGGACAATGTGCGGCTGAGGATCAACGCGCTGCATTTCCCGCCAAGAGAAAGCGAGCGTGCGCCGGTGCCGCCATTGGCTGCGCACTCCAGGGGAACGCTGAGGGCTCGGGCCGTGGGTTTCAACGAGCCCGCGCCCGACCATGCGCCTTCGAAGCGCGCCAAAAAGTCGGCTTCGTCCGCCCGCGCCGGAACTGCCAGCGCCGATGTCGTGAGAAGCGCCGCAGCGAGCGGCGCCCATATGCGCATGCGCATGGTTCGCCTCCCAAGATTATGAATTTATGAGCTGCATGAGGTCAACGCGCTGCGCCCCGCCCTGTTCCCCAATAAGGCCTTTCATTGCACGTCGTTTGTAGTAAGATAATATTAATTACGATTTTCAGTTGTTATATGGAGAGCCGTCATGTCGCTGCGCTTGGGGGACGTGGTTCCCGATTTCACCGCCCAGACCACCGAAGGCCCGGTGCGCTTTCATGAATGGCTCGGGGACTCCTGGGGCATCCTGTTCTCGCACCCCAAGAATTTCACGCCGGTCTGCACCACCGAGCTGGGCCAGGTGGCGCATCTGAAGGGCGAGTTCGACACGCGCAACGTGAAGGTCATCGGCCTCTCCGTCGATACGTTGGAAAACCACCCGCAATGGGTGGGCGACATCGCGGACGCCACCGGCGCGCAGCTGAATTTTCCGCTGATCGCCGACAGCGATAAGACTGTCTCCGGCCTCTATGACCTGATCCACCCCAATGCCAGCGACACCGCGACCGTGCGCGCGGTGTTCATCATCGGGCCGGACAAGAAGCTGAAGCTGACCCTGACCTATCCCGCCAGCACCGGCCGCAATTTTCAGGAAATCCTGCGGGTGCTGGATTCGCTGCAACTCACCTCCCAGCATTCGGTCGCAACCCCAGCGGACTGGAAGCAGGGCGAGGATGTCATCATCGTCCCTTCGGTGTCCGATGCGGCGGCGAAGGAGAAGTTTCCCGAGGGCTGGAAGACGGTGAAGCCCTATCTGCGGGTGGTGCGCCAGCCAGGCAGCTGAGCGGGGTTCGATTCCTTAACCCCAGGGCGGGAACCTGTTCCCGCCCCTTCGGCACAGCGCGGGAACAGGTTCCCGCGGTTCGGCGGCGCGTGCTAAATGAGCGCCTGTGCCGATCCGGGAGTGCGCCATGGCCGAGGGAAACAACCAGCTCACCCGCTTCTTCGGCGGCTCGCCCGCTTTGGTCCTGGTGCGGCTGATCGTGCTTTCCGTGGTGGTGGGGGTGATTCTCGCCGCCCTCGGGCTCGATCCGCGCAATTTGCTCTCCAGCCTGCGGCATCTGGTGGAAAATCTTTTCACCTTCGGCTTCGACGCGTTCGAGCGCTTGTGGCGCTATTTCTTGCTGGGCGCGGTCATCGTCTTCCCCTTGTGGCTGATCCTGCGCCTCGTGCGCGGCAGCCGCTGAGCCTTCCGAGGATGCCGCGCGCGGGGACCGCCGGATCATGAGTTCCGTTGAAATCCAGTCGTCGCCCCACGCGGGCGCGCGGCTTCCCGCAGAGGAGCCGCCAGAAGGGCCGCGCCCGGTGGAGGTCTCGCACCGCCGGGTGCTGGCGATCGCCTTGCCCATGACCATTGCCCATCTCACCACGCCGCTGCTGGGCGTGGTGGATACGGCGGTGGTGGGGCGGCTCGGCGATGCGGCGCTCATGGGCGGGGTGGCGCTGGGCGCGGTGATCTTCGATTTTCTGTTCTGGGGCTTCGGGTTCCTGCGCATGGGCACGGTGGGCCTCGCAGCCCAAGCGCTGGGGCAGGGCGATGCGCAGGAGACGCGCGCGGTCGCGGCGCGGGCGCTGCTTTTGGCGCTGGCCTGCGGGCTCGCCCTCATTCTCCTGCAATGGCCCATCGGCCTCGGCGCGCGAGCGCTTGCGGGGGCAAGCCCCGCGGTGGATGCGGCGGTGGCGGCCTATTTCCATATCCGCATCTGGGCGGCGCCGTTCTCGCTCGCCAATTATGCCCTGGTGGGCTGGCTCACCGGCATCGGCCGCACCGGACATGCGCTGGCGATCCAGGTGGGCATCAGCCTCGTAAACATGGCGGCGACCGTGATCCTGGTGCTGGGGCTCGGCTGGGGCGTCGCGGGCTCGGCGGCGGGAACGCTTCTGGCGGAAGCCGTTGGCGCCATTGCGGGACTATTGCTGTGCGCGCGCCTGCTGAAGTTCCGCCTCGCGGTGCCGAAAGCGGTATTGTTCGACCGCGCGCGGATGATGGCGACCTTCGTGCTCAACCGCGACATCATGATCCGCACCGCCGCGCTTCTGGCCGGCTTCAGCTTTTTCGCGGCCCAGGGCGCGCGGGCGGGCGACGTGGTGCTGGCGGCCAATGCCCTGCTGAACAATATGATTCTTCTGGCCGCCTACTTTCTCGACGGGTTCGCCACCGCCGCCGAGCAGATTTGCGGGCAGGCGGTGGGCGCGCGCAACCGGCCGGCCTTCGGGCGGGCGGTGCGCCTCGTGCTGATGTGGGGCTTCGGCTTCGCCCTGTGCGCCTGCGCGCTCTATCTTGTGGCCGGGCCGGCGATCGTCGATCTCATGACCACCAGCCCCGACGTGCGGGTGGCCGCCCGCGAATTCCTGATCTTCGCGGCGATTTTGCCGGTGGTCGGGGTGGCGGCCTATGCGTTCGACGGCATCTATATCGGCGCGCTTTGGTCGCGCGACATGCGCAACCTCATGCTGCTGTCGCTCGCTTTGTATCTCGGGTCGTTCCTTGTGCTGCGGCCGCTTGGAAACGAAGGGCTCTGGCTCGCCTTCCTGGTGTTCCTCGGGGCGCGCGGCACCCTTCAGGCCCTGCGCCTGCCGGCCCTGCTGAACCGCACGTTTGCGCGCTAGGAGCGATCGAGATTCGCGGATGAACGGGCCGTCCTGTCCCTCCCCCCTGCGGGGGAGGGTGACCGGCATCGCTAAGCTGCACGTTTTCCGCTTAAGTTTAAGACGCTTCAACTGGGAATATATGCTTCCCGTCGGGGCCGAGGGGCAGCGGGCGCACCCAGGCGACGGCGGAGAGGGGGAGTGCGGCATAAAGATGGGGAAAAAGGGCGCCGCCGCGTGAGACTTCCCACTTCAGCGCTTCGCCGAGCTTTCCCGCCTCCACCGCGACCAGAAATAAATTCTCCTGTCCTGAGAAGTGCTTGGCGGCGGTCTCCCGGGCCTGGGCGGCGGTCGAGAAATGGATATAGCCGTCGGCAAGGTCCACCGGCGCGCCGTCGAAACGGCCGGCGGCTTCCGCAACGCTCCACAAGCTGGTGGAACAGATCTTGAAGATGAGGCGGTCACGTTGGATCATGCTGCCATGTAGCGCGCAGACGGTCGGCGCGCCAGCCAAGATCTCGCCCGGTTCCCCTGACGAATCGGACTTAATTCCTGGACTTTCGTAACTTTTGAACTTATTTTCCTAGTGTTCGAGTGTCTTTCGGTAAAAGTCTGGTTTCGAAATTGTTCCGTCAAGTCGGTTCCAGGCGAGGTGGAAGGAAATACCTCCTTTCGCCTCGGATGCGGATCGTTTTGCGTCCACGGGATGCGCATGCTCACTCATGGTCAAGTCTGGGGCGCCCTCGACCGCCTCGCCGCGCAGCATGGCCTTTCCGCTTCGGCGCTCGCCAAGCGGGCGGGGCTGGATTCGACCGCCTTCAACCGGTCGAAGCGGATCACGCCGGACGGGCGGCCGCGCTGGCCCTCCACCGAGAGCCTCGCCAAGGTGCTCGCCGCCACCGGCTCCAGCATCGATGATTTCACCGCTTTGCTGGACGGCAACGGGGAAGCGGCGCTGCGCCATTCCGGCCTCGCGGAAGATCCCCTTCCGCCGCCCCGCCCGGCGCGCACCATTCCGCGCATCGGCTTCGCCCAGGCGGGCAAGGGCGGCTTCTTCGACGATGCCGGCTTTCCGGTGGGTGGCGGCTGGGACGAACTGCTGTTTCCCGAGGTGGGCGACGAGCATGCCTATGCCCTGGAGATTTCCGGCGATTCCATGCAGCCGCTGTATCGCGAGGGGGATATCGTCATCGTCTCCCCCGCCGCCACGCCGCGCCGGGGCGACCGGGTGGTGGTGAAGACCCGCGACGGCGAGGTGCTGGCCAAGGAGCTGGTGCGCATGACCCCGCGCACCGTGGACCTGCGCTCGCTCAATCGCGAATATGAGGACCGCCAGATCCCCGCCGCCGAAGTGCTGTGGGTGGCCCGCATTATCTGGGCGACGCAATAGCCTCACCCGGTTCCGAGCCGGCGACGCGCGGGCTTTGGGCCGCCTCTCACCCCTCCGCCCCCAGCAGCTTCTCCAGCGTCTCCAGCCGGTCGGCCTCGCGCGGCGGCTTGTCCCAGCGCAGGCGGGCGATGCGGGGAAAGCGCATGGCGATGCCCGAGCGGTGGCGCGTGGAGCGGGCGAGCCCCTCGAAGGCGATTTCCAGCACCAGCCCGGCGTCCGGCTCGTGCAGCACCTCGCGCACCGGGCCGAAGCGGTTCACTGTCGCCTCACGAACGAATTTGTCGATCGCCAGCAATTCCTCATCGGTGAAGCCGAAATAGGCCTTGCCCACCGGCACCAGGGTGTCCACCCCCTCGGCTTGCGTCCACACCCCGAAGGTATAGTCGGAATAATAGGACGAGCGCTTGCCGTGGCCGCGCTGGGCATACATCAGCACCGCATCCACCGTGTGGGGATCGCGCTTCCATTTCCACCAGGGACCCTTGGGCCGGCCGGGCAGGTAAAGGCTGTCGGCGCGCTTCAGCATCACCCCTTCCACCGCTTCCGCATCCACCCCGGCGCCGGCGGAAGCCGGGTCCGCGCGGGCGGCGGCGAGCGCCTCCCAGCTCGCGAACGGCACCAAGGGGGAAAGATCGAGCCGGGGCGAGGCGGTGCGCGCGATCAGCGCCGCGAGGCGGGCGCGGCGCGCGGCGAAGGGCTGTTCGCGCAGGTCTTCGCCTGCCTCCACCAGCAAATCATAGGCGCGCATGTGGGCGGGATAATCCCGCAGCATCTTCGCCGTCACGGTTTTGCGGTTCAGCCGCTGCTGGAGCACGTTGAAGGATTGCACCCGCCCCTCGCGCACCACCAGCAATTCCCCGTCCATGGCACCCTCGAAATCGAGCGCTTCCACGAGGTCGGGAAAAGCGGGCGAGATGTCCTCGCCGGTGCGGGAATAGAGCCGCACGATCCTTTCCCCCTCGGGCGAAACCCCGGCCACCGCCTGGATGCGGATGCCGTCCCATTTCCATTCGGCGGCGAAGGCCGAAGGATCGAGGGCGGTAAAATCGCTGTCCTCGATGGCGTGGGAGAGCATCACCGGGCGGAACGGCGCGGGATCGAGGTTTTCCGGGCGCGGCGCGCGGCCTTCCACCCAGGCGAACAATTCGAGATAAGGCGGGGCCATCCCCGGCCACACCAGCTCCACCTCGTCGGGCGCAAGACCGCCCAGCGTGGCCACGGCGGTCTTGGCGAGGCGCGCCGAGGCGCCGACCCGCAGCGCGCCGGTGATCAGCTTCAGCAGCGCCCAGCGGCCGGTATCGTCCAGCCCGTCCAGCCAGTCGGCGAGCTGGCCGGGCAAGGCGCGCTTGGGCAAGGTTTCCAGGCCGTGGACGATTTCCGAGAGCAAAGGCGCATGGTCCGGCGGCGCCGCGCCCTCGGGCAAGGGCCACATGAGGGCGACGGTCTCGGACAGGTCGCCCACATAATCATAGGACATGGCGAACAGCACCGGGTCCGCCCGCTCCTGGATCAGCGCGCGCACGAGCCCCGGCTTGGCATTGGTGAAGGAGAGCGCGCCGGTAAGCGCGGCGAGCGCGATGCCGCGCTCCGGATCCGGCGTGGTGGCGAAATAATCCGCCATCAGGCGGATCTTGGCGTTGCGGCCGCTCTCATAGGCGAGGCGATCCAGCAAGGCGGCGAAGCGGTTCATGGCGTCGCCTCCGGTGGGGAAGCAGGCGCGGGCGCGGCGGGCGGGGCCTCGTTCTCCTCCTCGCCATAGCCCACCATGTGGAGCGGCCGGGCGCGCAATTGCCGGGTCATGGCCCAATGCACCAGCGCATCCTCGGCGCCGTGGGTCACCCACACTTCCTCGCAGCCGGTGGCGGAAATGGCGGCGGTGAGCCCGTCCCAATCCGCATGGTCGGAAATCACCAAAGGCAATTCGATGCCGCGCTGGCGGGCGCGGGCGCGCACCCGCATCCAGCCCGAGGCGAAGGCGGTGACCGGCTCGGGAAAATTGCGCGACCAGATGTCGGTGATCGAGGTGGGCGGGGCGATCACCACCGCGCCGGCGAAATCGGCTTTCTTCGCTTCCTTCGCAAGGCGGATGTCGCCGAGCGGAATGCCGCACGCCTGATAATAGGCGCTGATCTTCTCCAGCGCGCCATGGATGTAGATGGGGGCGGAATGCCCCGCCGCGCGCAGCAGTGCCATGACGCGCTGCGCCTTGCCGAGCGAATAGGCGCCGACAATGTGCGCCCGCTCGGGAAACACATGCAGCGAGTTCATCAGCTTGGCGGTCTCAGTGGCGGCATCGGGATGGCGGAACACCGGCAGGCCGAAGGTCGCCTCCGAGATGAACACATGGCAGCGCACCGGCACGAACGTGGCGCAGGTGGGATCGCGCGCATCCTTGTAATCGCCCGAGGCGACGATGGTGCAGCCGCGCCAGGAGAGTTCGAATTGCGCCGAGCCCAGCACATGGCCGGCGGGATGGGCGGTGACGGTGACGCCGCCGATCTCGACGCTCTCCCCATAGGCGATGGCCTGGGTCGCCCCGGCGAAATTGGCGCCGTAGCGAATCGCCATGAGGTCCAGCGTCTCGCGGGTGGCGAGCACATGGCCGTGGCCCGCGCGGGCATGGTCGGAATGGCCGTGGGTGATGAGCGCGCGCGGCACGGCGCGCGTTGGATCAATGAAGAAATCCCCTTTGGGACAATAAAGTCCACCCGGGGCGGGGTGCAGAAGTTCGTCCGGACGCATGGTTGTCGGTTATATGGGGTGGAGCGCCGAAGGCGCGAGGGTGCGGCGCTTGGTTTCCGGGCGTCGCCTTCAGGGGGAGTCCGCTTCAAGGTGTCGATCTTTCCCGTTCCCCTGTCCGGCGATCCGGCGCTGCATCGCCGGCTCGATTGGGCGCGCGCCTATCTCGACGATGGCGAGGCGCAGGTTGCGGGCGACATGCTGGCCGACCTCGTCGCCGAGGCGCCGCATTTCATCGCCGCCTGGTTCCTGCTGGGCGAGGCGCGCGCGGCGGCCGGCGATGGCGCCGGCGCGATCGATGCCTATGAGAACGTGCTTGCGCGCGATGACGCCGACATGCTCGGCGCCGGCCTGCGGTTGGCGCGGCTCGGCGCGCGCGGGGTGGGGGACGCCATGTCGCCCGCCTTCGTGCGCACCTTGTTCGACCAATATGCCCCGCGCTTCGACACCGCCTTGCGCGAGGGCCTCGCCTATCGCGGGCCCGAGGTGCTGGACGCGGCGGTGCGGACCGCCTGCACGGCCGCCGGCGTGCCGCCGCATTTTCATCGCGCGATCGATCTCGGCTGCGGCACCGGGCTCGCCGCGCCGGTGTTCGCGCCGATGGTGGAGGCGCTGGTCGGCGTGGATCTCTCTCCGGCCATGATCGAGAAGGCGCGGCACCTCGGCCTTTATGCCGCCCTTGAGGCGGGCGAGATGGTGGCCTTCCTTAAGGGCCAGCCGGCGGGCGGGGCGGACCTTGTGCTGGCGGCGGACGCGCTGTGCTATCTCGGCACGCTGGAGGGCGTGTTCCACGCGGCGGCACGCGCGCTCGCGCCCGCCAGCTGGCTCGCCTTCACCCTGGAGACCCATGACGGGGCGGGAATGATCCTGCGCGATACCCTGCGCTATGCCCATGGCCGCGCCCATGTGGCGGATAGGCTGACGACGGCGGGGTTCGTGCCCTCGGTATTGGATCCGGTTTCCACCCGCACCGAAAAGGGCGTTCCGGTGCCGGGGCTGGTGTGCGTGGCGCGGCGCGCCCCCCCTTCACCCTGCGCGTCCCCCTCACCCTAGCCCTCTCCCCGGCGGGGAGAGGGGATGCGATGGGGCGGATTGGGAGGGTTTCGCGCTTTCCCTCAAGCGCCGGCCTTTCCCCCGTCCCGCCATGCCCCCTCTCCCCGCCGGGGAGAGCGTTGGGGTGAGGAGAGCGTTGGGGTGAGGGGAACAAGCAAGCTCAGTCCAGCGCCAGCTGGAACGGCTCGCCGGCCATGCAGTCGCGCCCGCGGCCGATGGCGGAAATGGCGCGGATCATGCGGCCGTTGCGGTTGAGCGCGGCATCGCCCAGCGACACGATCTTGGCATTGGGCGTCGCGGTGGGCGAGGCGGAGCGCAGGCGCACCGCCAGTTCGAATTCGTCGCGATGGGGCAGCAGCGCGCACACCGTGACATAAGCCGCAGCCGTGGACCGCGAGACCCCGGCATAGCAATGGATGACCAGTGGCGCGGAGCGCGGCCAGGCGCGCACGAACTCCAGCAGCTCGTTCATATGCGCCTCGCCGGGCGTCACCATGCCCTCGACCTCGCTGACGATGTCGTTGATGGAGAGGAACAGATGGTTCGCAGCGTCCACATTGTTGGGGCGCGTCAGCAAGGTCTCGCGGCCGACCAGCGTGATGATGTAGCGCGCGCCGGTTTCTTCCACCGTCTCGTGCAGCTTGGCGAGGGAGCAGACATGGATCATGGCGTTAGCTCCGCGAACCGGGTGAGGAACCGTTCCTTGGCGGTTTCAGCCGGCCAAGGGGTGAGATAATCCTTCTCCGCCTCCGCGTCGAGGCGGATCGGGCGGCCGAAGAAGGCGCGCGCCTCCGGTGCCGCGAAGCCGGCAAGATGGGTCGCTTCCAGATAGGCGGACGCGCGGTCGGCGGTTTTGACAATCCGCGTCAGGGCCTGCGGCCATTCCGCAGGCAGGCCGAAGCGCAGGCTGATGGCAGCCAGCAGGCGCGCTTCCACCGCCTTGTAGTCGCCGCCGATCATGGCCTTGAAGGGCGAGATCATGTCGCCGATCACATATTCCGGCGCATCGTGCAGCAACACCGCGCGCCGCCAGCGCAGATCCATGTCGCCGACCGCGCGGCGGGCGAGCTTTTCGGTCAGCAGGGAATGCTGGGCCACGGAAAAGATGTTCGCCCCGCGCGTCTGCCCGTTCCAGCGCGCCACGCGGGCAAGGCCGTGGGCGATGTCCTCGATCTCGATGTCGAGCGGCGAGGGGTTCAGCAGGTCCAGCCGCCGGCCGGACAGCATGCGCTGCCACGCGCGCGGCGGGTTTTTCGCTTTGGGTAGGGGGCCGGCTCCGGGTCCGGTGGAAATCGCCGCCATGACGAATCGCGTGCTCCTTCGAATCCAAGAAGGTAAGCTTCCTCCAGCCTGGAACAACCCGATGGTTTCCCTTATGGCCTACGCCGTCCGCCCGACCCTCGCCGCCAGCGCCGCCGTGTTTCGCGGCCCGCTGGTCCTGCTCGCCCAGCGCGGCTATGCCCCCGGCAAGGGCCTGTGGAGCCTGCCCGGCGGGCGGGTCGAGCCGGGCGAGACCCTGGCGGAGGCGGCGGCGCGCGAGGTGAGGGAGGAAGTCCAGGTCGAAGCGGACATCATCGGCCTCGCGGCGGCGCTTGATTTCATCTCCCGCGACGCGGACGGCACGCTGACGAGCCATTTCGTGGTGGCCGCCCATGCCGCGCTCTGGCGCGCCGGGGAACCGGTGTTGAGCGACGAGGCGGTGGCGGTGGGCTGGTTCCATCCCGAGGAGGTGGCGGGCCTCGCCACCACCCACGGCCTCGCCGACGTGGTGCATCGCGCCGCGCGTCTGCTGGCCACCGAGGGGGCGACGGCGGAGGGGGTCGCAGAGGGAGCGGCGGCGGATCAGCCGCAGGCCCTGGCGCACGCGCCCTCGTGAGCACGGCCATCTTGACCGCGCGGGCGGCGCGCGGCACGAGTGGCGCCATGTCGGCTTTCCTCACGTCGCCTTTCCCCGTGCCCCGCTTTCTCCACGCCCTGCTGCTGGCCGCCGTGCTCGGCCTTTCGGGCGGGCCCGCGCGGGCGGCGGACGGCTCGACCCCGCCTTATGAGGGCGACATGCTCAAGCTCGCGGAGCTTCTGGGCGGGCTGCACTATCTGCGTCCGCTGTGCGGCATGACGGCGGAAGGCCAGAGCTGGCGCGTGCAGATGCAGGATCTGCTGGAGGCCGAGCAGCCCTCGGACGAGCGCCGGTCGAAGCTGATCGCGGCCTTCAACCAGGGCTATTCCAGCTATGCCCAGGTCTATCGCGCCTGCACCCCGGCAGCGGCGGCGGCGGTGCAGCGCCAATTGACCGAAGGGGCGAAGCTTGCCCACGACATCGCCGTGCGCTTCGGCGGAAATTGAGCGGGGAAAAGGCGGCTCCTGCCGGTGCGGCGGTTAACCTTTCGTTTAGAAGTTCCGCGACGGCGCCCCGGAACGTGGTAGGTATTCGTGCCGCCCTGGCCATGGGGCGCGGCGCGGAGGCCTCTCTTGTCCAGCACGACCCTTCCTCATCAGGACATCGCCGAACTGGGCTCGGACGAGCGCCATGTCGCCTTCAGCTATCTCGACGATGCCTGGACCGAGGCCCTGCGCGACGGGCTGGATGAGGATTGCCTGGTGCAGGCGGCCCTGTTCACGGCCCTGCGCACGCTGGTGGCTGTTTATGGCGAGGAAGCCTGCGCCACCTATGTGGAAGGCCTCGCCGGCCGCATCCGCAAGGGCGAATACACCATCATCGGGCAGCGCCAATAAGGCAGGGAGCCGGGCGCGCGCCCAAGTCCGTAGCGCGCTTGCCCGGCTAGCCTCCCTATCGCTCTCCCGCCCCCTCCCCAGCCCTCCCCCGCAAGCGGGAGAGGGGGCGATCTGGCGGGGGCTGGGAGGAGCGCTCCATCCGTAAGCGCGGGGCAAATAGGCGCGGGACGGGCGCGCGCCCAAGTCCGCAGCGCTTGCCCGGCTAAGCCTCTCCATCGCTCTCCCGCCCCCTCCCCAACCCTCCCCCGCAAGCGGGAGAGGGGGCGATCTGGCGGGGGCTGGGAGGAACGCTCCATCCGCAAGCGCGGGGCGAACCCTCTCCCGCTTGCGGGGGAGGGCAGGGAGGGGGTCGCGCGCAGGGCGCGGCGTGGCGCGATCTCACCCGCCCGGCTTCAGCGTCTCCAAAAACCGCACCGGCGCGCCCTGGGACGGGGCGATCAGCTCGCCTTCCCACATCACCTTGTTGCCGCGCACGATGGTGCCCACCGGCCAGCCGGTGACTTCCTTCCCGTCATAGGGCGTCCATTGGGCGCGCGAGGCGATCCAGGCATTGGTGATGGTGGCGCGGCGCTTGAGATCCACCACCGTGAAGTCGGCGTCATAGCCGACCACGATGCGGCCCTTGCAGGCGATGTTGAACAGCCGCGCCGGGCCGGCGCTGGAGAGATCCACGAACCGCTGCAACGAGAGCTTGCCGTTCGCCACATGGTCCAGCATCAGCGGCACCAGGGTCTGCACGCCGGTCATGCCCGAGGGGCTTTCGGGATAGGTCTTCGCCTTCTCCTCCAGCGTGTGGGGCGCATGGTCGGAGCCGAGCACGTCCACCACGCCGTCGGTGACCGCCGCCCAGATGGCATCGCGATGGCGCGCGCCGCGCACCGGCGGGTTCATCTGCGCCAGCGTGCCAAGCCGCTCGTAGCAATCGGGCGCGGCCAGCGTCAGGTGATGGGGGGTGACTTCCACGGAAGCGACGTCGCGCGCGCCGGCGAGAAATTCCATCTCCTGCGCGGTCGAGACATGCAGCACATGCACCCGCGCGCCCACCTCGCGCGCCAGGTTCACGAGGCGCTGGGTGGCGATGAGGGCGGCGACATCGTCGCGCCAGATCGGGTGCGAGGCGGGATTGCCCACCATGCGCATGGAGCGGCGCTCATTCAGGCGCGGCTCATCCTCGCAATGGAAGGCGGCGCGGCGGCGGATCACTTTGAGGATCTCGCGCACGCCGGCATCATCAGCCACCAGCAGCGAGCCGGTGGAGGAGCCGATGAACACCTTCACCCCGGCCGCGCCCGGCAGGCGCTCCAGCTCCGGCAGGTCGCGCACATTCTCGTGGGTGCCGCCCACATAGAAGGCGAAATCGCAATGCATGCGGTTGGTGGCGCGGGCGATCTTGTCTTCCAGCGCGGCGGCGTCCGTGGTCTGGGGCGTGGTGTTCGGCATCTCGAACACGGCGGTCACCCCGCCCATCACCGCCGCGCGGGAGCCGGTTTCCAGATCTTCCTTCTGCTCCAGGCCCGGTTCGCGGAAATGCACCTGGGTGTCGATGACGCCCGGCAGAATGGTGAGGCCGGTGCAATCGATGGTTTCGCCCGCCGCGCGCGGGGAGAGGCGGCCGAGGGCGGCGATGCGGCCGGCGCTGACGCCGACGTCCAGCATCGCTTCGCCCGCCGGGGTCACGACGCTGCCGCCCTTGAGGATGAAGTCGAAGGTATCCGCCATGTGGGGGCTCGCTCTAATCTGGAGGGGCCGGCTCTAATGTACGGGGCCGGCCCTTGAGGGGGCTGCTGCGCGGCTTTAAGTATGTCTGTAACATCTGACAAGGACATGGCCATGCCGATTGCCCCTCTCGCCGACCGGTCGGTGATCCACGTCGGCGGTCCGGACGCCCGCAAGTTCCTCCACAATCTCATCACCTGCAACGTGGCGGGGCTGGAAACCGGCGGCGCGCGCTTCGGCGCGCTTTTGATGCCGCAAGGCAAGATCATCGCCGATTTCTTCCTCTATGCGCCCGCCGGCGAGCCGGAAGCTTTCCTGCTGGACGTGCCGCGCGCGCTGAAGGACGACCTTCTCAAGCGCCTGAAAATGTATCTGCTGCGCGCCAAGGTCGAGTTCACGCTGGACGAGGAGCTCGCGGTGGCGGCGCGCTTCGGCGCCGATGCGCCTGCCGCGCCCGCTTCCGCCCAGGCGTTCCCCGATCCCCGCCTTGCGGCCATGGGCGAGCGTCTGGTGTTGCCGCGCGCCGAGGCCGAGGCGCTGGGCGGGGACGCCGCCGCCTACCACGCCCACCGCATCGCGCTCGGCATTCCGCAAGGCGGCATGGACTTCGCCTATGGCGACGCCTTCCCCCACGAGGCCGACATGGACCAGCTCGGCGGCGTGGATTTCAAGAAGGGCTGTTATGTGGGCCAGGAAGTGGTGAGCCGCATGCAGCATCGCGGCACCGCCCGCACCCGGTCGGTTCAGGCTTTGTTCGAATTCGCCCCGGAGGAGGGGTCGGAGATTCGCGCCGGCGAGAAGACCGTGGGCCACATCGGCTCCTCCGCCCAGGGCCACGGCATCGCGCTGGTGCGGCTCGACCGCGCGGCCGATGCCAGCGCCGCCGGCCTGCCGCTGGTGGCGGGCGGGGTCGAGATCATTTTGCGCCGGCCGGATTGGGCGACCTTCGCGATGGGGGACGCGTGAGCCTCCTGACCCCGCACGCCGACGGCAAGTGCCGCTGCCCCTGGTGCGGCACGGATCCGCTCTATGTCGCCTATCACGACACCGAATGGGGCGTGCCCGAGCGCGACGATCGCGCCTTGTTCGAAAAACTGCTGCTGGACGGATTCCAGGCCGGGCTGGCCTGGATCACCATCCTGCGCAAGCGCGACAATTTCCG
>NCHM01000040.1 GCA_002257205.1 Rhizobiales bacterium 24-66-13 | reverse complement strand
TGCCGGCTCCGGTGGAGATTCTCGCTCCGGTGTCCGCCGGTGAGCTGATCGACAAGATCACCATTCTCGAAATCAAGGCGGAACGCATCGCCGATCCGGCAAAGCGCGCGAACGTGGTGCGGGAACTGACCGCCCTGGCGCAGCTGCGGGACATTCATGCGTTGAGCGTGGGGTTCGAGGATCTGACGGTCGAAATCAAGAGCGTGAACGAGGCGCTCTGGGAGATCGAAGACGCGCTGCGCGAACTGGAAACGGAAAAACGCTTCGACGAAAGGTTCGTTGAGCTGGCGCGCGCGGTCTATGTGACCAATGATCGGCGGGCCGCGATCAAGAAGGAAATCAACGTCCGTTCCGGCTCGCTGATTGTGGAAGAGAAATCCTACGCCGGCACTTAATTGCGAGGACAAGGGCGGCGGCGGCTTGCAAAGCCGTCTTTGGTTCGGCATAGGTGAGCGCAATGGAGACGTGGCCGAGAGGCTGAAGGCACTCGTTTGCTAAATGAGCAGACCCCCAAAAGGGTCTCGAGGGTTCGAATCCCTCCGTCTCCGCCACCATTCAGAACCCGATTGCCCGGGGGCGCCGTTCCGGTTCGGCCTTGGAAGATGATTTTTCCAACGCTTTTGGCCGTGGGTGTGCGGAGCTGGCGCAACGCCCGCGCTGTTCTGATGCGAGGCGTCGGCGAGCGTGCTCCGAAGTGCGATCTTCCGCCTGCCGCCTTGAACCCGCGGCCTCGAAATGCCGCGCCAATGGCTTGCGGATGAGAAGCCTAAGGCTTTGAGTTTTAATGCGATCTCGGTGACAGGATAGTGCGCCGACATAGTGCGCCGACGAAACAATGAATATTAATATAACATTTTAACGAACCGCATTTTAGGGATTTCGCAAGAATCGGTTCGTATTTTGCGTCCTGCGAGAGTGCCGCCATCGATTGATAAGGAAACATGATGTCGATTGATGCTGACGTTCAGCATGAGGACGGTAATATAGTAGTTATGACCTATTTGTCGGATTGCGTTGTGGGATTCCGAAATAACCTCATGTCAGAACGGTTTGATACGTGGAGTGAGTTAGATATAAATCTAATATTCGTTCATTATATTATGGGTCTCGTCGTATCATTATTTGATAAATCGCTGCCGGAGACGCAGATGAATTGTATTCAGCGCTTGGCGGAGCTGGAAATTCCAAGGGAAGAGGCTGTCCGTGCTCTTCACGTCGTTCCTCCGGGTGGGCAGGGCGGCTTGGCGCGTGCGGTGGAGGCTGCGGAGCAGGCGGGTCGTCATGATGGTGGGCGCATGAAAACGCCATCTCCATTTCTGCGTCAGTCTGCGGAGTTGGGGGTCTTGTAAGGAGGACTTCTATCGCATTATCTTGGGGGGATACTGTGTCGTATTTGAGTATCGCGCGTAAACATGGGTGGTCCCAGTTCGGGATTGCCTCTATGAGATCTTCTGATTGCAGGCGTCTTATTCTAACTTTGCGGCTTGCACATAGAATTTTTGATTTTCGTCGCCATTCTCTTGCCTTTGGGATTGGGGTGGGTACGGCCACGGCGGGATTTTTCAGTCTCGCGTCGGTCGCCAATGCCGGTGGCTATGTGATCGGAAGCAGCAGCGGTGCCGGCAGCAATGCCGGGCTCAGCAATCTCTGCCTCACGCTCGACGATCCTTCATCCTCTTCTGCAGCCTGGAGTTGTCAGGTCGGCACAGCGAGTGGCGGGCTCGGCTGGGTGTCCGGGGTTGTCGGGAATTCCTTGGCGGTCCAGGCGACAAATCTCGCCGGTGCCGTGGGAGCGCAGTCGATCGTGATCGGCACGCAATCCACGAGTGCCACCGGGTCTTCGTCGATTGCGGTCGGCGCGGGGGCCACGACCGGCACCGTATCAAACAGCATTGCGCTCGGCACCGGCGCCACCGTGGGTGTTGCCGGAGGCATTGCGCTCGGCCAGAACTCGGTGGCGAATACCGTTGCCGGCATTGATGGCTACATACCTGCCGGTACGAATTCGGCCAGCGCCATTGAAGCCACAAGGAGCACCTTGGCCGCAGTCTCTGTCGGGAACGCCGCGAGCGGGCAGCTTCGCCAGATCACCGGCGTGGCGGCGGGAACGGCAGATTCCGACGCGGCAAACGTCGCTCAGGTCAAGGCGGCTACTGCGGGCGTGGCCGATCTCTCGGACCGCTCCGTGGTCTATGATGGCGCGGTGGAGAGCGCGAAGGACACCATCACTCTGGCAGGCAGCGGCGGCACGACCCTGACCAATGTGAAGGCCGGCGCGGTTTCCGCCACGTCCAGCGATGCGGTGAACGGGTCGCAGCTTTATTCCACTAACCAGACCGTCGCAGCACTCGGCTCCGATGCTATGAAATGGAATTCGTCCCTCGGCGCGTATGACGCCAGCCACGGGAGCGGATCGCCGCAAAAGGTATCCAACGTCGCGGCCGGCACGGCCGATACGGACGCGGCCAATGTGGGGCAGGTCAATGCGGTTTCGGCCGGCGTGGCCAATCTCTCGGATCGTGCCGTGCTCTATGATGGCGTGACGGGAGACCCGAAAACCACTATCACCCTCGCAAGCAGCGGCGGCACGACACTGACCAATGTGACGGCGGGCGCCGTTTCGGCCACGTCCACCGATGCGGTGAACGGGGCGCAGCTTTTTGGCGTGTCGCGAAGCGTCGCGACGGTGTTCGGCGGCGGTGCGTCGGTGGCTTCCGACGGCACCCTCATCGCCCCCAGCTACTTCGTCGATCATGTGAGTTACAATAATGTTGGCGACGCCATCGGGGCAGTCGACACCAAGCTGTCGAGCTTGAATTCGACCATCGTAAACGTTGTTGCAGGCAACACGCCCTACCTCCAGGTCAATGCCAGCGGGACCGTCAGCCAGGCGACAGGTGCCGACAGCATCGCCATTGGCTCCGCCGCCCAGGCGGCGGCCACCAATTCCACGGCAATCGGCCAGGGCGCCAGCGCGAGCAATGCGGGGGATGTCGCACTCGGATCGGGCTCGACCACGGCTGCCGCCGTTCAGACCTCCACCATGACCGTGAACGGAACCACTTATGCGGTCGCGGGAACGGCGACCAGCACGGTCTCCGTGGGATCGGTCGGGGCCGAGCGCACCATCACCAACCTGGCGGCCGGCCAGGTCAGCGCGACATCGACCGATGCGGTTAATGGCTCGCAGCTCTACGCCACCAACCAGGCTCTGAGTGCGGCTGCCGGCAGCATCGGCGCGCTCAGCAAAGCCGCGGTGCAGTACGACACCGACGCAAGTGGCAACAAGCTCAACTCGATCACGCTGGCTGGTGGCGACGCGAATGCACCGGTGGTGATCTCAAATGTCGCGGCGGGCGTCGCAAGCAAGGATGCTGTGAACGTTGCTCAGATGAAGACGGGCCTGAGCGAAACTCTCAACTCGGCCAATACCTACACCGATTCAAAGACGTCCTATGCCATAACAACGGCCAATACCTACACCGACACCAAATCGCAGCAGACCTTGACACAGGCGAATGCCTATACGGACCAGAAGTTCGCCAGCCTCAACAGTTCGATCGCAACCGCGCGCACCGAGGCGCGCCAGGCCGCCGCCGTCGGCCTTGCGGCCGGATCGCTGCGCTACGACGACCGGCCGGGCAAGGTCAGCGCCGCAGTCGGGGCCGGCGCGTGGGGCGGCGAGAGTGCCTTCGCCATGGGGCTGGGCTACACGACGCCGGACCAGAGGATGCGCATGAACATCTCGGGAAGCACCGCCGGCGGGGATTGGGGCGCCGGCGGCGGGCTGAGCCTCACCCTCAACTGATCGGGTCGAGATATGTGGCTCACCAAGGGACATCGGGGCGCAATGTGCGCCTCGGCGCTCATGCTCCAGCTGATATGGTGCGGCCCGGCGCTTTCCGCTGAGAAAGCCAAGAAGGGCGAACCGGCGAAGCCTCCGGCGTCAAAGGAGCTTTCGCCGGGTTACCTGGTGAAGCCGTCCGATGTCGTGCCGCCGCCGGACGTGCCGCTCGGCCAATATCTGCGGACCATCCGTCCGTTCCCCAACTGGACGCTGATCTGCGATGAGAACCGGGTCAAGAAGCGGAAAGTCTGCAACATTTCGCAAGAGATCCTGGGACCCTCAGGTGCAACCGTCTTCAGTTGGTCGCTTGCCGCCATGGACGACGGCCGGCCGGTCATGATTTTGCGGACGCCGACCGGCGCCAGTTCCGGGACGGTCGCGCTCGATCTTCGTGACGGTCAGCCCCCCGTCACAGTGCCGGTTTATGGGTGCAACGAGCGCTTGTGTATCGCCTATCTGTCCTTGGAGTCCCGCCTGGCGCTTTCAGCGATCTGAGCCGAGACGAATGGCGCGACGTTCCGCGCATCAGGGCCATTGTGGAACCACGCTTATGACTGAAAAACAAAGCGTCTACGACCGCATCATCGGATCAAGCCGAACGCCCCCCGTCGATCCCGCCGGCCGGAGGCGCTTTTTTCCCACGCGGCGGGTTCTTCTGTTGGCGGGGGCGGCGGCCAGTCTCCTCGTCTGTTTCGGCCTCGGGGTGGTGGTTTCGCAGCACAGCGGCATCTCGGGCTTCCTGGGCCGGTCAGATCAGGTGCCGTCGGGCGCGCGCGATGGCAAGGATCTGTTCACCGCCCATGCTTTAGCCAATGGCGTGAAAACCTGCGCCGCCACCTATGCGATGCTCGGCAAGGCGCTGACCACGGGGGCGAATTATGCCTTCCAGACCCAGGTGGCGGAAACCGCCCCCAACCAGCATGCGGTGCAAGGCACGGTCGGCATGCGATTCGGCGCCAGTTCGCGTTTGGCCGGACAGGCGGCCGGCGTGATCCTGGTGGCGCCCACGGCAAGCGCCTGTGAAGGCAATTTGGTGCGCGTCGTGCCGATCAAACAGCGCTGCGAGGATGCGCCTTCGCTCCTGCCTCCCGGCTCCAAGCTCATGTCGCCCCTGTCGGACCTGCCCTTCTACGCGCTTCCCACCGGTGAACAGACCTTGTTCCTGCCGGTTGGCGAAAATTGCGTGGCCGTTACGACCCTGCGCTCCGGGTCCTGAGCCGGTTTTGACTGGCGGTGGCCAAGCCTCTCAACGTCGAATGAAGCCGAGAGCCGGCGCCGCTGGTCACCTGCCGCAAGGTTTATCATCAATCTTCTTGATTTTCGAAGGGTTCGCGCACGCCCAAAGGCCTTTCGCCCCTTGATGTCACTTCAAGGCCGCGCGGGTCATAGATCATTGGTTATAGTTGTGAAATATACGTTAGAAGTGTTGGCGTGCACTTGGGGTCAAATTGTCTTGAAGAGGTATGCAAGACGTCATTTATATGACGAAAGGCGTTGAAGAACGAGGCTTCGAGGTAATTGCGGGTCGCGCCAGCAATGTGATACCTCAAATGGAAAGGTGCCAATGTTCCAGAGCCGCCGGGGGGCGCAGGGTCATGACACAGAGTCTTGCGGGGCGGTCAGCCTGCGGAAAAGCAGTGGGTGCCGTCTATGGCGCGTCCAGCGCGCGGCTGCGCCTGTCGACAGCCCTTTCGACGACCCTGTGCGGCATCGCCTTCCTTGCCGGCGGCGTGGCACCAGCTTTGGCGCAGGCCCAGGCCAATGTGCCTTACACATCGATTCAGCTCGGCTTTAACGGCGGGACCGGAAATGCGGTCGATGACTACACCTCCGATGCGTATGGTGGCGCCGGCGGCAATGGCGGGACGCTGGGCGCTACGAATATCACCGTCGTCGGCACGGGAACCGGGCTTGCTTCGGCCGTCACCATTCTCAGCCGCGGCGGCGTCGGCGGCTATGGGGGCTATGGCAGCAGCGATACCGGCAGCGGCACGGGCGGCCCCGGCGGGCTGGGTGGCGGGGGTGGCGCGCAGACGGTCTCCATCACCAATGTTAACGCCGGCACCAACAATACCGCGGTTCTGATCCAGTCGTACGGCGGCAATGGCGGCAATGGCGCCTATGGCAGCAGCGACACCTCCAATGCACAGGGCGGTGCGGGCGGCAATGCCGGTGGACCCGGCGCGATCGCCGTCACCGTCGCCGGAACCACTCTTTCAACCGGCCAGTCCGGCATCGTGCTGCTCGCCATGGGCGGCAATGGCGGCGGCGGCGCTTCGGGCGATACGGACAGCAACGTTTCGGGCGGCGGCAACGGTGGCAACGGCGGCGTCGGCAGCACGGTCAGCCTCAACCTTAGCGGCTCCACCCTAACAACGGGTGGCACCGGGGCGGCGATCAGCCTGCAATCGTCGGGACAGGTCAGCGGCTCCGGTGGCACGGCCAGCAGCACCACGGACACGGCAACCGCCGGTGCCGGCGGCACGGCTGGCGCTGGCGGCGCCGTATCCAGCCAGATCAGCAATTCGACGATTTCGAGCGCGGGCACCGGCGTCAGCCTGCTCTCGACCGGCGGATGGGGCTTGGGCGGAGCAAAGGGCTCCAGCCATTTTGGTCTTGCCTTCGGAGGTGCGGGTGGCGCTGGAGCCAATGCCGGGACCGCCGGCCTCACGGTTTCCAATGCGACCATATCTGCCTCGGGCGGCGTGGGCATCGCCATTAATTCGATCGGCGGCCTCGCGGGCGCGGGCGGCGCGGCCTATTCCAACACATGGAACGGAACCGCCGGCGCCGGCGGCAATGCCGGTACGGGTGGCGCGGTTTCGTTGACGCTGACGGCGGCGAGTGTCAGCGGCACCAGCGGCGGCGTTCAGCTCCAGTCCACCGGCGGTGCCGGCGGCGTGGGAGGCTATGGCAGCAGCGACACCGACAATGGGCGCGGCGGCGCCGGGGGAACCGGAGGGGCGGGCGGTACGGCCTATGGCACTTTCACGGGCTCTTCCGTGACCGCGGCCGGCACCGCCATCACCATTGTTTCGGTGGGCGGCGCCGGCGGTGCCGGCGGAATGGGCGACAGCGCGACGAACTATTCCTACGGCGCGAAGGGGGGCAGCGGCGGGGCGGCCGGCAATGTGGGCCTGTCGCTGACGAACACAACGGTGACCTCGACCGCGGACGCCGGCATTCTCATCGCATCCACCGGCGGTACCGGAGGCACGGGCGGGAAAGGCGAAAGCAATTCAAGCAATGCCGTGGGGTATAACGGTGGCTATGCCGGCAATGCCGGCACTGCGAGCCTGAAACTGTATGGCACGGTGAACGTGACCACCGTCGGCACGGCCGCCGCGCTCGTTTCCACGGGCGGTGCGGGCGGTGCGGGCGGTGTCACCAATTCCGATGGGAATTTCTCCGTTGGCGGATCGGCACAGGACGGCGGCACCGGCGGCACGGTGAGCGTGTCGGGCGATGGCGTCTTTTCCGCCACCTCCGGGAGCGGCATCACGATCGCCTCGGTCGGCGGCACGGGGGGCGCCGGTGCCTATGCCGGTACCAACGGCACGATCACAATCAATATTGGCGGTCAGGGCGGCAATGGCGGCGGCGGCGGTTCGGCTACCGTCACCACCGGCAGCACGATCACCGTCGGCAACACCGGCAGCGGCACGGTCTACGGCATTCAGGCGCGCAGCCAAGGCGGCGCCGGCGGGGCGGGCGGCAATGCGGGCAGCCCCTACCAAGCCAAGGGCGGCAACGGCGGAAACGGCGGAAACGGTGGAAACGCCAGCATCACGCTGAATGCCAACGGCTCGGTGACGACAACGGGTGCGAGCGCCTTCGGTCTCGCCGCACAGAGCCTCGGCGGACTTGGCGCCCAGGGCGGGGAGGCGATTGCATTCGGCAATTCCCAGGGCGCGGTGGGCGGAACCGGCGGCAATGCCGGCAACGCCTATGTGACCAGTGCGGGCACGGTCTCCACCAGCGGCCAGGGGTCTTCCGGAATTGTCGTGCAAAGCATCGCCGGTGGCGGCGGGGCAGGCGGCAGTTCGGACGCAGTGTTCGATTCCACCAGCGGTTCGGGCGGGGACAGCGGCACCAGCGCCCTGGCGAGCGCCGTTCTCACGGGCGGCAGCGTGACGACCAGCGGCGCCTATGCCGCGGCGGTCGTGGTGCAATCCATCGGCGGTGGCGGCGTGCTGACCGTGCTCAGCGCGCAGGCCCCGGTCAGCCTCAACGGCGTCAGCGGCACGTCGGGCACGGCCTATGCCTCGGCGGCGAAAGGCGTGACGATCTTGACCCAGGGCGCGGCCTCGGCCGGCATCCTGGTGCAGTCCATTGGCGGCGGCGGTGGTTCCGCCGGCTCCGCCGACGCCGTGATCGTCGCCGTCGGCGGGGATGGCGCGTCCGGCGGCAATGCCGGATACGCGCATATCGTCAACGCGGCCACCGTAACGACGGCGGGCGATGGCTCGATCGCGCTGCATGCCCAGTCGATCGGTGGCGGCGGCGGGCATGGCGGCGGGACCCTGGCGGTCTCTGTGCTCGGCTCCGCCCAGATCGGCGGCAGTGCCGGCGGGGGCGGCGCCGGTGGCGCGGTCGCGGTTTCCAATTCCGGATCGTTGCAGACGTCCGGCAGCAGCGCCAATGCCATCGTCGCCCAATCGATCGGCGGCGGCGGCGGCAATGGCGGCGATGCCGAGGGATTCGGGCTTGATCTGGTCCAGCTTGGGCTTGGCGGATCGGGCGGTTCGGGCGGCGATTCCGGCTCGGTGCAGGTGAACAATGCCGGCGCCATCGTCACCCAGGGCGGCCGCTCCAGCGGCATTGTCGCGCAATCGGTTGGCGGCGGCGGCGGCACCGGCGGCGCGGCCTATGATCTGTCGGCGAGCGTCGGCATCAGCTTCGGTGTCAGCATCGGTGGGTCCGGCGGCGTCGGAGCGGGGGCGGGCACCACCGTCCAGGTCTATAATTATAGCTCCATCACCACCCAGGGTGCGGACGCATTCGGCATCATCGCCCAGTCGATCGGTGGCGGCGGCGGCAATGGCGGATCGGCGGCGGCGAAGGTGGTCACGGTCGGCACTGCGGACGTGCCGTCCATCTCCGTATCGGCCGCGATCGGCGGCTCTGGTGCGGGCGGTGGTAGTGGTGGCAATGTGACGGTGATCAACGAGAGCGGCGCCAAGATCGTCACCAGCGGCGATGGGGCAACTGGCATGCTTGTCCAGTCGATCGGCGGCGGTGGCGGCGCAGGCGGCGATTCCACCGCGTCGGCGGCGTCCTATGTTCCGGGCCATGCCGGCATTTCCTTCTCCGCCGAGGTGTCGCTCGGGGGAACGGGCGGCGGCGGCGGGGCGGGTGCCGGAGCCTATGTGACCAATAACGGCCTGGTGAAGACGAGCGGCAATTTCGCCGACGGCATTCTCGCCCAATCGGTGGGCGGCGGCGGTGGCACCGGCGGGGTGGGCGCGGCGGATGGGTCGTCCGAGGCGCGGCTGGCTTTCGGCGTCACCTTCACGCTCGGCGGCTCGGGTGGAACCGGCGGCGCGGGCGGCACCGTGACGGTCACCAATTCCGGGAACGTGCTGACTTATGGAGCAGGGTCGCGCGGCGTGGTCGCCCAGTCGGTGGGCGGTGGCGGCGGCAATGCGGGCGGCGGCACCGCCTCGGCCTCCGGCGGCACCGCGGCCTTGACGTTGACAATGGGCGGGTCGGGCGCGACGGCGAATGCAGGCGGCAGCGTCACTGTCACGAATTCGGGCAGCATCGTCACCCACGGCGGCGATGCGGATGCCATTTTTGCCCAGAGCGTGGGCGGCGGCGGCGGCAGCGGCGGCAGTGCCACGGGCGATGCCGTGAGCAAGGCTTCAAACGGCAGCAACGCGAAATTCTCGCTGACCGCCACCATGGGCGGCTCGGGCGGCGGCGGCGGGGCGGGCGGCGCGGTGACGGTGACCAATTCCGGCACCCTCGTCACATCTGGCCAGCATTCCACCGGCATGCTGCTCCAATCGGTCGGCGGCGGCGGCGGCAAAGCGGGGGCGGCGGCCGGAAAATCATCCGGCGGTGTCGTTTCCCTATCCTTTACGCTCGGTGCGTCCGGTGGGGCCGGCGGCGCGGGCGGCGCGGTTTCGGCTTATAATTCCGGGTCGATTTCCACGGCCGGCGCCGATGCGGCGGCGATCATCGCGCAATCGGTGGGCGGCGGCGGCGGCATGGCCGGAAACGCCAACAGCTCCGCATCAGGATCCAAGATCAGCCTCGGCGCCTCGGTCGGGGCGAATGGCACGCCCGGAGGCGACGGTGGAACCGTGATCGTCTCGCTGACCGGCGGAACGCTCTCCACCTCCGGCGCGGCCTCGGACGCGGTCATCGCCCAGTCGATCGGCGGCGGCGGCGGGACCGGCTCGTCGGTCGGCACGGATACGAAAAGCTCGGGTGACAGCAACACCTTCGGCGCCGCCTTGGCTCTGGGCGGGTCGGGCGGCGCGGGCGGCAATGGCGGCACGATCACCCTCACAAACGCGGCCATCATCAAGACGTCGGGGGACGATTCCGTCGGCCTCTTCGCCCAATCCGTGGGCGGCGGCGGCGGCAAGGGCGGCGCCAGCGCAACCGATGCGACCGGCGGCAGTTCGGCGTTCCAGCTTTCCGCGAATCTCGGCGGCTCTGGCGGCAGCGCCGGCTATGGCAATACGGTCATCGTCACCAGCTCGGCGGCGATTTCCACGGCCGGCGACAATGGCACGGGCATTCTCGCACAGTCGGTGGGCGGCGGCGGCGGCCGGGCGGGAAGTTCCGGCGCATCGGCGGTTGGAGGCAAGGCGTCTGCCGCCATCGCGCTCGGCGGTGCGGGCGGCGGTGCGGGCGACGGCGGCATGGTCACGGTCACCACGACCGGGGCCGCTTCGACAATCACCACCACCGGGCGCAACGCCAATGCCATCACTGCCCAGTCGGTGGGCGGCGGCGGCGGCAGCGGCGGAAATGCCAATGCGGCGTCCAGCGCGAAGCTCGATATCGGCGGCAGTCTCGGCGGCACCGGTGGTGGATCTGGGACCGGCGGCACGGTCACGGTCACGAGCGGCGGATTCCTCTCCACGGGCGGACAGGATTCCAACGGCATTCTCGCCCAATCCATCGGTGGGGCCGGCGGCGACGCGGGATCCGGCTCCAGCAAGAGCAAGGCGACGGGATCGGACGCGGCGTCTCTTTCCATCGGCATCGGCGGCGGCGCGGGATCGGGCGGGACCGGCGGCACGGTGACGGTCACCAATGACGGCGGCATCCTGACCAACGGGAGCGGGGCTGCCGGCATCCTTGCCCAGTCGATCGGCGGGGGCGGCGGCAAGGGCGGGGCGGCATCCTCCACTTCCACTTCTTCGAATGGCGGCGTCGCGGCGATTTCCGCGACCGTCGGCGGCAGCGGCGGCGCGGGTGGGAACGGCGGCGCCGTGACGGTGAAAAACAACAATTTCATCGCCACCATCGAAGCCCATGCGGACGGCATTCTCGCCCAATCCATCGGCGGGGGCGGCGGCAGCGCGCATCTGGCGAGTTCCGACGCGAGCGGCACGAAGAGCGATGCCAATGTCTCCGCGACGCTCGGCGGAAGTGGCGGGCAGGGCGGATATGGCGCCGCGGTGGTGGTGAACAACACCAGCACCATCGCGACCGAAGGCGCGTTCTCGCGCGCGATCCTGGCACAATCCATCGGCGGCGGCGGAGGTGTCGCGGGCGGCGCCCATGACAGCACCGGCGGCGGCACCGTGGGCGTCACGCTCGGCCTTGGCGGCACGGGCGGATATGGCGGCAACGGGGGCGCGGTCACGGTGACCAGTTCGGGGACGCTCGTCACGGCGGGCGCGAATGCGGCGGCGATCCTGGCCCAGTCGGTGGGCAGCGGCGGTGGCGCGGGCGGCAGCACCAACAATGGCGCGACGGCGAAGATTTCGCTCGGCGCGGCCCTCGGCGGCGCGGGCGGCGTCGGTGGATCGGGCGGCGAAGTCCAGGTGCTGGTCCAGAACCTGACCTCCGGCCAGATCGCCACGACAGGCGACCAGGCGGACGCGATCATCGCCCAATCCATCGGCGGCGGCGGCGGCAATGGGGGAGCGGGCAGCGGCAAGGCGGACGGGGCAGGGGGCAACGGCCTCGGTCTTACGCTGACCATGGGAGGGTCTGGAGGCACCGGTGGTATCGGCGGCGAGGTGATCGTCACGAACGGCGGCCTTGGCCTTGCGGGCGCGGCCATTTCCACGTCCGGTGACGGATCGAACGGCATCCTGGCCCAATCGGTGGGCGGTGGCGGCGGGCGCGGCGGCGCCTCCTCCTCGACCAGCGGCGGTTCCGGCGCTGCGACCATTTCCGCCAGCCTCGGCGGCTCGGGTGGAACCGGCGCGACCGGCGGTGCGGTCCATGTGGACAATGCCAATACCATCGCCACGCTCGGCGCCCATGCGAGCGGCATCGTCGCCCAGTCCATCGGCGGCGGCGGCGGCAATGCAGCGCTGTCCAGCAGCATCGCGAAGGACCAGAAAAGCGACGTCAATCTCTCCGCGACCCTCGGCGGGGCCGGCGGCACGGGCGGTGTGGGCGGCGGGGTCTATGTGACGCAGAGTTCGGTCGTCACCACCAAGGGCGATTTCAGCCACGGCATTCTTGCCCAATCCATCGGCGGCGGCGGCGGGAATGCGGCGACCACCGGCGCCACCGGCACAGGCGGCAAGGCGAGCGTGGCGTTCGCGCTGGCCGGCGATGGCGGCACGGGCGGCAATGGCGGCGCGGTGACCCTCACGCAAAGCGGCTCGATTTCGACTGAGGGCCATGGTGCGAGCGCGATCCTTGCCCAGTCGATCGGCGGCGGCGGCGGCGTTGCGGGCAGCGCCACCCATGCGGCGAGCAGCAAGATCGCGGTCGGCGCATCCATTGGCGGGGGCGGTGGGGCCGGCGGGGCCGGCTATGGAGTCAGCCTCACCAGCACCGGCACGGGTGTTCTCTCCACCAGCGGCGACGCGGCCGATGCTATCCTCGTCCAGTCCATCGGCGGCGGCGGCGGCGTAGGTGCGGCGGGCAAAGGCGATGCGGACGGCGCCGGCGGCAATGGCCTGTCGCTGGGTGTGAGTATCGGCGGCGGTGGCGGATCCGGCGGCGCTGGCGGCCTCGTCACGATCAATATCGGTACGGCGCAGCAGGCCGGAACCTCCATCAGCACGACTGGCCACGATGCCGCAGGCCTCGTCGCCCAGTCCATCGGCGGCGGCGGCGGCAAGGGTTCGTCCTCCAGCTCGACGACCGGCGGCAGCGGCATCGCGAGCCTGTCCGCCACCGTCGGCGGCGCGGGCGGTTCCGGCAGCAATGGGGGCGCGGTCAAGGTCGCCCTCAACAGCACGATCCAGACCACGGGCGCCGGCTCCGACGGCGTTTTGTTGCAATCCATCGGCGGCGGCGGCGGCAATGCCGTGCTCGCCACCAGCATCGTGAAGGGCCAGAAAACCGACATGACCTTGAGCGCCGCCCTCGGCGGCAGCGGGGGAGGCGGAGGCGCGGGCGAACAGGTCAGCTTCACACAGGCCGGCCTCATTTCGACCGCCGGCGAGGGCGCCAATGGCGTGGTCGCCCAGTCGATCGGCGGCGGCGGCGGCCGCGCCTCGGCGGTGTCCGCGGATGCCGGCGGCGGCAGCGTGAATGGATCGCTGTCGCTTGGCGGCACGGGCGGCAGCGGCAATATCGGCGGCACGGTCGCGCTGACGCTGAACGGCGACATCGTGACCTCGGGCCGCAATGCCATCGGCGTGCTCGCCCAATCCATCGGCGGCGGCGGCGGCATAACATTGACCAGCGCCAGCGCGGCGCAGGGCACCGCCTCTCTGGCGCTGACCTTGGGTGGTTCCGGTGGCAGCGGCAATGACGGCGGCAAGGTGGGCGGCACGCTCGCGAGCACCGGCTTCATCAGCACCAGCGGCGTGAATTCCCACGGCATCCTGCTGCAATCGATCGGCGGCGGCGGCGGGCTTGCCGCCACCAGCGGCGCCACTGGCCTCGCGAGCCTTGCATTCGGCGGCGCGGGGGGCGGGGGCGGCAATGGAGAAGAGGTCTCCTTCACGCTCGCCGGCATCGTGGCGACGCAGGGCGCCGGAGCGAGCGGCCTGTTCGCGCAATCGATCGGCGGCGGCGGCGGGCTCGGCGGCGATGCATCCAGTACATTCTTCACCGTCGCCGACAGTTCCGCCGGCACCGGGGGCGGCACGGGGAACGGCGGCACGGTGAACCTGACCGTCAGCGGCAGCGTCGGCACGTCGGGCGCGAACGCGGCGGCGGTCAACGCGCAATCCATCGGCGGCGGGGGCGGAACCGCGCAGTCCGGCACGCAGGCGATGAACGGCTCGGCTGGAGGCTCCGGCATCGGCGGGGCCGTGAACGTGACGGTTTCGGGCCTTGTCGTCGCAGCGGGCGCCAATTCACCCGGCATCTTCGCGCTTTCCACCGGGCCGGGCGGCGCCGGGCCGATCACCATCGACATCCTCGGCGGCGGCACCGTGATCGGCGGCAAGGATGAGCGCGGCGCGGGCATCATGCTTTCGGGCGGCGCCGACAACACTATCACCATCGCCTCCGGCGCCTCAGTCCGCGCGCTGGGCAATGTC
This sequence comes from Rhizobiales bacterium 24-66-13, assembly GCA_002257205.1. Taxonomy (GTDB): domain Bacteria; phylum Pseudomonadota; class Alphaproteobacteria; order Rhizobiales; family Xanthobacteraceae; genus NCEH01. The sequence continues at coordinate 6,388 of NCHM01000040.1, read as the reverse complement.
GCCATTCTCGCCGGCGGCGGAAATGAGATCGTCACCAATGCCGGCACAGTGACCGGCAGTGTCGACCTCGGGACGGGCGCCGCCAGCTTCATCAACCAGGCTGGCGGCGTCTTCAATTCAGGCCGCACCATCAATCTGAACGGCGGCATCCTGACCAACTGGGGCACGCTCAGCCCGGGCGGGCTCGGCACCTTGGCCACCAGCACGCTCGCGGGCAATTTCGTCTCCACCGGGGCAATCGCGCTGGATCTGGATGCCACCTCCCATCGCTCGGACCTGTTCAGCGTGTCCGGTACCGCGAACGTGGCCGGCACGCTCCAGGCGAACCCGCTCAGCATCGCGCCAAACACCTCGTTCACGGTGCTTGAGGCCGGGACGCTCGCCGGGTTCACTGCGAGCGTTGTGGACAATTCCCTGGTCTATCAATGGAATGCCGCGGTGGCTGGGAACAGCGTGTCGCTCTCTCCGAGCGCCGATTTCACGCCGCCGGGCAGCAAATTGTCGGCCAATGGCGCGGCGGCGGCCAACCATCTGCAAAGCATCTGGAACAGCGGCACGCTCGGGACTACGGCATCGCTGTTCAACACATTGCTGAACACCGCGACGGACGCGCAATATCGTCAGGCGCTCAAAGCGCTGTCGCCGGAACTCAATGGCGCGGGCCCGGCCAGTCGCATCATGGAGAGCCGGGCGGTGCTGAACCGCACCATGAGCTGCCCCATGTTCGCGGGCGACGGCCTGTTGTTGCAGGAAGACCAATGCAGCTGGGCGCGGGTGATCGTCGGCCGGACCAGCCAGTCCGGCACCTTCGAAAACCAGGGCTTCTCGACCGACACAGTCACCTTGCAGGCCGGGGTGCAGCGCGAATTGCAGCAGGATTGGTTCTTCGCCCTGTCCGGCGCCTACCAGCAGAGCTGGACCAGTTCCTCGGCCGATATCAGCTCCGCGAGCGGCAGCGGCTTTGATGTGACGGCCGCGCTGAAGCGCCAGATCGGCCCCTGGCTGATTTCCGGGGCGGTGGATTTCGGCTGGGTGAACATCGACAGCCAGCGCGTCGTCACGGCGCTGGCCGCGGCGCCTGAAAGCTCGATCGACGTCTATAACGTCACGGGCCGCCTGCGCCTTGCCTACGAGATGCCGCAGACGGGCTGGTATGTGAGGCCCTATGTGGACCTGGACGTGTCTTATGTGAACGTCCCCGGCTACAGCGAAGCCGGCATCAGCGGGGCGGAATTGCGGGTGCTCGGCGCGAGCCAGACCACCTTCATCGTCAGCCCGACGGTGGAGGTCGGCACCCGCGTCGATCTCGCCGACGGCACGGTCCTGCGTCCGTTTGCGAGCCTCGGCGCCAGCTTCCTGTCCAACGGCAGCTGGATCACGACCTCCTATCTGCTCGGAGCGCCGGTCGGCACCGGGACATTCGACACCGTCACCTACACCCCGGACATGCTCGGCAATTTCGACATGGGCCTGCAATTGGTGACGGCGAAGAATTGGGAATTCAAACTGGATTATGGCGTCAGCGTCGGCCAGGATTTCCTGTCCCAGGCCGGGATGGCGCGCATCGCGGTGCATTTCTGAGGCTTAACCTTGACCGATCCTGAGCGTGCGCCCGATGGTGCGCCTAAGAGCGATGCTCCACTGGCCGCAGCTCCGGCCAGCCCGGCGCCGGCGGACCTGACAACGGACCTCACCTGTTCGCGCGGCTTCTCATTCTGGCTGGCGCAGCATCAGCTCAGCCTTGCCTTCTCGTCCTATCAGACCGGGCAATTGTTTCTCATCGGGCGCACGCCCGAAAACGCCATGTCCTTCCATCAGCGCGATTTCGTGCGCGCCATGGGGATGTGGTATGAGCCCGGCCGGCTGTTCCTCGGCTCCCTGCTCCAGGTGTGGCGGCTGGAAAATGTGCTCGCCGCCCACGAACGGGCAAACGGCCATTTCGATGCCCTGTTCGTTCCGCGCATGGCGAGGATCACGGGCGATATTGACGTGCACGAAATGGCGGTGGACGGGCGCGGGCGGCTGGTGTTCGTGAACACCAAATATTCCTGCCTTGCCACCTTCAGCCTGGAACACAGCTTCGAGCCGCTCTGGAAGCCGAAATTCATTTCCCGCCTCGCGGCCGAGGATCGCTGCCACCTCAATGGCTTGTGCATGGCGGACGGGCGCGCGGCCTATGTCACCGTGGTGGGGCGCAGCGATATCGTGGATGGCTGGCGCGCGCATCGCTCGGGCGGGGGACTGGTCATCCGCGTGGAAGACGACGCGATCCTCGCCGACGGGCTCTCGATGCCCCATTCCCCGCGTCTGTATGCGGGCGCGCTCTGGGTTTTGGATTCCGGACGCGGCTATCTGGTGCGCATTGATCCGCAGACCGGCGTCCGCCAGGATGTCGCCTTCTGCCCCGGCTTCATGCGCGGCCTCGCGTTCCACGATGGTCACGCGATCATCACCCTCTCGCTGCCGCGCTATCTGAACTTCAATGGCTTGCCCCTCGACGGCGAGCTGGACGCACGGGGCGCGCAGCCATGGTGCGGGGTGGTCGTGGTCAATCTTGCAAGCGGCGACATTGTCGAATGGATCCGCCTGGAGGGGGCGATCCGCGAATTGTTCGATGTGGTGGCCATGCCCGGCATCGCCTGTCCCATGGCTATCTCGCCACAAGGTGCGGATCTTGCCAATCTGATCACGCTGGCCCCGCCCGCGCGCCCGCTGGACCAACCGGGCTGGGCGTGACCCCTGGTTCTCCCGGCGGCAAAAAAAGTCGCGGCAGCCTGTCGGCCGCATGGAAAGCCATACGTCCTTGCCCGTGACGGGTGCGCGACGCGCATCTGATCGCGACGACGCCTCCGCGCCGCCGCAGGATAACCGGGGAGAATGCGATGCTGGTCCAGCCCTATCTGACGTTCGACGGCAAATGCGAAGAAGCCCTCGAATTCTACAAGGCCGCGCTCGGCGCCCAAGTGGAATTGCTGATGCGGTACAGCGAGGCGCCCGAGGCACCGCCGCCGGACATGGTCGCCCCCGGCTCTGAAAACAAGATCATGCATGTGAGCTTCAAGATCGGCGAAAGCACCATCATGGCCTCCGACGGGGGATGTCGGAACAGCACCAGCTTCCAGGGTTTCAGCCTCTCCCTTGCCGTTGCGAGCGAAGCGGACGCGCATCGCGTCTTTACCGCGCTTTCGCAGGGCGGACAGGTCCAGATGCCGTTGGGAAAGACCTTTTTCTCGCCGTGCTTCGGGATGGTCGCGGACCGCTTCGGCATCAATTGGATGGTCAATCTGGTGCCGTGAGACCGGGACAAGCTCTTGCTGGGCATGGAGGAGACGATGGCGAAGAAAGTCCTGGTTCTGGTCGGCACGAAGAAAGGCGCCTTCATCGCGGAAAGCGACAGCGCGCGCATGAGTTGGGAGGTGCGCGGACCATTCTGCGAGACGTGGCCACTCAATCACGTGGTCGGCGATCCGCGCACGGGAGCCATTCACGCCGCGGGCGGAAACGAATGGTTCGGCCCGGCGGTGTGGAAATCCACCGATCTCGGAGAGAGCTGGACCCATTCGAGCGAAGGTCTCGCCTATGAGGCCGGCGCGCCGCCGGTGAAGGCCGCCTGGAGCCTCGCCCATGGCAATGACGCGCTTTATGTGGGCGTCGAGCCTGCCGGCTTGTTCCGCAGCACTGACGGTGGCGAGAGCTTCACGCATCTGCCCGGATTGCAGGACCATCCCTCCCGCCCCGACTGGCATCCCGGCGGGGCCGGGCTGATCCTGCATTCGCTGGTACTGAACCCGCGAGACAATGCCGGGATCTGGGTCGGCATCTCGGCGGCCGGCGTGTTTCATTCGGCCGACGGGGGCGAGACCTGGGAGCCGCGCAATCGCGGCACGCGAGCGGATTACATGCCGGAGGGGCAGAATTATCCCGAATTTGGCCAGTGTGTTCATTGCCTGGTCATGGCGCCCAATCGCCCGGACCGGCTGTACCAGCAGAACCATTGTGGCATGTATCGCAGCGACGACGGTGGCCGCAGCTGGTCGAGCATCGAGGCGGGCTTGCCGTCATCGTTCGGCTTTCCGGCCGCCGTGCATCCGCGCGACGATGATATGCTGTATCTGATCCCACTAAACGGTGATACGGCGGGGCGCTTCATGCCGGATGCGCAGGCTGCGGTGTGGCGCACCACGGACGGCGGCCGTTCCTGGGAGAAGCGCACCGATGGCCTACCGCAGAAGGGGGCCTATTTCAACGTCCTGCGCCAAGCCATGGCCACGGACGTGCTGGAACCCGCCGGGGTCTATTTCGGCACCAATTCCGGGGCGCTTTACGCCAGCGCCGACGAGGGCGGCCGGTGGACCTGTATCGCGGCGCATTTGCCGCTGATCACCTCGGTGGAAACCCTGGTGGTCGAGGCCTGACCTCGCGACGGGGTGATGCGCATGGATGATGCCGAAATGAGCGCCACCGACACCAAGCCCGAGGTGCTGGTGCGCCTGCCGGACCATCTGGTGCGGCTTTTTCCCGGCGCGGAGCGGCGGGTGTGGCTGCGCGGAGCAAATGTGGACGAGATGCTCCATGCGCTCGATGCCCGCTGGCCCGGAATGCGCGATCGCCTGTGCGATACCACTCCGGCAGTGCGCCGACACATCAATATCTTCGTCGGTGGGCGGCGCGCCGGCCTCGCAACGCCCCTGGCACAAGGAATGGATGTCTTTGTACTGACCGCCATCAGCGGTGGATAGAATTTAGATCCATCCTGGCGACGGTTGCGGAGGAGAATGAGGTGACGAACGGGCATCGGGCAGCTATGTTCGTTAACTCTATTATTTCATATCTACCGTCTGGCGCACGGCGCAAACGCGCGCCTATTGCGGGGGGGCGGATGGGTTTCAGCTTTGAAGACCGCATCAATATCCGGGAGGATTATGCGGCGCGTGGCCCGCGCTTCGTTCAAATGTCGAAGGGGCTTGTGCTTCTGCTCGTTTGTTTCGCTATCCCCAGCGGCTGGATCTATTTCAACGAGCGAATCAAGGTTCCCGAGGTCGAGCGCGTCATGCCTTATGCCGCGCGGGACATGGTCGGGCTGCTAAGATCCTATAATCACGAGGTTCGGGTCGATCGACTGGCGGACGGAAAGCTGGTCTATGCGGTGGATGGGCACGCCCCAGCGGATATGAAGGTATTGGCGCGCACCTTTCCGCAATACGATCTTCAGCGTTTCGCGGCGCAGCCGCCGTCGCCCTATCTCGGGCCCAACCGGCGCTGATCCCACGCGCTCAGATATAATCTACGAACGAACCGAGCTGGTCGGCCGAGAGATCGCGCATCTGTGCCAGCGTGTAGGTATCGAGCACGGTGCCGATGGCGTCGCGCACCCGCACCATCAGCAGGCGCACCTCGCAATGGGCGATGTCGCAGTCCTCACACGGCACATACGCGTTTCGACTGGCACAGGGCAGGGCAGCCAAAGGGCCGTCCAGGGCGCGGATCAGATCGCCGACGATGATATCCTCCGCCGGCCTGGCGAGGCGATATCCGCCGGTGCGCCCCTTCTTGCTGGACAGCATGCCTGCGTTGCGCAATTCGCCGAGGATGACATCCAGGAATTTCTTTGGGATCTGGTTCGCCTCGGCGATATCGGCCACCTGAACCGAGTCTCCCGGGGCGAGGCGGGCGAGGTGAACCGCTGCCTTGAGCCCATACTTACCTTTTTTTGTCAGCATGCTTGTCCCCTTGCCCTCTTTTGGGTCGTTCGCGAACAAGGGTCAACCGCGCAGAGGCGCACGGCTTTATCCATCGGGCTCAGGGGTCGACAGGGGACTGCCGTTGATGCGGCATTTCGAGACCTTGCGGTCCTCGGATCAGCGGCGCGCCGGCACGCGGGCAGGCGCTGGGCGCAAGGCGGCGAATCCGGGGTCGCGCGCACGCCGGCCACCCTTCGGCTTGGCGGGCTGCCGCGGCTCCTCTTCGGCCAGCAGCATGACGGCCACACCCATCTGCACGCTTGAGAAGGTGAGGCCCATTGCGAACGTCAAAATAAAGGCGGGAAGCCACGCATCACCGCTGCCGGCAAGCAGCGTCCGCAAATGCCCGATGTCCAGCGCGACCAGCCCGCCCACGAAAGCCGCGGCGATGACAAAGCCAAGCGCCGCGTGCTTGGCGAGGAAGATCACGAGCTTCGGCATCCGCCGCTCCCTGGCCCCGCCGCCGGCCGGCATGGCCGAATTCCCAATAATCGTCTGTAAAGATAATCCTTTTGGCTGCAAACGCTACCCCTGCTTTCGCTGCGAACCATCCCCATATGAGGCCGATCCGGCGGCCGGCGTGGGCTTCTCTTACGCTGTGCCGGCTGGTGGTGTATAAGCCCGCATTCCGGCACCGCATCATGGGG
>NCHM01000039.1 GCA_002257205.1 Rhizobiales bacterium 24-66-13 | reverse complement strand
GAAAACGCCCCGAAGGGCGTTTGCTAACTATCAGATTTTATTGGGAAAATTTGGAGCGGGCGATGGGATTCGAACCCACGACCCCAACCTTGGCAAGGTGCCCGAGAGCCATTCGCTGCAATATCCGCGTGTTTGCTAAAGTACTATAAGATACGATAAATAAACGACTATTTTCGAAGGTGGGCGCGCTAAAGGCCGCGCTTCATGCGCTATTTTGCGCTTCTGAGAGCTTGGAATTTGATTAGAATCCGGCTAGCCTCGTAAAATCTAAGCAGATTTTCGGTAGGGCTCTGAACTCACTATGGAAAAGCTGACGAAGCGTTTTATCGACGCGCTGGAAGTTCCGAAACCTTCGAAGGTTGGGGTCAAGGTTCGGGAGAGTTTTGCCTGGGATCGGGAGCTTCGAGGCTTCGGCGTTCAGGTCATGCCCTCGGGGCTGAAGAGCTTTGTGATCCAGTATCGCTCGCCCGAAGGACGGCCTCGTCGCACCGTGATTGGACGCTACGGGCTGATGACGGTCGAGGAGGCGCGCCGGATCGCCCATGAAAAGCTGGTGGCCGTCTCCAAGGGTCTCGACCCGCTGGATAGCCCGGACAGCAAGCTGAAGGGCATCTCGGTTGCCGAGGTATGCGACTGGTATCTGGCCGAGGCCGAGGTCGGCCGCATACTCGGCCGCAGCCGTCGCCCCATCAAGGCATCGACCCTGGCCATGGATAAGAGCCGGATCGAGGTTCACATCAAGCCATTGCTCGGCCGACGACTGATTGCCACGCTGAAGCTCGGGGATATCGAAGGGGCGCAGGCAGATATTGCCGTCGGCAGAACATCCAAACCTCGCGCGGGCAGTCGAGGCGGAGCGACCACGGGCGGGGAAGGGGTGGCCGCGCGCACCATGTCGACGCTGCATGCCATCTTCGAACACGCCGTTCGCCTTGGAAAGATCGACGCCAATCCCGCGCGTGGCGTTCGTAGGCTGGCCGGAAAGGCGCGGGAACGCCGCCTCAGCCGCAGCGAAATCGCTCGTCTCGGGAGGGCCATGCGTTTCGCTGCAGAGGCTGGAGAGCATCCGACGGGGCTGGCTGCCATCCGCTTCCTGCTCCTCACGGGTTTTCGGCGAATGGAGGGCCTTGGGGTGAAACGGCTTTGGCTCAACACGGAGGAAGGCTCGGTCCGTTTTCCAGATACAAAAAGCGGAGCCCAGACACGGGTCATAGGCCGCGCAGCTATGGACCTTTTGCTGGGGCAGCCCAACATAACATCATCGTACTTCTTCCCGGCGGATTGGGGCGAAGGCCACTTTATCGGCGTCGTTCGGGTGCTCGATCGGCTGTGTGCCAGCGCGAAGCTGGACGACGTGACTCCGCACACATTGAGGCACACATTTGCCAGCGTCGCGGCGGACCTGGGCTTTTCCGAACTGACCATTGCCGCGCTACTGGGCCATGCAGCTCGGGGCGTGACGCAGCGCTATATCCATATAGACGAAGCGCTCAGGCTCGCAGCCGACAGGGTTGCCGACGAGATTGACGCTATCCTGGATCAACCCGAACGGGCTGGCCGCCCGTCACGTTCGGGGCGTCCGGCCGAGCCCGTCGGCGCCGATCGAGGCTCATAGCTATGCCCCCGATACGGCTCGAGGTGTCGGATGGTGCATCTCCAGCGCGTAAGCTACGGAAGGTGAAGGGGTATGCCGCGCCACGACAGCTCGATGCGAATGTTCGAGGCGGGCTTCACCATCGAACAGGTCGCGCTTGTGACCGGCCATAAGGACTGGAAGATGCTGCGGCGTTAGACCCACCTCAAGCCGGAGGCGCTGCACACCATCCGGACTGCGAGAGCGGCATAGCTAAGGGGGATTTGGCTCGCCTTGTAGATGTCGCCATCGCTGAGCCATGCCGCCACGATGGCTGGCGACGACCGCAGCCTGCGCCAGTTCATCAAACGCCTCTTATGCGCCGCGCAGGATCACCACACACCGCGCTCGAAACAGACGGCCGGCATGGGTGGGCCGTACCTGCCGCGTGGTGCGCACCAGCAGACTGGTCCGCACATCGTGTTCGAGCTGGGCGACATGCTAACTCACCACCGCCTCGGTAAGGCGAGCGGCACGACTGCACGGGAAGCAAGCCCTGAACGGCGCTTTAGCCTCCTGGAAGACCTCTCATAAGGGGGCGTTTACCTTATTCATCTAGACCCTTCGCATCCGTCACCTTCTCCATCCAAGTGACCACCTTGCCGTCAAGTTCCTCGGCCACGGCCAGATGCGACATGGCCTGTTTGGCGCTGGCCCCGTGCCAGTGGCGCACATTTGGCGGAATCCAGACTAGATCGCCGGGCACCACCTCCTCCACCGGTCCGCCTTCTTTCTGAACACGACCGCGCCCGGAAATGATGAAGAGGGTCTGGCCCAGCGGATGCGTGTGCCAGGCCGTGCGCGCTCCCGGTGCAAAGGTCACCGTGGCGCCGCTGACGCGCGCGGGGGCGTTGCCCTTGAAATTGCCAGAGACGCGGACGTTGCCGGTGAAGTAGGCGTCCGGCCCCGGTACCGATGGTGCATCCTTGGCGCGCACGATCTTAAGCTCGCCAGCGTGGGCGGCCGACACACCGGGCGCAGGCGCAGCAGAGGGTGCCGGTGCTCCGGCCCGTTGGTCAAACACACGCTGCAAGACCGGCACAGCGGAAAAGGCGCGCGGCCAGCCGGCGTAAAAGGCAAGATGCGCGACCGTTTCCGCGACCTCGTCGCGCGTTAGCCCGCTGTCCATCGCCCGGTTGGCATGGAAGGGCAATTGCTCCGGTTGGCCGATGGCAATCAGCGCCGTGATGGTAATGAGGCTCCGGTCGCGGGGCGTGAGTTCCGAACGCCGCCAGAGATCACCGAACAGAACCCGGTTGGTCAGATCGGCCAGTTCGGGCGCGGTCGGCCCAACCGTGGTGGTGACGGTGGCGGAACGGGCGGCCTCGGCGGCCGCGCTCAGTTCGATCCGGGCGGCGGCGCTCGGGTCGACCGGGCCGATGTCGCGGTCGACATACACCCGCTGCACCTCGGTGACCGCCGAGAGCGCATTCGGCCAGCCGCTATAGAAGGCGAGATGGGTGATCACCTCCCCGATCTCCACCGGGGTTACTCCGGTATCGAGCGCGCGGGCGGTATGAACCCCGACCTCGGCGGTCTTGCCGGTCGCGATCAGCGCGGCCAGCGTGACAAGGCTGCGGTCACGCGGCTTGAGGGTATCCCGCACCCAGACTTCGCCGAACAGGACGCCATTCGTGAACTTCCCCAGACCCGGCGCGACCTGGTAGACGGCCTCCGGCGCAACGCGGGGGCGACGCGTTTCTTCGGCAGCGACAGCGGTGGTGGCAAGCGCGGACAGGGCGAGGCTGGCAGCAAAACTATTCACAAGCGAACTCCTGGTTTTAATGTCGTTTCCCCGCCCGAAGCATGCGGGCGGGGGCGCTGATGGGCGCGGCGTCAGGCGCCGGCGGATCAGCTCACATTGAGGTCGACATTCTTGAGCGGAAGCTGGCGCACGCGCTTGCCGGTCGCGGCAAACACCGCGTTCAGCACGGCTGGGGCGGCGACTGCGATGGTCGGCTCGCCGACCCCACCCCAGAAGCCGCCGGACGGCATGGAGATCACCTCCACCTCCGGCATTTCGTCGAGCCGCAACACATTGTAGGTGTCGAAGTTCTCCTGCTCGATCCGCCCGTCCTTTACTGTGCACTCGCCATAGATCATGGCCGAGAGCCCATAGACGAAGGAGCCAGCAACCTGCGCGTCGACCTGCTGTGGGTTCACCACATGTCCCGGATCGGTCGCCGCGACGATGCGATGCATCTTGAGCTGTCCATTGGTGACGGAGACTTCCGCTGCGGCGGCAACATAACTGCCGAAGCCCATGATCTGCGCGATGCCGCGCGCCCGGCCCGGCGCCGGCGGGGTATCCCAGCCGATCCCCTTGGCCGCCGCCTCCAGCACCGCCAAGTGCTTGGGATGATTGCGCATCAGCCGGCGGCGGAACGCCAGCGGGTCCTGGCCGGCCGCAGCGGCCAGCTCGTCGATGAAGCACTCCATATAGACGGCATTCTGATTGAGGTTGACGCCCCGCCAGAAGCCCGGCCGGATATGCGGATTGCGCATCGCATAGTCGATCAGCAGGTTCGGGATCGTGTAACCCAGATGGCCTTCGGGGCCATCCGCCAGCAGGCCCTGATACACGATGGGGTCGCCGTTGGCGGTCATCAGATTGGGCAGGGCGTAGCTCAAGATGGACTGGCCGGAGAGGCGCATGTGCAGGGCTTCGATATTGCCCTGGGCATCGAGCGCCCCGCGGAAGCGCGCCTGCGTCACCGGATGGAACCGCCCCTGCAGCATGTCCTCCTCGCGGGTCCACATCATCTTCACCGGCGTCCCCGGAAGCGCCTTGGCGATCCGCGTCGCGATCTGCACATATTCGGTCGACAGGCGCCGGCCGAAGCTGCCGCCGATGCGCATGATATGCAGGTCGCAGGACTGCGCGGGCAGGCCGGCAGCGGCCACCACGGCGGTCAGCGCTGTGTCCGGTGCCTGGGTCGGAACCCAGGCCTCGCAGCGCTCGGGCGTCCAGCGGACGGTCGCGCTGAGGACCTCCATCGGCGCATGGTTCTGGAACGGGAAGCCATAGTCCGCCTCCAAGACGCGTCGCGCCCCGGCCAGCACCGCCTTGGCATCCCCGGCACGGTTGCCGACAAAGGCCTCGGGTGCCGACAACCCCTCGCGCAGGGTTGCGGCGATGGTCTCGCTGGAGACCTCGGCATTCTCGCCTTCGTCCCACACGATAGGCAGTGCATCCAATGCGCTTTTGGCACGCCAGAAGGTGTCGGCGACCACAGCCACCGTCTCGTCGTCAACCTTCAGCACAAGTTTCACGCCACGCATGCTGGAGACGGCCGCAGCATCGAAGCTCTTGAGCTTGCCTCCATGGACCGGGCAGGCCTTGGGAATGGCCACCAGCATGCCGGGCATCGAGATGTCCATGCCATAGACGAGCGACCCATCGAGCTTGTCGAGTGTGTCGATGCGCTTCACCGGCTGGCCGACGATGGTCCAGTCCATGGGGTCTTTCAGCTTGACATCCGCCGGAGGCGCGATGCCGGTCGCAGCCGCGGCAATGGCACCATAGGTGGTGCTGCGGCCGCTGGCGGCGTGGCGGATGACGCCCTTGGTCACACTGCAGGTATCCGGCTGAACACCCCATTGGCGGGCCGCGGCCGTGACCAAGATAGCGCGGGCCTGAGCCCCACCGAGGCGCAGATAGTCATGCGAGCCGCGGATCGAGCGCGAGCCGCCGGTCTGCTGCGACTTCCACACCATGGCGCGCGCCTTGTTGGCGCCGGGATCGATCAGTTCGTAGCGCACCTTGCTCCAGTCGCAGTCGAGGTCCTCTGCCACGAGCTGGGCAAGGCCGGTCAGGGCGCCCTGGCCCATCTCGATGCGGGCGATGCGGATGATGACCGTGTCGTCCGGCTGGATCACCACCCAGGCATTGACCTCTGGGGTGGCAGTCTGCGCCACGGCGTTCTGCGGCAAGGGGAAGGAGAAGCCGAAGGTAAAGGCGCCCGCAGCGGCGGCGGCGCCGCCGAGGAAATTACGCCGCGTGACGCGGCCGGCGGCGGTGTTGACAGGAGCGGCGTGCTTCATGGTCATGGTGTCGCTCCTTCTCAACCGCGGTTCGCTGCCATGCGCTCAGCGGCAAGTTTCACGCCGGCCAGAACCCGCGTGTAGGTGCCGCAGCGGCAGATGTTGGTGATCTCGCTGCGAATATCGGCGTCGCTCGTATGAGTGTTCTGGGCGAGCAGCGAGGCGGCGGCCATGATCATGCCGACCTGGCAGTAGCCGCATTGGGCGACATCCAGTTCAGCCCAGACCTGCTGCACCGGATGCGGCGTCTGCGCTCCGAGCCCTTCGATAGTGAGGATCTTCTGCTCCGGCGTGATCGCGCTCACCGGCAGCGCACAGGAGCGGGTCGCCACCCCGTCGAGATGGACGGTGCAGGCGCCGCACTGGGCAACGCCGCAGCCATATTTGGTCCCGGTCAGGCCCACATGCTCCCGGATGACCCAGAGCAGCGGAGTGTCGTCTTCCACGTCGATCTCGAGGAGATTTCCATTGACGTTGAGCTTTGCCATCGTGCGCTCCCGGCTGGACTGGTTTTTTCAGTGGGTCTGATGTGTCGTCCTGAAACCTCGAATGGGGCGCTTTCCCCCAATCGGATGGCCCCGTCAGTTGCTTGCTGGCTGGCTCTCCAGATAGGCGGTGACCGCTGCCCTGTCGGCGGCGTTCGTGACCGCAATCGCCATGGTGGTGCCCGCCACCATGGCGCGGGGATTGGCGAGGAAGCGGTCGATCTGCCCCGCATCCCAGGTGATGCCAAGGTCTCGCAGGCCGGCCGAATAACGGGCGCCCTCTACGCTTCCCGCCTTGCGTCCGATGACGCCGTTCAGGCTGGGGCCGATCCGGTTCTGTCCCGCCTCAAGGGAGTGGCAGGACGCGCAGCGCGCGCGAAACAGGCGCTCTCCAGCGGCGTCCTGCGCGCGGACCGACGGCGCGAGCGCCCAAAGGGCGAGAAACGAGCAGGCAAGTACGGCGAGGAATCGAAAGGCCATCCTGTCTCCGGCAAGGTTCGCTATCGTCGCGGCCGAACGGTGGCGAGCGCCACGCAGGCCCTGGAAGGCTGAAGCTTACGCAGAGGGATGAGCAGGGATTAGCCAGGCTCTCTCGCATGGCGCTATGTGGGAGATTCATCAATCCCGCGATCAACTTATCGTTATTGACCGAGGCCGGCGAAGTATGGAAGTGCGCTTTCGGAAGCACTTGCGATGGGCGACATCTATTGCCGCTCACGACTGAAGGCTTCTGCCGCCTGGTCTGCGGCGCGAATCCCACTCAGCAGCGCGCCATGTGCGGTCGAAAAGTCCGCGGGATGCGTCGCCTCGCCGGCGAAGAATAACCGATCCTCATAGGGAACTGCCAACCGGGGGCGCGCGCTTCGGTTGCCAGGCAAAGCATGGCTGTAGCCGCCGCCGATCTCGGGCGTCGCGCCCCAGGCGGAGGCGAGAGCCGGTCGCAACGCGCGCCGCACATCCGCGCCGAAGAGCGCCGCGAGCTGGTCGGTGGCATGGGCGAAGGCGGCGGCCATTCCCTCCTCAAGCACGCGGCGGGCGCCGGCGCCGCCGAGGAAGCACTCGATGACAGGGAAACCGAAGGGCCGGATGTAGTAGGTGCCCGATGCCGGATCGTGGAGATCGCCATGAACATGGGTCTCAGCCTCGAACAGCGACGGACCGACGATCTCCAGAAATAGCTTCTCGTTGCAGCCGAGCGGCAGATGCGCCGCCGCCTCGCGCCAGGGGTCGAGCGCGGCGGGCCAGCGGATCGCCGTGCCGGCAAGCATATCCGTGGAAACGGTAATGATCGCCGCCCGGCAGCTCAGCGTGCCACGGCGAGTGACGAGCTCGATGGCGGGTCCGTTGACCTCGAGCCGTTCCACCGGCGTCGCAAGATGCAGCGCCACATCGGCAGGGAAGCTGGAGGTGACGAGCGTGCCGTACCCAGCCGGCAGGCGCCAGTTGAGAAAGGTCGAGGCCCTGTCATAAGCGGCATAGTCGGCGGCCGATATGCGTTCCAGTTCGTCGCCGCTGATATAGCCGCTCAAGGCCTGAAGATAGGCGAGCCAACGTTCGCCGCGTTCCACCGCGTCAAAGGCCCGGTCGCTGGCCGGCGGTTCCTCGGCGAGGCGCCGACTCCAGGCATCGAACGCCGCGCCGGCCGCTTCCCAGTCCGCCGGGGTCGCCCCCAGATCGCCGAACTGCCGATCCCAGGCACTGGGCCGGCGATCCACAACGAAACCCGCGGCCTCGGCGATCCGCGCCCACGGGTTGCGGTCCGCCGAATGCAGCCAGCCGCAACCGAGATCGAGGGACAGGCCGCGCGTCGTCGCGGTCCAGGCGCGCCCGCCAAGGCGCGGCAGTGCCTCCAGCACGACGACCGACAAGCCGCGCCCGGCCAGGCGCCGGGCGGCGCCGATGCCCGCCGCTCCTGCCCCGATGATGGCGATGTCGCAGGCGTGGGTCATGGGCGGATGCCGGCAGGGCTTCTAGGCAGGTTTCACCGCGTAGCGTAGGTGCACCACGCCGTGATCGAGCGTCTCCGCGCCGAGGAACGACAAGGTGACCTTGCCGGCGAGCCCGTCCGGGCCGGCGTCGACGATGGCCTCGCTGCCCGGCCGGGCATCGAGCGCGGGGACGATGAGCACGCTGAACGCGTCAACGAGGCCGGCGGCAAGAAAGGCGCCATTGGCGCGCGCGCCGCCCTCGACCGCAAGTCGCTTGATGCCGAACTCCTCCGCCAGAATCTCCAGCGTTGCCGCAAGGTCGATCTCAGCGCCCTCAGCGACGATGTAGGACACGCCATCGGCCGCAAGCTCGGCGAGGTGGCTGTCCGGCACATTCCCACCGAGCAGGACGATGGCATGGTCACCGCCGACACTTGACCCTTTGAAGTGGACCTTGCCGGAGGGATCGAGGGCGATGGCGTAGCTTTCTGCCCGCGTCGCGACATGGAGCGGGCGGGCGACCGCGCCGACAGTCGCCGGCGGATGCGGCACGCCCTTGGCCATCTCGGCCATGGTAACGCGCCCGACCAGCCAGGCATCAGCCTTCAGCGTGCCGTGGACCTGCTCATAGATCCGGCCCCAATCGGCACGGCCACCCTGAGGGCCGGCGGTAAAGCGGCTCGGATGAAGGCGCCCATCGAGCGAGGTTTCCATCAGGCAGACGACATAGGGCTTCATGGGCGCACCTCAGGCGAACGGAACGCCGGCTAAATACCGCCGGCGGTCGGGAAACGGGTCTCAGGCCGCCTCAGGAAGAGGAAGCGAGGCCATGTCGATGACGAAACGATAGCGCACATCGGCCTTCTCCAGCCGCTCGAACGCCGCGTTGATGTCCTGGATGCGGATCATCTCGACATCGGGGAGAACGCCGGCCTTGGCGCAGAAGTTCAGCATCTCCTGCGTTTCCGCGATACCGCCGATGGGCGACCCGGCGATCCGGCGCCGTCCGAGCAGCAGCGGCACGGTGCTCGGCTCGGCCAGCGGGCCGATCTGGCCGACGATCACCAGCGTCGCGTCAACGTCGAGCAGCGGCACATAGGGGTTGATGTCGTGCTTCACCGGCACGGTATCGATGATGAGGTCGAAGCTGCTGGCGGCCTCCTCCATGGCTTCGGCATCGCTTGATACCAGCAGGCGGTCGGCGCCCAGCGCCAGCGCGTCGGCTTCCTTGTCCTTGGTGCGGCTCAGCACGGTTACGTCGGCACCCATGGCAGCGGCGAGCTTTACCGCCATATGGCCGAGTCCCCCCAGGCCCACCACGCCGACCCGGCTGCCCGGGCCGACGTTCCAGGTGCGCAGCGGCGAATAGGTGGTGATGCCGGCGCAGAGCAGCGGCGCCGCCTTGGAGAGGTCGAGCCCTTCCGGCACGCGCAGCACGAATTCCTCGCGCACCACCAGATGCTTGGAATAGCCGCCCTGGGTGGGCGTGGTCGGCTCGCAGGAAAAGCGCTCGGTGTCGCTATAGGTCTGCACCGGCATCTTGCGGCAGAGTTGTTCCAGCCCCTTCCGGCACTGGTCGCAGCTCTGGCAGGAATCCACAAGGCAGCCGACCGCTACATGGTCGCCGACCGCATAGTGCTTGACCTCATTCCCGACGGCTGTCACGCGGCCGATGATCTCGTGGCCAGGCACCAGCGGGTATTGGCTCCAGCCCCAGTCATTGCGCGCCTGATGAAGGTCCGAATGGCAGACGCCGCAATAGAGCACGTCCATCGCCACGTCGTCCGGCCGCAACGCACGCCGCTCGAAATCATAGGGACTGAGCGGGGTCGTCGCCGAGCGCGCCGCATAGCCAACGGTCTTCATGGGCTTCTCCTGTGCGTGGCCGCCGCACCGCTGACGCGTGGCGCCGGGATATCCACGTCTGAACTAGGGTCCAGACTCATAACCAGTAGCTGACGGTGGCCGCGATGCAGACGGCAGCGAGGAAGTTGGCGGCGTTGCGGTCGTATCGCGTGGCGACGCGCCTGAAGTCCTTGAGGCGGCAGAACATGCGCTCTATGGCGTTTCGGTCGCGGTAGAGCACGGGCGAGAAGCAGCTCTTCCAGCGCCGGTTGGCCTTGGGCGGGATGTTGGGCATGGTGCCGTTCTCCTCGACCTGCCTGCGGATGGCGTTGCTGTCGTAGCCCTTGTCACCATGAAGGATGCGGGCGGCCGGCATCTGCTTCAGCAGGACCGACCCCGCAATGCAATCGGCGACCTGGCCTCCTGTAAGAAGGAAGGCGATGGGCCGGCAGTCGCGATCGGTCAACGCGTGGATCTTGGTCGTGCGCCCGCCGCGAGAGCGGCCGATGGCCTGGTTGCGCTCCCCCCTTTTCCGCCCGAGGCCGAGCGGTGCGCCTTCACCGCAGAGGAGTCGATGAGCACCTGGGCCGGAGGGCCGCCGGCGCTCGCCAGAGCATGAAAGAGATCGACCCAAACGCCTTTGGCAGCCCAGCGGACATAACGGTTGTAGAGCGTCTTGCGTGGCCCGTACTCGGGCGGAGCGTCGATCCAGCGCCCGCCCGACTTGAGAACATGGACGATGCCGCTGATCACCCGGCGGTCGTCAACACGCGGCTTGCCACGCGTGTCCGCCGGCAGATGTGGCGCGATCCGCGCGAATTGCGCATCCGTGAGCCAGAAACGATCCCGATTCATTCGTGCTTCCTCCCGGAAGCCGTGAATCACACCGGGCCAGCAAAGCCAAACAATTTATGGGTCCGAGCCCTAGGACGGGCAACCCGGCAGGGGTAGAGCCGCCGCGCGCTAGCTCTCATGAAGGGCGCTCATCAATGGAAGTCGCGTATGCGAGGCTGGGGGGCGCCGCCCCCGATTGATGAGGCTCCCTCATCACGCCATGCGCACTCCGGCCGGTAGTCGCAGGGAAAGCCGCCCTCTAACCTCGATCCACCCTGCACCGCCGCACGCCTCCCGCCGCGCGGGATGGGCGACAGCCCGGCGGGAGTCGTCCCGGACGGTGCCGGCGTCGCTGCGTGGCGACCGGCGCGCGCGCCCTTTCACAGGAATCATCATGCTGACTCACGATACGCCTATCGCCGAGGGCATGGCGGAGGCCACAGCCTCCCCTGCCGCGAACTGGAGCGCGGTCTTCGCGCTCTCGCTCTGCGTCTTCACGCTCATCGCATCCGAGTTCATGCCTGTGAGCCTGCTCACCCCTATCGCTGCCGAACTCCGCGTCACCGAAGGGCAGGCCGGGCAGGCCATCGCCGTCTCCGGCGCGTTCGCGGTGCTCACGAGCCTGTTCATCACCGCCGTCGCCGGCCGTCTCGATCGCAAGATCCTGCTGCTCGCGCTGACCGGCCTGATGATCGCCTCCGGCGCGATCGTGGCGACGGCGCCGAGCTATACGGTGTTCATGACCGGGCGTGCGCTGATCGGCATCGTCATCGGCGGCTTCTGGTCCCTATCGGCAGCGACCGCGATGCGGCTGGTGCCGGAACAACAGGTGCCGAGGGCGCTCGCCATTCTCAATGGCGGAAATGCCCTGGCAACCGTGGTTGCCGCTCCGCTAGGCAGCTTTCTTGGCGGGATCATCCGCTGGCGCGGCGCGTTTTTCTGCGTTGTTCCGGTCGCCGTGGTGGTCTTCGTCTGGCAGTTCATCAGCCTGCCCTCGATGAAGACCGAGGCGCGCGCCACCTCCGCTCATGTGTTCTACCTGCTTCGCCGGCCGGTGGTGTGCCTGGGTATGGCGGCCGTCAGCGTGTTCTTCATGGGCCAGTTCGCGCTGTTCACCTATCTGCGCCCCTTCCTTGAGACGGTGACGCGGGTCGATCTGTCCGCGCTGTCGCTTATCCTCCTACTGATCGGTTTTACCGGCTTCATCGGCACCGTGCTCATCGAACGCTTCGTGAGGATCGACCTTTACCGCACCCTTATCGTCATCCCTGCCATCATGGCGGTGATCGCGGCGGCGCTGATCGGGTTCGGCGCGTCCCTGCTTGTAACTGCCGCCCTGCTGGGCGTGTGGGGCCTGCTTGCGACCTCGGCGCCGGTCGGCTGGTGGACCTGGCTGTCGCGCACCATGCCGCGCGACGCGGAAGCCGGCGGCGGGCTGATGGTCGCGGTGGTCCAGCTCGCCATCACCATCGGCGCGACGGTCGGTGGCGTGCTGTTCGATGCCAGCGGCTATCAGGCGACATTCGGGGCCGCCGCCGTGCTGCTGGTGATCGCCGCCTGGCTCGCCGCGAAGACGGCGCAGCGGGCCGCTCTCGCCCCGTCCTGAAGGAGCACCGCATTCACGGTCCAAGGCGCTGGCCGTGAAGCCTTTTCATCCCGTCATGAGCCGAACGAAAACCCGCCGGATCGGTGATCCGGCGGGTTTCTGTTTGTCAGGTTCAGGGAACACGGGCCGAGGGGTCAGAACAGCCGCTGGCCAACTCCCTAACCCGACCCCGAAATGCTGCAGCCGCCACCTCGTCGCGGTGAGGGGCGGCTGCTCCCGGTGCCGGGCTGCGGGGGGGCGGTGGCACCGAAACGTTGAGGTCGTCAGCCCGCCGCGTCGGCCAGGCTCGTGCGCGAGAGCGGCAGGCTGCGGATCCTCTTACCGGTCAGAACCGAGGCCGCGTTCACCACCGCCGGCGGCACTCCCGGCAGGCCTGGCTCGCCGATGCCCCCCATGGGCGCGCCGCTTTCGACGATGCGCACATGCACCTTCGGCATTCGGTCCGGCGGCAGGATCGGGTAGCCGTCATAGTTGCGGGCGCGTGGCACGCCGTTCTCGTAGATCACCTCTTCGAGCAGGGCCGACGAGAGACCGAGCGCCACCGCCGAATTCACCTGCGCCTCGATGATCGCCGGATTGACGATGCTGCCCGGATCGATCGCCACCCATACATGGTGGACGACAACCTCGCCGTCCTTGAGCGACACCTCGACGATGGTCGCGACCTCGCTGCCGAAGGGCGAGGCCATGGCGACGCCGCGGGCACGGCGGGTGCCGTCGTCGGCAGTGAAGGGGCCACGCTTCCAACCCCCGGAGAGGTCTGCCACCGCCTCGATCAGTTTGCGATGGCGCGGGCTGTCGGCCAGAAGGCGCCGGCGCAATTCATAGGGGTCCTGCTTGCCGGCATCGGCCATCTCGTCGAAGAAGGTCTCGTAGAAGAAGTCGTTCATCGAGTGCCCGACCGAGCGCCAGAAGCCAATGATTGCGGGATCATCAACATGGATCTGGCCGACCCGGCGGTTGGCAATGGCATAGACCTTCCCGGCGATGCCCTCGACGGCGGAACTGTCGACCTTGTCCACCGTCCGCCCGAACCAGCGCCCGGTCGCGCCCTCGCCGATGGCGACAGCGCTGAGCGCGACCGGCATGCCGCTGGCGTCAAGACCGGCACGGAAGCGGGCGACGCCCATGGGGCGAAGCGCATCGCGCAGGAACTCCTCTTCCCGGGTCCAGACCAGCTTCACCGGCCGCCCGGCCGCCTTGGCGAGTTGGATGGCTTGCGGGTAGGGGTTGGCGCTCTGATAGAGGAAGTGCCGACCGAAGAAGCCGCCGAGAATTGGCGAGTGGAGGATGACCTTCTCGGGGGCAATGCCGGCCACCTTCGCTGCATCGGCCTGGAACATCTCCGGCGCCTGGTTGGGCGCCCAGACCTCCAATGTGCCGTCCGCGTTGAAGCGGGCGATCGCCGAGGGCGGTTCCAGCTGGGCATGGGCGAGATGCGGGGCATCATAGCTTGCCTCAACGATCCGGGCGGCGCCGGCCAGCGCCGGGCCGACCGCACCATGGGTCTCGAAGGCGAGGCCGTCGCCGGTGTGCGCCTTGAGGTCGTCGAGGTGCGCCTCCGAGGAGTAGTCCGCCGGCATGACACGGACCGTGCTGCCGGGAGCGGCCTCGGTCCAGGTGATCTCAAGGGTTTCCACGGCCCGCCGCGCCCGCCACCAGCTGCTGGCCAGCACAGCGACCGCGCCGGGCAAACGGTGCACGGAGTGGACGCCCGGCATCGCCTTGACCTGATCCTCATTGGAGAGGGCGTCAGGTTCCATGCCGAGACGCGCGCCATGCTGGACGGCGCCGTACAGCATGGCATCCACCTTCAGGTCGATGGCATAGGTGGCCTTGCCGGTCGACTTGTCGCGGATGTCGATGCGGGCGACCGGCTTGCCGATCCAGCGGAAATCCTTGCGTGAGCGCAGGGGAACATTGCTGGGCACCGGAAGCGCCGCTGCCGCCTTGGCAAGATCTCCATATGCAATTGACCGCTTCGATGCCGCATGGATCACCCGTCCGGGCTGCGTCGTCAAAGCCGCAATCGGCACCTTCCACTGGGTAGCGGCCGCCTCAAGCAGCATGCGCCGCGCTGCGGCACCCAGTTTGCGCATGGTCTCATAGCTCATGCGCACCGACATGCTGCCGCCGGTGAAGCGGAGGCCGCCGATCAGCGTGTAATCGGGGCCGGGCGGGGCGCACGCCACGACGAACTGTGTGGGATCGACGTCGAGTTCCTCGCCGACGATCTGCGCCATGGCGGTGAAGATGCCCTGGCCGCCCTCGATGAAGGCGCTGCGGAACAGAACCGTGCTGTCCGGTTGGATCTGAATATAGGCATTGACCCGCGTGCCCGGCACGATGGCGGGTGCTGCGCCCTGGGCCAAGGCGCGACCGCCGGGGGTCAGGGATACACCCAACACCAGCGCGCCGAGCGAGGCGCCGAGGAAGCCGCGCCGCGAGAGGTTGACGGGCGAGGCGTCGGGCGTGCGGACCGTTCGTTTGTGGAGGGGGCTCATCTCATTCATCGCACCCTCCTCAGGCCTGCGCCGCGTGCCGGACGGCAGCGGCGATCGCGTTATAGGTGCCGCAGCGGCACAGATTGATCATGGCCGCCGCGATGTCCTCATCACTCGGCTTGGGGGTTTGCTTGAGCAGGGCGGTGGCCGCCATCACCTGGCCGGACTGGCAGTAGCCGCATTGCGCGACCTGCTGCGCCACCCAGGCGTCCACCACCTTCTGGCCCACCGGATCCTGCGTCACAGCCTCGATGGTCATGACTTGGCTGCCCGCGACCGCCTCGAGGGGCGTCACGCAGGAGCGCGTCGCCTGACCGTCGACCAGCACGGTGCAGGCGCCACACTGGGCAAGGCCGCAGCCGTATTTGGTGCCGGTCATGCCGAGTTCGTCGCGCAGCACCCAGAGCAATGGGGTATCGGGCTCGATGTCGAGCTGGTGCAGCTGCCCGTTAATGGTGATGTCCACAGTCATTCTCCTTGTACAAGGCTGCCGGAAACGGAAATGCCGCGCCCGTAGGGCGCGTGCGCTACTGCGGAAGGCAGCGCCGTAGTCGGCCATTCCAACGTTTCCATTTGGTCTAATTCTATCAGCCGCCAGATCGACAGATTAGGTGCACACCCCGCTTGCCCCCATGAGCCGCGCTCATAAATGTCAGCGTCAAAGCGCCTGAATGCTCGATGTCTGCCCCTCGTTCCAGGCGGCACACTGCGCGGCGGTGAACCCAGCGGGACAGAAGCCGGCGGAAGTGAAGTGGGAGGCTGCCTCGTGGGAGGTGGCGTCGGCGACGTCCGTCGTCATCGCTGGGATAGAAGCCGGCCGACGATATCACAACGATGGCTGGGCCGGCGGCGCTCTGCGATGATCCGCGGCAGACACTGGGCGAAGAGTAAGGCCAGCACGATGGCCGCGAGGAGATAGCTGCTGCCGAGGCGCCGGGAGTCGACGACATAGTTGCCGAGGTCGTAGGACATGTCTTGCGCGGTTTGTTACGCGTTGATCCAGCGAGCGGCGCAGCACTCGCCAAAACGTGTTCTTGTGGCCGGACACGGTGGTCGATGCGAAGCTCGCATCACCCGGCAAGCTTCGCGGTCAACGGGAATTGCCCGCGTGTCAGCAGCGGCGTGATCCCGCCGTCGAGTCGCCCGAGCCGGATCAAGCCGGGCCAATAGTGGTAGTCCGCATAATAAAAGACGAGATTGCCCCAGGGCGCGAAATAGGCGAGGTCGCCGGGCGCCTCATTGCCGAAGGTCCCGCTGCCCGCTTCGGTCAGCTTGCGTGGCAGATAGGCGATCTTCTCGTTGGTCGAATGATCGTCGATCTTGAGCGTGAGCGGGAGTATCGACGCGAAATCGCGCGTCGTCGGGTTGTCGAGCAGAGTCGCCGTGAACACCTGTCCGCTGAAGGCAAATTCGACTTTCATGAACGGCTTCTCCGCTCTCTGGCCCCACGCAGGCCCAGACACGCCAATGGCGCGCGCGGACATACCGGCCACACAGGCTCCGAGGACCCTCCTGCGCGTCACAACCATGATCGCTGTTCCATTTCCGAGCGTGTGGGGCCCACGACACGGCGCTTATCCGCCGTATCCGACGGTAAAGGTAGCGAGACTGCCGGGCGTCCGTTAGCGGTGGGCTTCCGCATGGACACATGAGGACGATTCATCAATCTGACGCGCCGCGATCATCGGTTCTCATCGT
>NCHM01000634.1 GCA_002257205.1 Rhizobiales bacterium 24-66-13 | reverse complement strand
AGCCACACCTTGAACGTGCCGCCCGAAATGCTGGGCACCGGCGAGCATTTCGCCCTGGAGGTGCGCGGCGACAGCATGATCGAGGCCGGCATCCTGGATGGCGACACGGTGCTGATCCGCAAATGCGACAGCGCCGAGACCGGGGACATCATCGTCGCCCTTGTGGACGATGAGGAAGCCACATTGAAGCGCCTGCGCAAGAAGGGCGCATCCATTGCGCTGGAAGCCGCCAATCCGGCCTATGAGACCCGGATCTTCGGCCCGGACCGTATCCGTGTGCAGGGGCGTTTGGTCGGCCTGATGCGCCGCTATTGAGTTTTCCGGGTTCAACCTGATTTCGGTCCTCACTTGGCGGCGTCAGCGGGCGGCATCGTCCTCGATCTGTGAAGCGGACCCCGCTTCTCTTTCCCCCTCGGTGACCGGCGGAAGAAGTGGCATCCACGGGCGCTGCTGACGTGCGGACCGCGCCGGGACGATGCGCCATCCCTCAAGCGATGCCTGCCCCTCGGGCGCACGAAACAAGGCCAGCGTGCCGGTATTGGCCATGTCTGTGGGCGTGACGACCCTCGCCGGGCATTTTTTCGGCGCCGGGTGGGGGCTCACGATCAGCGCCGCGTTCAGGCAGTCCGCCTCAAGCCCCTCCGGCCGACGGGAGACGGCGAGCACGCCGCCCGAGGTGGTGGCCGTGCATCCCAGCCGGTCGCAGCGAAACGCGTCGGCAAGGCCCTCGGACTGCGCGGTGCGGCTATCGCTCTCCCGGCTCAGCCATTGGTCCGCCACCATCCGATTGGAAGTCGCCCCGAGGATGGAAAGCCGCCCATCGCCCGCGCGCACCGCCACCGTGCGCCCGTTCGGCGCGATCAGAATGTCCGGTCGCGGCGGCGCGCCGCCGAGGCCGAGGGCCACGAGCGCCGGAACAAGCGCGATCGCCGCGAGCCGTCCCCGCAGCAGGCACAGGCACAGCAGGGCGAGGCTCGCGGCGAGCACCGAAGGCGGGTTGAACCAATCGGTCCGCAACCCGGCGCCCGGCAGCGCGGCCACCTTGTCCGACACGCCCACCATGATGTCGATGCCGAGCCCCATGATCGGCCAGGCCAGCGAATCCAGTCCGAACGGCAGCAGCAGCACGCCGAGCAGGCCGAACGGCATCACCAGGAAGCTCACCGCCGGCATGGCGGCGAGATTCGAGAGCAGGCCATAGGCGCCGATGCGCTGGAAATGCAGGGCGCCATAAGGCGCCGTCGCGAGGCCCGCGACCAGGGAGGTCAGCGCAAGGCCGCCCACGAACAGGGCGATCTTCAGCGCGATGCGCGCCACCGGCCCTTCGGCCGTCCATCCCAGGCGCAGCGGGCGCAGCCGCTCGAACGCCGCCACCAGCGCGAGCGTCGCGGCAAACGACATCTGCATGCCGGGATCGAGCACCGAAACCGGCGCCGCCGCCAACACCAGCACCGCCGCCACTGCGACGCTGCGCAAGGTCAGCGCGGCGCGCCCCACGATCACCCCCAGCAGCACCAGGCCGAGCATGAGGAACGAGCGCTGCGCGGCGACATCATTGCCCGACAGCACGAGATAAAGCGCGCTTCCGGTCAGCGCACAGAGCGCCGCGAGCGATTTGACCGGCGCGCCGAGCGCCAAGGGCGGGAACAGCGCCAGCAGCCCGCGCACCAGCGCGAACAGCGTGCCCGCCACCAGCGCCATGTGGAGGCCGGAAATCGACAGCACATGGGTGAGGCCGGACAGGCGCATGCTTTCTTCCACCGCCGGCGCGATGGAGGAGCGATCCCCCGTCACCAGCGCCACGGCGATATCGGC
>NCHM01000038.1 GCA_002257205.1 Rhizobiales bacterium 24-66-13 | reverse complement strand
ATCAGCATGCCCGCCGCGGCATCCTGATCAGCAAAGGCCCGCGCCGAACACGACCGCGACCGCCAGCGACAGCTACACCACTTGGTGGGACACGATCCATCTGACGACGGCGGTGATCACGCGTTTTGATGCCGAGCGGTCGCGCTTCGACATTATGCATCTCAATGTCGGGCTCGCCCGCAAGAGCGGTCAGACCAAGGCGGAATTCGAGATAGATCCCAAGACGAAGCTGACCAAGGTGACGTCGGAGATCCTGAGCGAGGGCGAACAGCGAGCTTTGGCCCTCGCCGGATTCTTGACCGAGGTTGCCCTAACCGACGGCTCTGGTCCGATCGTGATCGATGATCCCGTTTCATCCCTCGATCGCGACAGAAGCGCCAAAGTGGCTGAGCGGGTCGCCGAGGAGGCGACGAAACGACAGGTCATCGTATTCACCCATGACATCATCTTCTTCAATGAGCTCTGCCGGACAGCAGATGCCGTCGGCATCGAGCCGGTTACCGTCGCCCTGTTCAGCGACAAGACGGCCGCTGGCAAGATCGATGCCGCCGGGATGGTATGGAAGGGGCTAACCGTCGCCAAGCGCATCGGGCGCATAAAGAACGACGCCGCGCCTTTGGCAAAACTGCGCGCGACGAGCCCGTCCGACTACGAATATCAGGTGAAGAACCTTTATGGGCGGCTACGCGACACCTACGAGCGTGTCGTCGAGGAGGTGATATTCAGGGATATTGTTCGACGTGGAACGGACGTCATACAAACGCAGCTGCTTCGCTACGTTCGTCTTTCGGATGGGCTGGCTGTCCGCTTCCACGAGGGGATGACCCGCGCAAATACACATAGCCATGACAATCCGGCAGCCGATACCGTCGCGGTTCCTAAGCCGGACGAGTTCGCAGCACACATCGCGGAGATCGAGTTGCTGATTTCCGACCTTAAGGCCGAAAGTGAAGCTGCGGAGGCCGCCCGTCCTCAGATGAAGCCAAAAAAATGAGAAGCCTTTTTTACGTGGCGACATCTGTTTCTCAAGGACCATCACCATGTAGTCAGCACGGATGAGCCGACGATGCCGATCCCGCATGCCCATGTCGTCACTACCAAGATGCACAGGACTCTGCGCGGCCCGCGCGGCGACATGATCTCGACCAATGACTATGCGCCGGCGAAGAATATCAACTCCGCCATCTTTGGAATTTCCTTTACGAAGACAGCCCACGGTTGTGTTGTAGCAATTTGGTATACCCGCCACCGTATCATCCAAGTTCGGCCTCAAACTTCTCGAGCAACGAGGTTGCCAGCTCGGAACCTTCCAGATAAAGGCCGATTTCGTCTAGCGGATTGTCCTCAAGCCCCGACTGCGAGCCCCAGTTCAGACTGCTAACGACGATGTGATTCCTGTCCCAGGCCAAGAACTTCGCGTGCAATTGCGGCTCTGGCACACCGATGATGTCTACTATCCCATGAAGCCGTTCACGATGCTTCGTCACATGACCGCGCTTCACCGGGCCAGAACGGCGCGAATAATAGATGCGGACATCGCTGAGTCTCCGGCCCGCGACCTCAGCCGGATCGAACAGCGCGGGCACCATGTTCGCACCGACCTTGTTCGTGCAGCAGATGAAGCGCTGTTGCGCTTCATGGGCCGCGAGGCGAAGCAGACGCTCGTGATCGGCGGCATGCAGGATCGTCAGGGTAGCGGCCGGAGCCTGCGCGTCTTCGGAGATCGACAGCATATTTCGCGAACGGCGCAATTCAGAGGCCATGAACTGCAGCGTTTCCACAGACCGACTGGCGCTGGAAAGTTTGGAAACAATCTCTCGCAGCAGATCGAGGCCTTCGGCGACCGCATTAGTCTCCGTAAGCTCGGCCGAGACTTCAACGGCCGAGAACGGGGAATGGAGCCAGTTGCACGATCCCATCAACACGACAGCGCCGTCGTGACCGTCGTCGGCCACAAGGAACTTCGAATGGCTGTCGACGGGATCCCTCTGGACCAGCAGATACCCCCTCGTTTGTTTCGCAGCCGACAAGCGCAGATACAGCTCCTGCATGGCCGCCGCGTGCTTGGCACGATCGAGCGATGTGCCGAAGAAAAGATGGCATTTGACGCCACGCCTGCACGCGTCTTCCAAGGCTCGCACGATGCGTTCCCGACGGTCTCTGCCCTTCTCGTCCGATTGCGAGGCAACGAAAGTCGACAACACGAAGATGTTCGACTTGGCGGCCCCGACGATCTGCTCGAAGCGTTGCAAGTGCTGATCGGCGCCGACGATGAGCTGATCGGCCCTGAAGCGAGTCGCGATGGACGCAGGGCGCTCTGGGGACGCCATCGCGGTTTGCGGCAAAACGCCGGTCTCGATCGTAGCCTTGAGAGCATCGACGAGCCGCTCGCTCGCGCCTGGAGGAAACACGCCAGATCCAATCTCATCGAGGTCCAGGACGAGAAATCGCGCATCGAGGAAGGAGCTGGTGGCCTGGACGCCGCGCAGCCACTCGCCCGACCGGAGCATGCCAATCATGAATTCGTTCACCCGCTGCATCATCGAGTAGTGAGTTTCAGGCGGATCGCCGTCTGGAAACCTGATGATTGCGCCCGTGGCGGGGAGCTTCGTCATGGGGATCGTGTCGACGTCTTTGGTTCGGAAGACAGACAATCCGACCTTCTCGTAGACGACACTGATGCCGATTTCGCGATCAGCCGTTCGTTCCGGAAGCGCCCGACCTGAGCGTATGAAATCCTGGCCGATGCCACTGGTGGTCAAAACTGGTTGCGGCGACAGCCGCACTTCCACAAGCCCGAACTGCATGAGCCGCGCCACGGTCGAACCGACCACCTGCCGGGGAATCTTCAACGTTTCGGATACGTCGTGGATGGTTCCCGGGCTCCGATCCAGCGAGAGCAGGATCATTTCCTCGACCGGGCTCCAGCCCCACGTCCGCTGAACGATGCCTGGCGCCCGGTAATGCCATGCGGGGATATAGATGTTCTTCATGGGCACAGCCTCCCCTGTTCATCGACAGGGACGATCGAGACCGCTTTCCCGACGGCTGGAAGGTCGACCTCGGACAAGCGAACGATTTCGTCGAGCATGGTCCGCAGAAAGCCGAGTTCGTCGTTTACGGCGTCAGGATCGATACCGTCCACCGCGTTGCGGATGAACTGGCGGCTGGTTGCAAGGACGAGCTTATGCTTGGCGCGACTGAGCAGCACGTTCAGGCGCTGAGGGTTCTTGATAAAGCCAAGAGCTCTCGAGCCGACGAGAACGTTGTTGCGCACGAGGCTGGCTGCGACGAGGTCGGCCTCCCCGCCTTGAAAGCTGTCGCTGGTGTATACGAACTTCCCATCGCCTCGCGGGCTCGCGAAACCGAACAGCGTGCCCGCAGATATATCGACCTCAGGCTGGACCAGTCGCTCGAGGTGATGGACCTGTGCCAGATACGGGGACAGGATCACGAGCGTCGGCACCCGCTCGCCCTTCTGGATCACAGGTCGCATCTTCTTGATGGCGGCCAGCAACGCCGTCGCCTCGACCTCATTGCGGATTGAACGCCTTACTGGCTGCTCGAATGACCGTCTCTTGACCATGCTCAGCGAGGGCACGTCTAGAAAGACGATTGGCGAAGTGGGAAATCCGCTGCACTCCACGGCCTGCCGGCGTGTTTTCACCCGGTCCGAGGACAGCAACTGTCGTTGGTAGAACGTGCTGGAAACCAGCTCGCATATGGCCGGATACATGCGGCTCTGCTCGCGCAGCGTAGTAGCGATCGAGCTAGGTTTGCCGGTGTCCGCGGTTCTCGTCTCCTCCCGTTCGGCAATCGATCTGAACGGCTCTTCGAGGCGGGACGCGATGGCGAGGACGTCGCGCAGAAGAAACTCGTCTGCCTTCAAAGCCTCGAGCGCGACGTCCACTTCCCCCGGCAAGTCGGGGATCGCGGCCAGCTTTTCCTTCGCATCCCGCAGGAGTTCGCCGGCTCGGCTGACATCGTAGAACTTCCGGCGATCGGACGCGTCGAAGGGAGATAGCTGGTTATGATCGCCAATCATCACACGGCGGTTCCCGAGGAGCAGCGCCCCGATCAGTTCTGCGCCGTTGGCCCGCGCGGCTTCCTCGATGAAGACCCAATCGAACTGTTCGCCATCCGCGATCATCTCCTCCAATACATGCGAAGAGGTGGTCGCCAGCGTCACGTCCGATGAACGCAACATCAAGTTGTCGGTGTCACGCAGGGTACGATCGGCAATCGACTGTTCAGAGGTATCGACAGGTTTAAGTGCCTGGACGATCTGATGGAGCTGATTGGCCATGACCGCCGCGCTCGTCAGATCCGGCTTCGCCACCGAGCGCAGCAGAGACGTCGAGCTCCGCCTTAGCGTGCTCTCTTTCTCGCTGGAGCGGGATCGCTCGACGCGAACGACAATGGTCGCGTTTGCAGGGAGAAACTTGCGAAGCTCCTCCTCCATGTGCACGAGCGTCTCATGGTTCTGAGACGACACGAGGATACGAGCATCGGGCGTTTCCTGCAGAATGCTCTTGACGAGGTGCGAGATCAAAAACGTCTTGCCGACGCCCGGCGGTCCGACAACGACATTGATGGACCGGCCGGCGACGATCGCCTCCCACGCCTGGATCTTGGATTGCTCTAGGTCAGCGTCGGCTGGCGGCGGGCCCGGGGCGGCGATGTCGCGCAACACCTCATCCATGGCGACCTGCGCCGGGTCGTCCAATGCCCTCAGAAGCTCCAAATTCGATCTCGCGGCCATGGTATTCTGGAGTCGCCGCCGGATGGCCCGTTCGGTGCCGGTGTCTCTGCGGGGGCGCAAGAACAGCCTTTGCCCGATGGGGATCGACAGATTGGTCCCGAACGCGAACGCGACTTTCCCACCAATCAAGCCGCTACCTTCGTAGCTGAGCTCGGGCGCGCGCTCGCGACCCATCGCGAGGCGTGCGGACTGCGACAGCGTCCAATTCGCCTTTCCGTCGTCGTGTTTTAACTCTCTCCTGAGCGCATCGGCTGCCCTGCGCAGCCCCATCGCTTCACGGTGAGCATCACGCGCTGGATCGTCACCGGGCGCCAACCAGACAACATTCGCCTCTGCTTTGACCGGCGCAAGCACATCGACGGGATAGAGGCGAAACTGCTCCCTCAGGAGGGTGAAGGCTTCTAGAAGGATGAGAGCGAACCATACGGGAACGTCGACCGTGCCGTCAGCCGCTCGTATGGGCTCGAGAAGGTCGCGCCATCTTTTTGCGCCTGGTCCAAGATTCTGCACGCGCTCCTCGGCGCTGGCTCGATTTCGGGAAAGGTGCAGCCGATGAACGATATCGATGGCACCGTGCATCCATTCATTCGAGCGACGCTGGTGCGCGCCTTCGATCATCCCGACAGCGTCACTCATGATCCGCACGTTGTAGATCGCGAGGTCGGTCATGAGGCGCACGGTGTCCTGTCCGGCGGGGACCAGGCGAACACCTGCCGAAAGCAGATCGTCGGAGACAAACTGCATGATCGCGTCGCTGTCGGTTGCGGGAATGGCTCCCGAAGCAAGCGCCGGCAGATCGCTCTGTAGGACGCTCCTCGATGGATAGAGGACGAGCTCGCCGTCCGAACTCGAGCCGACCCGGTCGAGTTCAGCGATGACGTTTTGCAGTTCTTCGAGAACAACAGCGCCATCGAAGAGCTGAAACTGCGGTGGGCTGGTCAGCCTCTCCAGGACTCGGCGTTCAACGGAGAGAAGTTGCGGCGGAGTGCCCCCCTCAAAACCAAGAAGCTCTCTCGCAACGGCAGCAAGATCGATCCAGTCCTGACGGAACGATATCGTGGCGGAAGGCCGAAACAGATGCCCGGATGCTTCGAGATCGCCATCCGAGATGTGCACGCAGGCCTCAACACCGCCGAGCCGATAGTCGGCACTCTCTTCTCTGTGCGAGAATATCGAGTGGATGCCGACTCCGCCGTGCACGATGCCCGCGTCGTGACAGAGCGCGAGCGCTTCCGCGATGCGGACCATGTTCCGCCAAAAGACACCGCGACTCGCGCTCGTCAGATAGCGCCCCTCCCTCGCCCTGCGTCGGTACGTCGATGCAGAGATCGGGCTTCCGGGATCAACCATAACGATCGCGAGTTCGTGCTGGTCTTCCGCGATCTCGAGTACCTCGACCAGAACGTCTCGGGCGCGACGTGACGACAGCACCCGTCGTATCCGCCTCAATCCGCGGGTGACGATTGCCCGCAGATCCTCATCCAGCGCTGTGTCTGTTTTCTTGAAGAGGCGCAGGAGGTACGGCTCACCATCCGCGGCACCTGTTGCTGTGCGCAGATGAGAGTCCCAACCTCCAGGCAGCCGACCAAAAGAATCTTCGGCGAATTTGAAACGCGATTCTAGCGGCGAGTTACTCTTCTTTTTCGCGACAGCCATCTGGTTCGATTCCGTGAATACTTCCGACTTTAGCAGATTCGTCGGCTGCTCGTCGTCCGGGCTGACAACAAGCTGGGGATCAAGTCAGAATACGTTCGTTGAGCTCCGCGTAGGGTGGGGCCGCCTCTGGCGCACGTTGCGCCGCATAAAGGCGCGCGACGCCATCGGACAACGACTCGACTTGGCGCTCGAAAAGATGCGGCATGATATCGGTCAGCCTTGGAAGCTCAGAGATGCGATGCCGCTGCAGGTAGGCAACTGCTCTTTCTCGCGCCGCGCCGGCGGCCCATGTGGCGCTCCCGGGGCTGAGGAAGTGCGCTTCGTCGACGATGGCCGTGATCCAGAGCCAAGGCGCCAAACGCTCTGCTCGTTCGTTCGAAACACGCCACAACGGCAGGTAGTCCCGCGAGAAGACGACTTCGGATCCGTCGCTCAGCGTCCACACGCCATAGGGCAACCAGATGCGCGAGGGCACGAAGTCGGGAAGCGGGGAGCGCGGCGTGACCACCTCGAAGTCCGCCCGCTCACCAAATCCAGTATCGAAGAGCAGATAGGTTGGACGGCCGGGATAGCGCAGATAGGCCGGCGTCTTGGAACCGTATGCGATGTCTCTCACGATGGTTCCGGACTTGCCACGGCCAGGGGGGCCGAACAGACGCCTCCTCCAAATGGACGCACGCAAAGCCATCTGATCGTCAATGGACCAGGGCGTCGCTCGGAGCAGCCGCGCTTTCGACACCGCATGTTGGACGTCAGATTCGAGAAGTACGAGAGCGTCCGCCAGCTTGAAAATGACACGCAACACATCGTCGAGACTGATGTCTTGCTCGGCAGCGGAATTGTCGGGTCGGGTAAAGGTCGATAGCTCGTGCCAGTCCCGGTAGCCGAGCGCCGAAGCGAGCGTCTCGTGCACAGTTGCGAGTTTCAGCTCGAAACCGGCGCGTGCCAGGTATTTCGCGGCCTGTTTCGGCCGAGTCAGATCGGAAAAATAAACACGCATCGAACCACTCCGGCGGTGCTTGTAGCGGCGTGTCCACTTGGCCCGCGCACCTTCGAGAGAGGTTGATGCGAAACGATTGTTCTTTCCTGCCCAAAGGCTTCGCCAGTGTGGACGGCATGGCCAGATCAGCCAGTTTTCAGCATAAGCGATTCGAACTGCTCGGCAAGCCGGAGAGGTGGCGCGTCAAGGCGCTCGAACAATCTGGACAATTCGGACATTTAGCACTATCTATGCCATGAACCGATGGAGGCGATGATGGTCGCAACAGCTCGTAAGCCCGGAGCCGACATGCACCTCAATATGAGTCGTGCAGCGGTTGCCGATATTCTCGATGTGTTGGCCCGCCACAACCCGGGGGTTTCAAAGTCTGCCTTGAAGGGCAGGACCAAGGTCGTTGCCGCAATAGCGGCGGCGGCCGCGCAACTTTCCGAGGAACAACAGAGACTTATCCTGGCACATGAGAGCGTGCTCAGGAAAACGATGGAATCCGTGGTCGCCGACCTTGCCGCTGAAAGCTCTGATGAGCTTCTCAAGGTTGAAA
Source organism: Rhizobiales bacterium 24-66-13 (assembly GCA_002257205.1). Classification (GTDB taxonomy): domain Bacteria; phylum Pseudomonadota; class Alphaproteobacteria; order Rhizobiales; family Xanthobacteraceae; genus NCEH01. The sequence goes on along the minus strand of NCHM01000038.1, from coordinate 8,731 downwards.
CGAACAAGCCCGTGGAGATTAGCCAAGGTGAAGGCATGGGTGATCTGCTGGAAATGTCGGAGGGCAATCGACGACTCGCGGCGATCGCGGAGCCGGTTCGTCTCGAAGATTGGGCCGGCCCGGTGGCGGGACCAAGCGAGATCGAACGCAAATTCGGCACACGACGATCCACGCTTCACGAATGGCAGAAGCGTGGGGCGATCATTGGCCTGCTCAAAGGTGAACGCAAGCATGTTTTCCCTCTTGCGCAATTCATTGATGGCCGACCTCTCGAAGGCATGTCCGCGGTCGTGCGCGTGATCGGCAATCAGCGTGCGGCCTGGCAGTGGCTCATTCAGGCGAAGCCGAGCATCGGAGGAGCTCCGCTCGATCGCCTCAAAAAGGGATACATCTCTCAGGTCGTCGAAGCGGCCGAACGCGATTTTGGCTAACCGTGAAGTTGGATCCCAAAGTCGTCGCGGAACTCGCCATTCCGTTTCGCCCGTCCTCGTATCTGCGCGTCATGCCGAAGGTTCACGCCGCGACGCCTCTTGGCATGGGCTTCGGACAGACTCGCTTTTCCGCGCCCGACAACGCGTTCAGGCTCGTCTATATTGCACGCGATATCATGACCGCGATTGCCGAGACGATCATTCGGGATCGGTTTGAAGGGCGAGCCAAACGAGTTCTCGACATCACCGAGGTGGACGCCTGGGCCTTTTCGGAGGTGTCCGCGACCGATCCCCTGACAGTACTCGACCTCCGTACGACCGGACTGCTGAAACTGGGCGTATCGACCAACGCAGCACGAGCAAAAAGCCATGCGACAGGGAGACGGCTGAGCAAAGCGCTCTACGATCGTTTCGCGATCGACGGTATTCTCTACACGTCGAGGCTGACGTCAGCCGAATGTGTCGCCGTGTATGATCGGGCCGTCCCGGCCAAGCTGACTTCGACGCCGGCTGCAGATTTAGTGCGCAATCCCTACCTCATTGACGCCCTGCAATCTCTCAATGTGACCGTACGGAGCGCCTAGTGCGGGCAGAGGGTCCGGCAATGCGAAAAAGCCAAGTAGTACCAGACTGCCGCCGATACGTTGCGTTCAGTTGAGCTGGGCGAGGCCTCCGGGCAGACGCGCTCGGGGCCTCGGCTTTCGGTTCGCCGTCGGCGTCCGCTCACATCCCTCTTCTGCGGGATATGACCCGATGCCGCGCCGGACACGCAGACGTCTTGCCGGGGATGACGAAAGTTGCATCCATGCAGCCATGTGATTCTCAACTAGGTTGCGGGTGAGAATACGGATCGAGACGGACAGGCATGACCGAGACCAAGCCAGAACCCCGCTTTCGAACCTGCTTCGTTTCCGGGCCCGCTGGCCAGGCGACAGAAGCCATCGCCGACATGCTCACGGGATTCGGGGTTGCCGTTCTCTCGGCCAATGCCATTTCCCTCGGCGCATCGCTCACTGATGAGATTCTGCGAGGCATCGCGAGTGCCGACTTCATCGTCGTTGTCTTGACGGACCAGGGGGCCGAGAACGCCATCTTCGAGCTCGGCGTCGCGCGCGGCATGAATAAGCCGGCGCTTGTGTTCACGTTCGGAAGGATGCCCCCTTCCGACCTCCATGGCATCATCTACCGGTCGCTCGATAGCCTCGATCGCCTTCCGGACGTGGCGGCCGACATTGCCCGCTTCCTCCGGAATGCCAAGTCGCCGCCGCCGTTGAGTGACGAAGCACCCGTGGCGCACAGGAGGAAACTCGGCTGGGCGCGCGATGAACTGCGAGCGTTACGGGACCCCGGTTCACCGCACCGCTACGAGGAATTCGAGAGCCTCATCGGCCGTGTTCTTGAGGCTTCGGGCGCTGATGTGGAGCGGGCCGGACAGCCAGGAGCCGACCGCGGCGTCGACTTTGTCGTATGGCTCAACGACGTCGCCTACGCGCTGGGCGGCCCAATCCTCGTCGAATGCAAGGTACTTCGGGGCGGCTCGGGAAGCGTCATCAAGAACGCGGAGTTCTATGTCGGCAAGCTCAGCAAATTACTGGCAAAAAGCGATGCGAGCCTGGGCCTTCTCGTCTTCGACCACGATCGGTCGGCGTCGCCTCCAACCTCGTTCGCGACCCCAGACGTCATCGCGATATCCGTCGAGGATGTGATCAACGGCCTCGAAGCGGGGACGTTCGAGCAGGACATACTCCAGCGTCGGCGCCGCGCGGCGTTCGTCGGCGGAGCACGCGAATGACCCTCGATCCGGATTGGATCGCCAGCGAACTGGCCGCGATCCGCGCCTCTTCCGACCCGATGGTGAAGGGCCCGCGGCTCGAAGCGCTCATCCGGGTTATCTTCCTGTCGGTTCCGGGCCTCGATCTTGAGGATCAGGACGTCGAGAGCGCCTACGGGACCGAGGAGATTGACCTCTTTTTCTGGAACCACCGCGAACGGACGGGCCTGCACTTCATGGACTGCCCTCTGCTCGTGGAGTGCAAGGCCTGGTCGAAGCCCGCCTCCGGACGGGATCTTCGGTATTTTGCAACCACGCTGAAGGACAAGGGGCGATCGAGCGGCATCTTTATCGCGCTGGAAGGGCTGACGGGAGACCCTGCGAGGAAGTCCGCCGGTTTCTTTCATGTCGCGACTGCGATGGCGGCCGGCCAAACCGTGCTGGTGGTCACGGGCGAGGACCTCGCGAAGCTGACTTCCGGGGTAGACCTCATTCGGTTGTTGCGCCGGCGGCTGACGGATCAGGTCCGGGACCAGGTGTTGGCGGTCGATGTGAAGCCCCGCAAACCCCGGGTCGCCCGCAAGCCGATAGCTTCCGTTTCGCGTTGAGGCGGGAGCGAGCGCTCACGCGGGCCAAAGAAGTGCTTGTGACCCCTAAGCTTGCCAGGGGGTGTGACAGAGGGTAGGAATCGGCACTGTTGTGTCATGCGTATGTGCTTGAAAAGACATCGATTTATTTTCTCGCCGACAAGGCGCGAAAACGTCGCCCGCGGAAAGAGAAACTGTTATAAATAGAGCAGTGTGACAAACCTTCTCTTGCCACGTGCTGAATCCCTGACAAGCGTGCTGCGCAAGGTCGGGCCGTCCCTGAGCACCGAGCTGGTTGAGCGGCTCGTCGCAGAGGGTGTATCCGCCGACGCGGCACGTCAACGCATTGCGCGCGGCGCGCGAGATTTCGACGTCGTGAAGCTTGCCGGCGTGCGATTCCAGCACAATGCGCGTTTCCTCTACCTCAGCGACCAGTTCGGCGATGCCCCATTTTGGCTTGCCGTCGAGCGCGCGTTCCAGCGCGGCGGGGCCGCCTATTGGGCGGCAGTCACGGGCATGAAAGCTCGCGGCGGCCGTGTCCGCCTTATCGACTTTCCGGGCGTGTGCGGCGCGCCTACCTCTCGCAAAGGGCAGTACCCACCTCGCCATCTTCTCGATCGGCTCATCGCCATCCAGCTCCTCGAGATCGAGGAAATCAGCGAAGAGACCTATGTGAAGTTCCGACCGCATGTCTATCAGTGCGATACGCCTGAAGTCCTGCGCGCTCGCACGCTCGCCGAATCCGTCGCGCTCGAAGGCGTGCGTGACTGGATGCGGAAGCTGGGCTTCACGAGCTATCGGCAGACCCGGATTCGTGGCGAAGACCCGGCGCCCGAGGTTTCCTCGATCGCCTGGGACCTGTCCGGGCCGTCTTACATCCGTCCCTTGGCCAGGGCCGGCGAAGTGAGGCTCAAGCCGGGTTTCGTTGTCGCTGACATCAATCTACGCGGCCTCCTGGACGCGCCCGCCGTCGCGGCGATGGTGCGCAAGCACGACATGGCCTGCGCCCTGCCGACATTCCCGCCAATCATGCCTTTCCTAATCGCAGAGGCCTTCACCGCGGACGGCCACAGCCTTGCCAAGCAAAAGGGAATGCTGCCAACGACAACGGCGCAGTTGCTCGGCGACATCATCGCCCGGGCCCTCCATGAATTGGTCGACATGCTGACCAACCTCGGAGCGACAGTCGCCGTCAATCCGGAGCACTTGGACAAGGTGCTCCGCGAGCTGACTCGGATAGAAGGCGCCGCCGACAACCTTCGCGGCGCCCTCTTCGAGCTCGCCGTGGCCTATCTGGTCAAAGAGGTGGACGGCGGCTTCGTGAAGGCCGGTGTGCAGGTCAAGGACCCTCTGACCCGGCGCGCGGCCGACATCGATGTCCTGCTGGATCGGCCGGACGGAAAATCGGTCCTGGCGATTGAATGCAAGGCGAAGGTGCCGGGCAACATGGTGACCCTCGATCAGGTCAGAAGATGGCGAGAGGATCGGGTGCCTGTGATCTACGAAGCGCTCTCGGCTGCCGGCCGCTACGCGGGTCGCTCATTTTCCTTCGAGTTCTGGAGCAATGGCCGCTTCCGCCCCGACGCGGCCGCGTGGCTCGCGGATCAGACCGCCGATCCGAGGTTTGAGATCGTATGGCGAGATGGCGACGCTGTGCGCGCCTATCTTGGGCTGGCGAAATCGGGCGCGATCACCAAGATCATGAACGAACACTACTTCCGCCATCCTCTGGCGTCGCTGAACAAATCCGCGCCGGTGGCTCCCACGGGCAACCAGCATTAGGATATTCGCGACCTTACGACAGTCTTCGGTTCCGCGGATCGACCAAAAAAATTACAGACCCTGAGCAGCTTCTTGAGGCTTATGTCTCAGCGGCCGCAGTGCCGCTCGGCATCGGATCGGCGGCTTGCCGTCGATGACAGAACGCGATTGCCCGGTCGAGCGCCGCTTGCAAATGCCGGAGGCTCTCGACCGGCCAGTGAACTTTTCTCCCGACGTTACACGACCAGCGTCGTGCCGACCGTGCCGCCGGGGCCGATCGCAGCAACGACGGTCGGGCGTGTTCCACCCGGGCCCGCGAGGCGCAACGTTGCGGGTTGATCCACGATCCGAACCTGGATCTGAGAAACCACCGCCCTGACAGGCTCGGCGGGAACCCTCAGGGTCGATTGCGCCCCCCCGAAGAGCAAGCCCGCGAGGATCGCGACCGTGAGTCCAGCCTTGAGCCCTCTGCTCCCGGCCGACGGGTCGACGAGGCCCGTCCTCACGACGCTCTGATAGGTTGGCAGCGTGTCCAGGGCGACACGCTCGCCGTCACAGGGCAAGCGCAATGCGGCGATCGCCGCCAGGCAGGCCTGCTTGAGGCTGGAGTCCGCTTTGGCCTTGATCGGATCGACCTCGACTGCCGCGCTGGCGAGCGCGAGCGAAAGAACAGCGTTGTTATTGTCGATCCGGCGTTTCCAGCCGTCCCCAGGCAGGAAGTCGAGAAGGATCGACGAGAAGCGGGCCACCTCCTTGTCGGTCGGAAGCAGTTCGGCGGTCTGACGGACGCTGAACGCCTGGCCAGCGTCGTTGATCGTCAGCTTCCATGCGCCTTGCTCATTCAGCAGCGCGAGGCTGAATAACTGCTCCGCGGCGACCGCCTTCATCGAGTCGGCGCGCGCGGCGATGAGCGCCGCCGGACCGGCTTCCAGACCGAACGCCCCGCTGCGAACCTTTGCGGCGAAGGCTGAGAAGCGGTCGTACGCCAGCTTGAAGCGGTTGACGCAGGACTGGCGGATCTCGCGTTTGCGGCGCCCGAACAAACCGGCGAAGGCCTTAGACTCCATTGCGTCCCACTGAAGGTCGGCGAACATGTACGAGGCCATGGCGTGGTTCCATGCGCCGGCCGCATCGCTGGCTTCTGCGATATCGAGAAGATGGAGCAGGAAACCCTCAAGGGCGACGGGCGTGCTGCCTTTCCCGATCTCCTCGCTGAGGCGGTCATAAGTATCGCGCCAATACATCTCTCGCGCGATCGCCTCTCGCGAGAGCCCCAGAATTTCCGCCGAGATCGGCAGAATGAACAACCGCGTTTGTGCCTGCGGGCTCGAAACACCCTTCGCGATGCGCGCAAGCGCCCGCTGATCGAGCGACGCACCCTCCTTAGCGGAGGTGGCCGCGACCGCGAGCATTGCCTCTTTGGTGAACCCAAGCGCTTTGCCGACGGCGACGCCGATATCTTCGGTACGCATTTTCCTGCCCATGCCCGTTGCTCCAATGGCGTTCGCACGCGAGATGACGGCATCGTTCGCGGGTTGCCCACACCGAAGTGGAAAATTTTGGTGGGCCGCAGTTCAATTTCAAGTAGCCCCCTAAAACCTCAGAAAGCAGCGTCCAGCTCAAGACCTCCCAGGTGCAGGGTCGCCTCCAGCAGTTCAGATGCAGGAGCGCTCGCAGTGAAAACGATCGTCAATCTTGGTCGCGACTTTGCCAATTCCGTGGCTAACCTCTTCGGTCGCGAGGCAGCCCGCATTGAGCCGCAGGCGCCGCGCCGCAGGCGTCGGATCCTCGTGGTCGGGGGCGGCCCCGCCGGTCTCGCCTTCGCTACCTCGCTTCACGCTCTCGGCGGTGCGCAGGTCGACCTCACCATCGCCGACGCGCGTTGGATCGAGGACCGCGGAGGCGTGCGCTGGCGGACTTCCCGTGAGCGTGTCAACCGGCGCGAACAGGTCGTGACGATCCAGTCTCTCGTCTTCGATCGTCTGCCGGAGCCGGTTCGCTCCGCCATGTTTCCGGCCGGCGGCTACGCTGAGATCTGGCCGCTGAGCCGGGAATCGCCGGCGTCGCGCGGCTTGCCGCGCAACGTGCGCATCCGCGATCTCGAAGATCGCTTGCTCGAGCTGGCGCGCACGCAGGGACTGCGGCTGCTCGCCAAACGCATCGAAGCGAATGCGCTGTCGCTCGACGACTGGGACCTCGTCGTCATCGCGGACGGCGCAAATTCGCGCGTCCGGGACCACTTCACCGCTGCGTTCGGACGCGCCGACCACACGCCCTATTCGCTACGTGACAGCCAGGTGGTCGACAGCGTCCTCGGACTGCGGGTGCAATCGCAGATGTCTGAAGCGTCGAGCGTGATCATGACGATCGCCCAGCAGCGCTATCTGTTCAACGGCATCGGCGGCGACGGGCTGCTCTATATGAGGCTGACGGACGAAGAGGCGGCGGAGGTTCGCGGTCGGGTCGTCGGCGAGTACGAATTCCGTCCGTGCCTGCAAGCGAACCCCTGCCAGGTCACCTGGCGGGCCGATGACGTTCGCGAGGGCTTCTATTGTGCGGGCCGCGGCTCGCAGTTCGTGCCCGCCGGCGATCCGAACTCCTTCCTGTGGCCGCGCGTGTTGCAGGGGCTCGAGCTCTTCGGCGTTCCGAAGGAGGCGCTTGTCGCCGTGACCATCTTCCCCCTCTCGATGAGCCGCCGCGGTGCCTTCACCGCGCAGCTCACCCCGATCGGATCCGAGCGGACTGCGTTCGGCGCCCTGATCGGCGACGCTGCCGGCGTGACCCACTTCTGGCCGGGCCGCGGATTGAACCGGGGTCTTTCGTCGGCCTATGCACTGGCGGTGATCCTGAGCCGCCTCGATCCGGCGGCACCGCTGCGGTCGGCGGATTTCGCCGGCTTTGAAGGCGTCATGGCCCAGCTCCAGAGCCGCCATCAGGACCGGGCGTGGCGGGCGATGGTGCAGATGCGCGGTGAGCGCGTGCTGCCGATCAAAGACATCGTCGGCGATACGATCGCGCGGCCGCGCGCGAGCCGAGAGATCTTGATCCGCACCATGCAGGTTCGCGTCGCAGAGCTGATTTCGGGTTTGACCGATCGGCTCCCCGGCAAGCCCGATCTGACGGAGCTGTTTGCCGCGCTCGACCGCGTCGACGACGAGACCCTGGCGGTGCTTGTCGAGAGCCGCGGATGGGAGACACGGGAGTCGGGCGGCCCAGAGATCGACGTGGAGGCGATCCTCCGTGCCGGCGAGCCCGAGGACGAATCCGTAGGCCTTGCTCTCGTGCCGGCTCTTGGCTGACACGCCACGTTCATCCACGACGCTGTTGTTGCTCCCGCGGGGTACAGGTCGACCGCGTCCGGTTTGTCAACTGCCGTCGCGGACGCTCTTGGGAACCGTGCGCGGGGTTGCAAGCAGATTTCGCGACGACCACACCAGTCTCCCACGGAGGGAGAAGAAGGGGCGCTACGGGGCGCCCTTTTTCGGTATCGTGACGACCGCTACGGCTTGAAGGTTAGGCACCCGCTGAGACGAGCTGCTTTCGGAGCGGTAACATAACCCTACTCTGCAGTAGAGAACTCGATGGTAGCCTTCGACGATATATCATCCGCTCTCGACCGTCTCCGGGAGGCGCACTACTGGCTGCACCAGATGGAGAGGAACTACCACTTCGCGGATCAATTTCGGTGGAGCCTGAATTCGTTTCTGAAGGCCTTGAAAGAGGTCCGCCCGATCCTGGATCAGGAGCTTCAGCATAAGGAAGGCTTCAAGGCCTGGAAGGAGCCCATCTACCGAACGTTGCGTGATAACGAGCTTCTAGTCTCCCTGCAGAAGACCCGCGACGTCGCCGTGCATCAGCGGCGCCTCAGGCTCAGAAGCTCAGGAGCGATCGGCCTCTATCAAGGCGGGCTGCGGTTTGGCGTTGGGCTACCCATCGATCCCGACCACGACAGCGATACGGCCATACTCGCTGCCGTGGCGGCGGGTGATCCGTTCGGCCTCATGATGCCGGATGAGGACACGATCCCCTGCGTTCGGAGATTCTGGCGCCTTCCGGAATATGAGGAGGAGATCGTCCAGCTCTGGGGTCGGAACAAGAGCAGTGCGAAATCGTACGCTAAGGGCGAACGGAGCATGAACGGCGCCGTAGCCCGGATGTCCAGCATCCGATCCCTGTGGATT
>NCHM01000633.1 GCA_002257205.1 Rhizobiales bacterium 24-66-13 | reverse complement strand
AACCTCGGTCAGCCGCAAGCTGAAGACGCTGGAAGACCGGCTCGGCGTGCAATTGCTCCACCGCACCACGCGCCGGGTGTGGCCGAGCGAGGCGGGGCAAGCCTATTACAACCAATGCGTCGACGCGATCGCGGTACTTGACCGCGCCGAAGCCAGCGCCCGTGCCCTCACCAAGGAGCCGGAAGGCCCGCTGAAGGTGCTCATCACCTATGCGCCGGCCATTTTGATCCTGGAGCCGGAACTCGCGACCTTCCGCGCCCGCTATCCCAAGGTGCAGCTCAACCTGACCCTCGACAACCACCCGCTCGACCTTTCCGAGCACGGCTATGATGTCGCGGTGCGCCCTGGGCCGGTGCGCGATTCCAGCTATCATGTGCGCTCATTGGGATTGCAGACGCTGAGCCTGCTCGCAAGCCCGGCCTATCTCGACCGCAAGGGCCGCCCCTCCCATCCGAGCGAGCTCGGCCTGCACGACCTAGTGGCGGTGCGCTACCGTCCTGGGCCGCTGCATTGGGAGCTCGACGGGCCTGGTGGTCCGCTGGACCTGCAGATTCAGCCCGCCCTCGTCACCAATGATGCAATCATGGCCCTACGGCAGACCTTAGGCGGCGCCGGGATCCTGATGATGTCACGCTGCCTCGCCCGCCGGCGCATCGACGCCGGGGAATTGGAGGTGGTGCTTCCGGATTGGCAGCGCCGCGAACCGCTGGAGACGGTCGCCCTGTTCCCGGCCCGCGCGACGCAGGACCTGAAGGTGCGGGTGTTCGTGGACTTTATGGTTGAAGTCTATGCGCGATGGATGCGCCCGGTTGAATCGCCCGCGCTGACGCTGGCGGCACGGCAAAGCGAGGCCCGCACCCTCGATGCAGCTTGAGCGATGCCGCAGCGGATCCCACAACGGTAAAATAACCCGCGAAGTGCGTGAATTTTTGCGGTCTTGACTCTCCCGGACTCTAGACAACACCCCCCCGATTCGAGTCCAATCGACCCCGATTCGGAGAGATGCGGCACGTCCCTCCAAGTCTTGTGAGGACGATAGGTCGAAGGGCGTGGCCGCCCTGAGACCGGACACCGGAGGAGGGGCCGGCGATGGCACGCGCCAACGCTGAGAGCGTCGGTGTGCGCGGTCATGCCATAGGTGGATTGGCAAAATCCGTAGCACGACCCGCCTACCAGCGGCTTCTCGAAGCCGAGCCTTTTCTGCGCCGGATCGTCCCGGCGCTGATCATCACCTTCCTTCTCGTCATCGGCATCGGCGCCGTTGTGCAAGTGCACAGCCACCGACAGGCGGTGATCGACAACGCCAAGGACGACCTCAGCCTGCTCGCGCTCGCGACAGCCGAGGGGCTGAGCCAGCGCCTGGGCGGCAATCTTGCGCGCATCAGCCAGGCCTTGCAGGAATCCCTTCCGCCCCGCGCGACGCTGGGCGGACGCCGCATTTATGTGACCGATCCCCAGGGCCGCATCCTCGCCTCGGCGCCGCAGGGCCTGCCGCCGGCGGCGACGCTGGCCGACGTGCTCGATCCCTCCCAGCCGCTCACGGTCTTCGCCGAGCGCGCCGGCGTGCTGGAAATCCCGTTCGGGGAGGACAGTGCGCTCGCCACCGTGCGCAACCTCAACCCGCCGCTCGGCCAGATCATCTATATGCAGCCCATGGCGCGGGCGCTCGCCACCTGGTCGGAGAGCACCACGCTGACGGTGACGCTGTTCACCACCACCGGCGCGGTGCTGCTCATCCTCGGCTTCTCCTTCCACTGGCAGGCGAGCCGGGCGCGCGAGGCGGACCACATCTATGACACCGTGCGCGTGCGCATCGACACCGCGCTG
>NCHM01000632.1 GCA_002257205.1 Rhizobiales bacterium 24-66-13 | reverse complement strand
CCTGGGCCACCACCACCAGTTCGTTGCCGTCGAACATGGCGAGATTCACCGTCTCGTCGGTCTCGTGCAGCAGGCGCCGGATCACCGGGCGGCCGATATCCGGCAGCTTGCGGATGCGCAGGTACGCCGCGCCGATGCGGAACAGGCCGAGGCCCACCGTCCATAGGCCGTTCTCATGGTCATGGTTCACCAGCTGGCGCTTCTGCAAGGTCGCCAGCAGGCGATGCACGGTGGAAGCCGGCAGGTCCGCCTTCTTGGCGATATCCGACAGGCTCATCCCGTCAGCGTCCGCAAGCACGCGCAGCAGGGCCACCGCGCGATCCAGCGACTGCACTTCTCCGCCCGCGTCCGGGGCGGTGGAGGCGGGGCGGCCGCGGCGGCGGGGCAGGATCTCGGTATCTGGCATGGGTGGTTTCGCCCAATTCATGGCTCCGTGACGGAAGCCGGCGGGCCGCACCTTACAGCGAAACGGGGGTGCGGCGAGCCGCTGTGACAATTTTCCACATTCTGGAAAGATTTCTCACGAATATCATGAAATAGGATTTGACGACGGCACCGGTCGTCTGGTTTTCTGGTATACATTATACGGCATTCGAGCGGGAAGCTCGGGGCATGGGAGGCAACGCCATGAAGGTTTGCATTTACGGGGCGGGGGCCATCGGCGGGTATCTGGGCGTGCAGCTGTCGCTGGCCGGCGCCGATGTCAGCCTCGTGGCGCGGGGCGGGCATCTGGAAGCGATGCAGCAGAACGGGGTCAAGCTGCTCATCAACGGCGAGGAGCGTGTCGCCAAGGTGCGTGCCACCGACGATCCGGCCGAACTTGGCCCGCAGGATTATGTCTTCATCGCCCTCAAGGCCCATTCGGTGCCGAGCGTGGTGGATCGCATGCGGCCGCTGCTGGGCAATGACACCAGCGTCGTCACCGCCGTGAACGGCGTACCCTATTGGTATTTCTACAAGTCCGGCGGCGCCTTGGAAGGCCGCACGCTGGAAAGCATCGATCCGGGTGGAAAGCAGTGGGACGTGCTGCGCCCCGAGCGGGCCATCGGCTGCATCGTCTATCCGGCGACCGAGGTGGTCGCTCCGGGCGTCATCCAGCACGTCTATGGCGACAAATTCCCGATCGGCGAGCCTTCGGGCGAGAAGAGCGCCCGCGTCGAGCGCCTCAGCGAGATGATGGGCAAGGCCGGCCTGCGCGCGCCGGTGCTGGACAATATCCGCGACGAACTATGGCTCAAGCTGTGGGGCAATCTCTGCTTCAATCCCATCAGCGCCCTGACCCATGCGACGCTGGACGTGATCGCCTCCGATCCCGATACCCGCGCTGTTGCCCGTTCGATGATGATCGAGGCGCAGACCATCGCCAACCGGCTCGGCGTGAATTTCCGCGTGGATGTGGAGCGCCGCATCAATGGCGCCGGCGCCGTGGGGGCGCACAAGACCTCCATGCTCCAGGATCTGGAGCGTGACCGGCCGATGGAAATCGACCCCCTGGTGACCGTGGTGCAGGAAATGGGGCGCCTGGTGGATGTGCCGACCCCCACCCTCGACGTGGTGCTGGCCCTGGTGCGCCAGCGCGCCGCCGTCGCCGGTCTCGGCGGGCATCTGTCCTGCCCGCCCCTGACCGCTGCCGATCTCGCCTCCGCAAAGGCGGTGGCGCACTGAGCCTTGGCGCAAATCGGGCCGCTCGCGGGGCGGCTCGCATTCTTTAAGGATTGCCCTGGGACCGCGCGCCCAAACCCGCACCTGGGGCAAGACGGGCCTCGTCGCGGCCAGGGCCGGGCGGGGCACCGGCGCCGAGGCCCGTCAATTCATTTCCCGCCCGCG
>NCHM01000631.1 GCA_002257205.1 Rhizobiales bacterium 24-66-13 | reverse complement strand
CGTCGGCCTGCATTTTTCGCTGAAGGACCTGCTGTCGGTGAAGGCCATCGCCATTCCCGGCGCGGTGGTGCAGATCGCGGTGGCGACCATTCTCGGCATGGGGCTGGCGCACCTGATGGGCTGGAGCCTCGGCGGCGGGCTGGTGTTCGGCCTCGCCTTGTCGGTCGCCAGCACCGTGGTGCTGCTGCGGGCGCTCCAGGAACGCCGCCTGCTGGAGAGCGAGCAGGGGCGAATCGCGGTCGGCTGGCTGATCGTCGAGGACCTCGCCATGGTCCTGGCGCTGGTGCTGCTGCCGGCCATGTCCGGCGCGCTCGGCGGGCGCAGCGTGGCGAACAGCGAGGCGCTGGCGCTCTTCGGCTCCTCCAACATCGAATACACGCTCGGCCTGACCATCGGCAAGGTCGCGGCGTTCGTGGTTCTCATGCTGGTGGTGGGACGCAGGGTCATTCCGTGGATCATGCAGTGGGTGGCCCACACCGGATCGCGCGAACTGTTCCGCCTCGCGGTGCTGGCGATCGCGCTGGGCGTCGCCTATGGCTCGGCCCTGCTGTTCGGCGTGTCGTTCGCGCTCGGTGCCTTTTTCGCCGGCATGGTCCTGAGCGAATCGCCGCTGTCCCATCGCGCCGCCGAGGAAACCCTGCCGCTGCGCGATGCGTTCGCGGTGCTGTTCTTCGTCTCCGTCGGCATGCTGGTGGACCCGACGATCCTGTTGCGCGAGCCGCTCGAATTGCTCGGCACCTTGCTGGTCATCATCATCGGCAAGTCGGTGGCGGCCTATATGATCGTGCGGGTGTTCGGCTATGAGAAGCTCACCGCCCTGACGATTTCCGCGAGCCTTGCGCAGATCGGCGAATTTTCCTTCATCCTCGCCGCGCTCGGCGTCGACCTCGGGCTGATGCCGGCCGCCGGGCGCGACCTGATCCTGGCGGCGGCGATCCTCTCTATCCTCATCAATCCGTTCTTCTTCATGGCCCTGGACCGGCTACGGCCGCGCCTGACGCGCAAGACCGCCGAGCCGGCGGTGGAGCGCCAGGCCAAGGAGCAGCCGGCGGCGCTCGTGCCGACGCTTCAGAGCGGGCATACGGTGCTGGTCGGCTATGGGCGCGTGGGCCGGCTGATCGCCGAGGGCTTGCGCGGCGGCGGCATTCCGTTCCTGGTGATCGAGGATGGCGGCGACGCGGTGGAATCGCTGCGCCGCGCGAACATCGAGGTGCTGCCGGCCAATGCCGCCGCGCCGGAAGCGCTGGCGGCGGCGAATCTGCCCGGCGCCCAGCGGCTGATTCTGGCGATTCCCGACGGCTTCGAGGCCGCGAGCGTGCTGCGCAAGGCGCGGGCGCTCAATCCTGGGCTCGAAATCATTGCCCGCGCGCATTCCGATGCGGAGGTGGAGCATCTGCGCCAGGGCGGGGCGGGCTTTATCATCATGGGCGAACGGGAAGTCGCGCGCGGCATGCTCGCTTATGTGCTGCGCGACGGCAGCGGCGATGCGCCGTCCAGCATCGGCCCGCTGCCCGGAGGCCCGGCGGCGCCGGAATCGGCGTCTTCCCTTGCCGGCGTTGGGGAAAATCCCACGGTTCAGGCCGAGACGCCGCCCGAGGACGGATCCGCGCCGGCGGTCCCGGACCCGACGGGGGAGGGCGCGCCGGACCGCGCCAGCGCTCAGGAAAGCGCCGCGGATCTGGCCTCGGCAAACGGGGACAGTGCTGGGCAACCGGCCCAAGGGCGTTGACGCGCAGCCCTTCGCCGCCTATAAGCCGAGCCCGAACTCGGGCGGCTCCGGCTCCTGGGACCTTGCTTTATACCCGATTGATATCGGGTAGGCGCCAGAGGCTTC
>NCHM01000630.1 GCA_002257205.1 Rhizobiales bacterium 24-66-13 | reverse complement strand
CGCGGCGCGCGGGCGCGGCGTCTTGAATGGTCAAGATATGGCCTCGGCCTGAAGGGTCGGCCAATGGAGGATGACATGACGGTGAAGGTGGCCATCAACGGTTTCGGTCGTATCGGGCGCAACGTGCTGCGCGCCATCATCGAATCGGGCCGCACCGACATCCAGGTCGTCGCCATCAACGACCTCGCCCCGGTGGAAACCAACGCCCATCTGCTGCGCTTCGACAGCGTGCACGGCCGCTTCCCCGCCCAGGTGGTGGTGGATGGCGACACGATCGATTGCGGCCAGGGCAAGATCAAGGTGACCGCCGTGCGCGATCCCGCGCAGCTGCCCCACAAGGAGCTGGGCGTCGACATCGCGCTCGAATGCACCGGCATCTTCGCCAGCAAGGAAAAGGCCTCGGCCCATCTGACCGCCGGCGCCAGGCGCGTGCTGGTCTCGGCCCCGGCCGAAGGCGCCGACATCACGGTGGTCTATGGCGTCAACCACGAGAAGCTCACCGCCGAGCATTTCGTGGTCTCCAACGCCTCCTGCACCACCAATTGCCTCGCCCCGGTGGCGAAGGTGCTGAACGACGCCGTCGGCATCCAGCACGGCTTCATGACCACGGTGCACTCCTATACCAACGACCAACCCTCGCTGGACCAGGTGCACAAGGACCTGTACCGCGCCCGCGCCGCCGCGCTCTCCATGATCCCGACCTCCACCGGCGCCGCCAAGGCGGTGGGCCTGGTGCTGCCGGAGCTGAACGGCAAGCTGGACGGCGTCTCGATCCGCGTGCCGACCCCGAACGTCTCGGTGATCGACCTGAAGTTCGTCGCCAAGCGCGCGACCACGGTGGCCGAGATCAACGAGGCCATCAAGCGCGCCGCCGAGAACGAGCTGAAGGGCGTGCTGAACTATACGCTGGCCCCCAACGTCTCCATCGACTTCAACCACGATCCCCATTCGTCCACCTTCCATATGGACCAGACCAAGGTGATGGACGGCACGCTGGTGCGCATTCTCTCCTGGTACGACAATGAGTGGGGCTTCTCGAACCGCATGGCGGATACGGCGGTGGCGTTGGGAAAGCTGGGCTGAGCGGCGGCTGAGGGAGGCATCATCATGACCGCCATCGCCGACGCCGACATCACCGCCTTCCGCACGCTGGACGATGCGGACCTGGCCGGAAAGACCGTGCTGGTCCGGGTCGATCTCAACGTCCCCATGGATGGGGACCGGGTCACCGACGACACCCGCATCCAGGCCATCATGCCGACGGTGCAGGATATCACCCGCGGCGGCGGGCGGGCGATCCTGCTCTCCCATTTCGGCCGTCCCAAGGGCCGCGACGAGAGCCAGTCCCTCGGCGCCGTCATGCCGGCGGTGCGCCAGCGGCTCGGCGCGGCGGTGGGCTTCGTGCACGACTGCGTCGGCCCGGAGGCGGAGGACGCCGTCGCCAGCCTGCCGGCGGGCGGCGTGCTGGTGCTGGAAAACACCCGCTTCCATGCCGGCGAGGAAAAGAACGCGGCCGATTTCATCGGCGCCCTCGCCAAGCTGGGCGATCTCTATGTGAACGACAGCTTCTCCACCGCCCATCGCTCCCACGCCTCCACCGAGGGCCTGGCCCACAAGCTGCCGGCCTATGCCGGCCGCGCCATGCAGAGCGAGATCGAGGCCCTCACCAAGGCGCTGGAAGCCCCCGAACGCCCCGTGCTCGCGGTGGTGGGCGGCGCCAAGGTCTCCACCAAGCTGGAATTGCTGGGCAATCTCTGCCGCAAGGTGGACGTGCTGGTGATCGCCGGCGGCATGGCCAACACTTTCCTCGCCGCGCAGGGCCACACGGTGGGCAA
>NCHM01000629.1 GCA_002257205.1 Rhizobiales bacterium 24-66-13 | reverse complement strand
GTTCCAGACCAGCGATGTCATGGCGGGAGCGATCACGATCTGCGGGAAACGGACGGCGGCATCGGAGGTGATCTCGCCACGGGCAAGCCCGCGCTCGGCGATGGCGCGGATCAGCGCCATCCCTCGCGCGACCACCTCGCGATGATGGAACGCCGCAAGCTCGGGAAAGCGCGGGCCTTCCGCGATCATCAGCAGCAAGATACCCCGCGCCGGCCCCTCGACGATGCGCGAGATCAATATCTCGGACATCGCGTGCAGCAGCTCGCGCGTCGTGCCCTGGTAGGCGGGCAGCAAGGCGGCGGCATCGCTGAGCGCCGGCGCCACCGTATCCTTCACCACCGCCTCGAACAGCGCCTGCTTGTCGGGGAAATAGAGATAGAGCGTGCCTTTCGCGACCCCGGCGGCGCGGGCCACATCCTCCAGGCGGGTGGCGGCATAGCCATGCTCAGTGAATTTGGCGAGCGCCGCCGCCAGGATCGCCGCCTGCCGCGCCTCGCGCTGGCCGGGCCCGGTCGCCGCGCCGGCCCGGCGACGTTTCGCGGCGGGTGCGTGTGAAGGGACGGGAGCGGGGGACACGCTATCGGACATGCCGCATCATGCCAGAATATGACTGACGAGTCAGTCATATTTCCTGAAGTGAAACTTTTCACGCGGGCACGCCCGGCCGGCGTGTGGCGGGGCATTCGGCGCCGTGGCAGCGGGAGCGCACGGACCTGCTCAAGACATATCGACCAGTGAGGAAGAAAAATCGGCGCAAAATCATCGCCCCTTGCGCTGTTGCGGACCCTTGGCTTCTGATAAGCCGAGTCCACCCCTTGGGGCACTGGGAGGAAGAATCATGACGCGCTTTCGAGTGATGCTGGCGGCTGTGCTGCTGGCAGGTTCCGTTGGCGGTGCTAGCGCGCAGACCATGAGCTATGCGGACGCAGCCGGCCTGTTGGCTCAAAGCTGCGGCAAGGACATTCAGAAATATTGCTCGACCGTCAATCTGGGCAACGGCGCCCTGGTCGCCTGCATGGACAAGAACATCACCAAGGTCAGCGCACAGTGCAAGGCGGACTATGCGGCGGCTGAGGCCTCCATCGCCAAGCGCGACGCGGCGCAGGACTCGATCATCAAGGTGTGCAACGCGGATGCCGCGCGCTTGTGCCCGGGCATGATCCCGCAGGACGGCAACCTTCTGTCGTGCCTGTTGGAGGCGACCAAGGTGGTCTCCGGTGCCTGCAACCAGGCTATTACCGACGCCGGCTATCGGTGATCGTCCGCAATCCCGCACTCGCTTGAACAAGGACGACCCCCATGACGTCGCCTCTGATCCGTTTCGCGCTGGCGGCAGCGCTCACCTGTGCCGCGGTTCCCGTGTTCGCGCAGACCACGCTGAACAACAGCCAGGTCCTCCAGGGCCTCCAGGGCCTGACTGACACCGCGCCCGTGATCACCGCGCAGCAGATGCGCGACCAGGTCCAGGCCCACATGGTGCAGTATCCTGGCGAGGCCCTCACCCGGCCCTCGCTCGCGCTGCACCTGGACAAGCTGCCGCAGATCAACGTGCAGATTCAGTTCCGCCTGAATTCGGCGATCATCGAACCCTCGTCCTACCGGACGCTCGGCTCCATCGCCGATGCGATGCACAACCCGATCCTGCACGGTTACAAGTTCATCGTGACCGGCAACACGGACGTGACCGGCTCGCGCGAGCTCAACCTCAAACTGAGCCAGGCCCGCGCCGATGCGGTGGTGACCGCGCTGACCACCACGTTCAACGTCAATCCTTCCCGCCTGGAAGCGGTCGGCCTGGGCGAGGAAGTGCTGCTCGACACCAAGAACCCCACGTCGGCGATCAACCGCCGGGTGCAGATCTTCACCGTTGGCCGCCTCGCCGCTAAGTGAGCCGAATGTTTCGGCGCGGGACCCGCAAGGCGTCCCGCGCCGATGCTGCCGCCCTCGAGCTGAACCGATAGGGCCGCGCCGGTGGCGCCTGGCTTCGGCAGCCCGCGCCCCATCTCCCCCGATGGTCGCGCTTGAAACGCGCGCGCTTTGCGACCCTTATGCCTGCCCCGCCCCGAAAGAAGGGCAAGCCTCACGAGGCAACCTCACGAGGGGACCCTCGCCCGCAGGCATCATCGCCAGGCACCTAAGGAGTCGTTCATGCTGCCCGAGTTGCGCGTTCTGTATTTCGAGGACCTCACCGTCGGCCTGTCGGAGGAGCTGCGCAAGACCATCGTCTCCACGGACGTGGTGGGGTTCGCCGAAGTGACCGGCGACCGCAATCCGATCCATCTCTCCGAGCATTTCGCCGCCAAGACGCCGTTCGGCACCCGCATCGCCCATGGCCTCTATACCGCGAGCCTGATCTCGGCGGTGCTGGGCACCCGCCTGCCGGGGCCGGGCGCGGTCTATATTTCCCAGACGCTGAACTTCCGCGCCCCGGTGAAGATCGGCGACGTGGTGGTGGTGCGGGTGGAAGTGGCCGAGCTGATCCCCGAGCGACGCCGCGCGCGCCTCGCCTGCACCTGCAAGGTGGGCGACGAATTGGTGCTGGATGGCGAAGCCTGGGTGAAGGTTCCCGCCAAGGCGGAAGGCGCGCCGAGC
>NCHM01000628.1 GCA_002257205.1 Rhizobiales bacterium 24-66-13 | reverse complement strand
GGAGGATGCCATGATCCGTCAATTCACCTCCGCGGAACTGCTCTTCCTCATCTCGTCCGTGCGCTGGACGCTGCTGCTCTCGCTGATCGCCTTCGTCGGCGGGGCGACCGGCGGGCTTCTCGTGGCGTTCGCCCGCACCTCGACCTGGCCCTGGCTGCGGGCGACCGCCGCCGGCTATATCCAGATCTTCCAGGGCACGCCGCTGCTCATGCAGCTGTTCCTGGTGTTCTTCGGCGCCACTTTCCTCGGGCTCAACATCGATCCGCTGGCGGCGGCGGCCATCGGCCTCACGCTGAACGGCGCGGCCTTCCTGGGCGAGATCTGGCGCGGCTGCATCCAGGCCATTCCAAAGGGCCAGTGGGAGGCGTCCACCGCGCTCGGCCTGCATTATTTCACCCGCATGAAGGAGATCATCCTGCCCCAGGCGGCGAAGATCGCGGTGGCGCCCACGGTCGGCTTCCTGGTGCTGCTGGTGAAGAGCACCTCGCTCGCCTCCATCATCGGCTTCGTCGAGCTGACCCGCGCCGGGCAGATCGTGAACAACGCCACCTTTCGCCCGTTCCTGGTCTTCGGCGTGGTGGCGGTGATCTATTTCATCCTGTGCTGGCCGCTCTCGCTCTATTCGCGCCATCTGGAGAAGAAGTTCGGAACCGTCTCGCGCTGAGGAGCGGGACGCAGCTAGATCGATCCAATTCGCCGCCCCTCATCGGCACGCCTGCCCCGCACGGGGCCAATCGGAGGAAAGCCCATGTCCCTGACATCCGTCCTGACCCTTACGCGGCGCGCCTTCGCCGCCCTCGGCCTTACGGCGCTCGCCGCGACCGCAATGCCCCACGGCGCCTCGGCCCAGAGCATCGACGACATCCTGTCGAAGAAGAAGCTCCAGGTCGGCATGCTGGTGGACCTTCCGCCGTTCGGCCTGCTCAACACCGAGGGCAAGCCGGAAGGCTATGACGCGGACGTGGCCAAGCTGATGGGCAAGTATCTCGGCGTCGAAGTCGAGATCGTGCCGGTCACCGGCCCGAACCGCATCCCTTATCTGCTGACCAATAAGGTCGACGTGCTGGTGGCGACCTTCGGCATCACGCCCGAGCGCGCCAAGCAGGTGCAGTTCTCGATCCCCTATTCCACCATCGAGATCCAGCTGATCGGCCCCAAGAAGCTGGACGTGAAGACGCTGGACCAGACGGTCGGCAAGAAGATCGCGGTGGCACGCGCCTCCACCCAGGATACCGCGCTGACGGCCTCCGTGCCCAAGGGCGCCACCATCATGCGCTTCGACGACGATGCCACCGCCGCCCAGGCCTTCATCTCCGGCCAGGTGGATCTGCTCGGCGCCAACAATCTCATCGGCGTGCAGCTCGCCGAGGCGAACCCGGACATGGGCATCGAGCGCAAGATCGTCCTGCGCAGCCAATACAACGGCATCACCGTGCGCCGGGGCTCCACGGACTTTCTTCAGTGGATCAATACGTTCCTCTATTTCGTGAAGAATAACGGCGAGCTCGACGCCATCAACCAGAAGTGGTTCAAGACCCCGCTTCCGGCGATGCCCACCTTCTGATCGCCTCGATCAGGGGCCATGGACGCCGCGCGCCCGTGGCCCCTTTCCCAACCTGGCACCGACGTTTCGCACCGCCGTTCGGAGACTTCGTCATGAACACCGCCCATGAAGGCCAAAGCCACGGCCACAGCGAAGGCCAGAGCCCAGACCTCGGCATCGTGGCCGCGCCCTCCAAGCAGAGCGGGCCGGTGATGATCCGCATGGAAGCCGTGGAAAAACACTACGGCACCTATCACGCGCTGAAGAACGTGAACCTCACCGTCACCCACGGCGA
>NCHM01000037.1 GCA_002257205.1 Rhizobiales bacterium 24-66-13 | reverse complement strand
TCCCAGACCTTGGACAGCGCATGGCCGGGCAGCCATTTGCCGCGCAGCACGCCGCTGGTGTCCGGCAGGAGCACTTCGACGATGTCGGGCACCCCGTGGGCTTCGACATAAGCGTCGGCTTCGCCGAGCGTGGCGGCCCCGGTGGCATCTTGAGGAATGGTGCCGGCTCCTGAACGCTGCATGATACTCCAACTTGCAATGAGATCGTGCGCTTATCCAAGCGCGTCGGCGCGGAACCTACAAGCTGTGGCTCGGCTTTTATTTCCACCTGCCTGCAACTTCCTTGGCCGAACGTTGTTTCCAGAGGGATAGCCGCGCTATTCTTGGATCACCCGGTCCAGGAGGATGCGTGCCCCTCCATCGTCGCGCTGCGCGTGTGAGGGCCGCCCATTCACACGGAGACCCGGTCTTTGACGTCCCTGCCTCTTCTTGAACCTCTGCGCCGGTCCCGCGGGTTGAGCCAGTCGGCCGTTCTGGCCCTCGGCTTCGTGGTTCTCATCGCGATCAGCGCCGCCTCCATCTGGCTGGTGAACCGGGCGAAGGAGGATTCAGCCCAGGTCAGCCATACGCTTCGGGTGGAGAACATGCTCTCCCAGGTGCAGATCATGGTGCGGCGCGCGGAGAGCGCGCAGCGCGGCTATCTTTTGACGGGCGATACCAGCTATCTGGAATTTTTCGAGGAGACCCTTGCGCAGGTCGCGCCCACGCTGTTGCAGGCTCGCGCCACCACGGCGGACAATCCCGAGCGCCAGCAGGCACTCGGGGCGCTTGAGCCGAACGTTGCCCAGAAGCTGGCGGAACTGCGCCAGACCGTGGAGATGTTCAAGTCCGGCGATGTGGCGGGCGCCCTCAAGATCGTGCGCACCGATCGCGGCGAGACCCTCATGCGCGAGATCACCACCCAGATCGATGCCATGAAGGACCAGGAAGAGCGGCTGCTCGCCCAGCGCACCACCTCGTCCAACCAGACCAGCCTGTGGCTGCTGCTGGTGAATCTCGTCGGCGTGGTCGCGATCATCGGGCTTGCCGGCCTGTCCATGCACTTGGTCCAGCGCAACACCGAGGCCCTGCGCGACGCGCACAAGCAGGTGGCGAACGCGAACCAGAGCCTGGAACGGCGCGTGCTGGAGCGCACCGCCGATCTCCAGGAAGCCAATAATGAGATTCAGAGCTTCGCTTATATCGTCAGCCACGATCTGCGCTCGCCGCTGGTGAACATCATGGGCTTCACCAGCGAGCTGGAAGCCCTGCGCACCGATTTGTTCGATCGCCTCGCCGCCTTGCGCGAAAAGGCGAACGATACGGACGCGGCGGGCGATGCCGCGCTGGGGCGCGATTTCGAGGAGGCGTTCGGCTTCATCAAGGCCTCCATCACGAAGATGGACCGGCTCATCAAGGCGATCCTCGACCTGTCGCGCCAGGGGCGCGCGGAGTTTCATCCGGTACCCGTGGAGGTCGCGCCGCTGGTGGAGACTATCGGCGCCACCATGGCGCACCAATTGCTGGAGCGCGACGCGACCCTCAAGGTCGGCCCGCTGCCGCCGATCGTCAGCGACCGCCTGGCGCTGGAGCAGATTTTCGCCAATCTGATCGACAATGCAGTGAAGTATCTGCGCGCCGGCGTGCCGGGCCGCATCGAGATTTCCGCCCGCGAGACCCCCGGATACATCACCTATCTGGTGAGCGACAATGGGCGCGGCATCGATCCGCGCGACAAGGTCCGGGTGTTTGAATTGTTCCGCCGCTCGGGGCCACAGGACCGTCCGGGGGAAGGCATTGGTCTTGCCCATGTACGCACCTTGGTGCGACGAATGGGCGGAGCAATTATCATGGATTCGGAACTCGGGCGGGGCACGACCTTCAAGGTCACGCTGCCGCGTCGCCTGGTACAGAATGCCGAAGAGGGAAAGCATGACTGAGCACGTCACCATCATCATGATCGAGGATGACGAGGGGCATGCCCGTCTGATCGAGAAGAATATCCGCCGCGCCGGCGTGCTGAACGAGATTCTTCCCTTCACCGACGGCACGAGCGCGGTCAATTTCCTGTTCGGACCCGACGGCACCGCCGCCCAGAATGCCGGCCGCGCCCTGCTGGTGCTGCTGGATCTCAACCTGCCGGACATGACCGGGGTGGATATTCTCAAGCGCATCAAGGAGAATGAGCACCTGCGGCTGTCGCCCGTGGTCGTGCTCACCACCACCGACGACAAGGTGGAAATCCAGCGCTGCTATGACCTCGGTGCCAACGTCTATGTGACCAAGCCGGTCAATTACGAGAATTTCGCGAACGCGATCCGTCAGTTGGGCCTGTTCTTTTCCGTCATCCAGGTGCCAAAGGCCAAGTGATGCCCGAAGCGGCGCAGCCCGACGAGGTCCCAAGGCGTGCGCGCGAAGCCGCCGCGCAGGTCGATGGCGCGCGCGTGGACGGCGCGCAGGCGGACGCCGTGCGGGTGCTCTATGTCGACGACGATCCCGGCCTCGGCCGTCTCGTGCAGCGCCAGCTGGGGCGGCTCGGCTATGTTGTGGAGACCGCGACCTCGGGCACCGATGGCCTCGCCCGGCTGGCGCAGGGCGGCATCCATGTGGTGGCGCTCGACCATTACATGCCCGGACAGGACGGCCTGGAAACCCTCGCCGCGATCCGCGCGCTGCCCGATCCCCCGCCCGTGGTCTATGTCACCGGCACCCAGGAGAGCCGCATCGCCGTCGCCGCGCTGAAGGCGGGCGCCACCGATTATGTGGTGAAGGAAATCCAGGGGGATTTCATCGAGCTGCTGCGCTCGGCCATCGCGGCCGCGCTCGACGCGGTGAAGATGCGCAAGGCGCATGAGGCGGCCGAGGCGGAAATCCGCGCCGCGCGCGACCGGTTCGAAGCGCTCGCCGCCGAACGCGCCCTGCTGCTGCGGGAAATGAATCACAGGGTCGGCAATTCCTTGCAGATCATCGTCTCGCTGCTCCATGTCCAGGCCGGCGCCACGGAGAATGTGGAAGTTCAGGAGGCGCTGAACGCGGCGCGGGGGCGGGTCGCGGCGGTGGCCCAGGTGCATCGGCGGCTCTATACCTCGGACCAGGTCACGACCGTCGCGGCGGACCAATATCTGTCCTCCCTCCTCGACGATCTCCAGGTTTCCGCCAAACACGCCGAATTCGGTGTCACCCTCTCCATCCAGGCGGACCCGATCGAGATCGACCCCGATCGCGCGGTCGCCATCGGCGTGATCGTGACCGAACTGGTGATCAACGCCTCGAAATATGCCTATCCCGGCGGCTCGGGCCCGGTGCGGGTGGAGCTGCGCTGCGAGGGGGACCAGATCCTGCTCGCGGTGGAGGACGACGGGGCGGGCATTTCGCCCGACATCGCGGCCCAATCGAACGGTCTAGGCAACCGCATCGTGCGCGCCATGTCCAACAAGCTCGGCGCGGACCTCACCTTCGAGCCGCGCGCGCGGGGGGCGCGCGTGTCCCTGCGGTTTACCCGCGCCCAGCCCGCGATCGGTAGCTTCTGACGCATCGGCGCCGGCCTGCGATACCCGAAGGCAGGGCCGGCGCGGCCGTTCGCTCAGCCCCGCTCGGTGGGGAAGCCCGCCTGCTTCCAGCCGATAATCCCGCCCTGCATATGCTCTTCCAGCGGCAGGCCCGACGCCTGCACGATGGCCGCCGCGCGTTGCGACCGCTGGCCCGAGCGGCAGGAGAATACGATTCTCTTTCCCTGCGCGTCCGGCAAGGCGGAGGGATCGAAGGCGGAGAGCGGCATCACCGCGGCATTCGGGATGCGCTCGGCGCGGATTTCGTCAGGCTCGCGCACATCCAAGAGGAGGATGCTGCCATCCTCCATGCCGGCCTTAACCTCGGCAGGTGTGAGATGGGTGATGCGGCCGCCGAAGGGATTGGTTTCGCTCATGAGATCGGTCCTGGAAAAACATGAAGGTGGCGAAGCCCGAGGTTCGGCGCAAGGGGCGCCGCGCGGCGAAATCGGCGGAACGGACGCGGACCGCATCCCTACAGGACGAGGGCACCGGCTGCCGCGGCGAGCACCACCACCGCCCAGGCCGGCATCTGCCACACTGCGAGCCCGAGATAGCACGCCACGGCCAGCGCAAAGGCATAGGGCCCGGTGACGCCCTCCGGCAGGACCACGGTCCACAGGGCCGCGCCCAGCAGGCCGACCACCGCGGCATTCACCCCCGCCAGCAGGCACCGGGCCGCTGGCGCGGCGCGCAGCCGCTCCCAGAACGGCACCGCGCCCACCACCAGCAAAGCGGACGGGGCAAAGATCGCCAGCAGCGCGATGCTCGCGCCCGTAATGCCCGAGGGCGGGCGCTGCGCCACCGCGCCGAGGAAAGCGGCGAAGGTGAACAGCGGGCCCGGCATCGCCTGCGCCGCGCCATAGCCGGCGAGGAATGCGTCCTTCGACACCAGTCCGGTGCCCACGGTCTCCGCGTCCAGCAGCGGCAGCACCACGTGGCCTCCGCCAAACACCAGCGATCCGGCGCGGAAGAAACGCTCCGCCAGATCCCATCCACCCGATTGCGACAACTGCGCGGCGAGCGGCAGGAGCAGCAGGCCGGCGGCGAACAGCGCCAGGGCACCGACCGCCATGCGCCGCGAAATGCCGAGCGGGGGAAATGGATCGCCGGCCGCGCCGGTCACCGCATGGAGCAGGACATAGCCCGCGAGTGCCCCGAGCGCGATGGCCAGCAATTGCCCCCCACTCCCCGGCAGGCAGACCGCCAGGATGGCGGCGCAGAGGGCGATGGAGGTGGTGCGCTTTTCCATGCAAAGACTGCGCGCCATGCCCAGCACCGCATGGCACACGACCGCGACCGCCGCCGCCTTCAGGCCCGCCACCCAGCCCGCGCCGCCGAGCCCGCCCACCCGGTCCAGCATCAGGGCGAAAGTCACCATGAGCACGGCGGAGGGCAAGGTGAAGCCGATGAAGGCGAGGCACAGGCCCGGCAGGCCGGCACGCATCAGCCCCACCGCCATGCTGACTTGGCTCGAGGCGGGACCGGGCAGGAACTGGCAGAGCGCGACGAGATCGGCATAAGCGCTGTCGGTGAGCCAGGCGCGGCGCACCACGAATTCCGCGCGGAAATAGCCGAGATGGGCAATCGGGCCGCCAAAGCAGGTCAGGCCGAGGCGCAGGAAAACGCCGAATAATTTCAACAGATCAATTACGTTTAATACCCGCTGCGATTGTAAGGGCATCCGGACCATCCTGCGAAGAGAAGCGAACGCGCGGCGCCGCCCCCTCTGGTTCCGAAGAGGGAGGAAGCGCTCCTGTCCTTGAATGAAAACAAGGGGGTGAAGCAAGGTGCGGGGCGGCGAATGTCGGACAGAGCTCTTAATCGCTACAAAAATACCTCTAATGAACTCGATCTGAGCAGCCTGCTCATCTCTCGTTCATGTTGAGCTTGGTATGTTAGACTCAACAAATCCTGCCACTTGTTGCAGCCGTGCGTTGCATGACAATTGGGCGGGACAGGCCCTGGGTTTGCCGGTGCATGTCTCCTGCCTGGGCGGTGACAGAGCTATTGATCGGGTCGTTCCCCCGCACGTGTCCGATCAGTGGAAAGGCGTCGGCGCAAGCCGGCGCCTTTTTATTTTGCCCCCAGGTTTCTGCCGGCCGGAAGCATGCTTTAGACTTCCCGTCATGTCTGCCCATATTCCCCAGATTCCCGAATTGGACACCCTGCGCGCCGGTGGAAAGCGGGCGATGGCGATGGCGCTCGCGGCGGTGGAAACCGCGCGCGGCAAGCCGTCCCTGGTGGCTTTGCTGGACCGCGCCGCCCGCGAGCCGAAGGCGCTCGTCCTCGGCCTGACCGGGCCGCCCGGCGTTGGCAAATCCACCCTCACCAACGCGCTCGTGCGCCGGGCCCGCGCGGCGGGCCGCACGGTGGCGGTGCTGGCGGTGGATCCGTCCTCGCGCCGCACGGGCGGCGCGTTGCTGGGGGATCGGGCGCGCATCCAGACCGACCCGGAGGATCGCGGCGTATTCGTGCGCTCCATGGCGGCGCGCGACCGGCTCGGCGGACTGTCGGACGATGCGGTGGCCGCCGTCGTGCTGATGCGCGCCGTGTTCGATCTGGTGATCGTCGAGACCGTGGGCGTCGGCCAGTCGGAGGCCGATATCGGGCTGGTGGCGGACAGCGTGGTCCTGTGCATCCAGCCGGCCTCGGGCGACAGCCTTCAGTTCATGAAGGCCGGGGTGATGGAATTGCCCGACATCATCGTCGTCACCAAGGCCGACATGGCCGATATCGCCCGGCGCGCGGCGGCCGATGTCAGCGGGGCGCTCTCGCTGGGCGGCTTGCCGACGCAATGGACGGTGCCGGTCATTCGGCTCTCCGCCGCCAGCGGAGAAGGGCTGGAGGCGTTCGACGCGGCGCTTGCCGCCCATCAGGCGCATCTCGCGCTGGACGGGCGACTCGCGGCGCAGCGGGCGGAGCAGGAACAGCGCTGGGTGGAGGAGGCCATTCGCCTGCGATTCGGCACCGAAGGGCTCGCCCTTTCCCGCAAAATGGCGGTTGCGGCGAGCGGCCCGTTCAGCCGCGAGGCGGCATTTGCGGCGCGCTTAACCCGCTCGTAAGGTTGATAAGTGATTTTTCTCTCCAGGCGTCGGCGTTCGTTCGCTGGCTTCCTGTGAGGGCGATCCCATGGTTCGGTATTTCGGCGTGCGCCTGCCGGCGTGCATTCTGGCTCTGGCCGGATGCCTTGTCGCAACGGCCGCGCGCCCGCAGATGCTGCCGTCCGACATCTTCCTGTCCCGCGCGGCGGCCGAGCGCGCCCAGGGCGGCCTGCTCTCCGCGCCGGTGCGCGCGCTGCGCGTGGCGACGCTGGAATGGGAACCCCTGCTCGCCCCCGCCGCGCTGGATCCGGCCACCCCGCAAGCGAGCGTGCGGGTCGCGGCGGCCTCCACCGCCTCAGTGCCCGCGAATGCCGACAGCACCTATGCCTATCCCCCGCCACTGGTGCTGGGCGGCGCGCTTCCGCCCAGCGATCCCGCTGTCCTGCTCTCGGAGCGGGACCAGGATGCAGAGGCCCCAGCGGTGTTCGGCCCCTCGCCCAATGCCGACGGCGCCTATCTCGAACTCGCGCTCGACCAGGTGCTGACCTTGCCGGGGATGGACGAGGAAAGCATCGCCGCCGAAGAGGACGTCCCCTCCACCTTCGGCCCCGACATGAGCGCGTTCGACACCACCAGCGAGCCGCCGCAGGCGCTGATCTTCGGCGAACCGCCGCCGCCCGGCAGCGCACAGGACGACGCCGAGCTGGAAGCCCCCGATGCAGCCGGCCTCTCGCTCGATGCCAGCGAGGGCACGGCGCAAGGCATGCGGACATCCCAGGACACGCCGATCGTGCACGACATCCGGGTAGTGTTCGGGCAGAGCGGCGCGCTCTTTCCCCCGCTTCCCTTCGAATATGCTGCGCTGCCGCCGAGCGCTTCGGCCCTGCCGCCGATGCCGCCGGTTCCCCCGCAGGAAGAAGAAGAGGCCAGCGGCCTCATGAGCGGCGACGCCAGCCCGGCGACCCGCCTCGCCCTCGCCGGCCCGGCCCGCGCACGGGCGGAAAAGTGCCTGGCCGAAGCCATCTATTTCGAGAGCCGGGGCGAACCCAAGCGCGGGCAGATCGCGGTCGCCCAGGTGGTGATGAACCGGGTGTTCTCGGGCTATTATCCCAACGACGTCTGTAAGACTGTCTATCAGAACGCCCACCGCCATCTCGCCTGCCAGTTCACCTTCGCCTGCGACGATGTGAAGGACGTGATCCGCGAGCCCGACATGTGGGTGCAGGCCAAGCAGATCGCCTCCGACATGCTGGACGGCAAGCTCTGGCTTTCAAGCGTCGGCCGAGCGACCCACTATCACGCCTATTGGGTGCGGCCGAGCTGGGTGCGCGAAATGCGCAAGCTGGACCGGATTGGCGTGCACACCTTCTATCGCCCGCGCCGCTGGGACGGCTGAACCTATTCTTTCCTGATCTTTCCACTATTGCGATAGTCACGCCTCACTTTCGAATAAATTCACACGACTGTCATTATCTCCCTTTACCTAAGGAGGTATACCGGCACTATAGCCGGGAAACGGGCTCACACTGATGTATAGTGTTCAGATTTTGGAGCCCGCGCACAGCCTACCAACCAAATTCAGAACGCAAGCGCCTCTGCAAACCTAGACATTGTTTCATTCAGCCCCGGCCACCGGCCGGGCAGGATTCTATTTTCTTGCGGGGGGGTCCATGCGCTCATTTCTTGCGGCCGTTTCGCTTGCCTTGCTTTCCAGCACAGCCCTCGCGCAAACCGCGCCGCCGAAATACACCAGCCTTTGGAGCCTGGGTGATAGCCTGACCGACGTGGGGCGGACCGGCGGTCTATTGGTTTCACCCTATCCAAAAGGACCCCTTTACTACAATAACCATTTCTCTAATGGCGAAGTATGGGTCGAATATTTGTCAAAATTGAATAATATTCAATACAACAAAGATCGAAATCTGGCCTGGGGCGGAGCGGTAACCGGCAATTATTATGATAAGCGCCTGGTTATAATTCGCCATCTTGAAGTACAAGTAACTAATTTTAAAGACAAAGCTGGCGGAAAACTTGTTGTCTCAAGAGGCCTCGGACTATTCGGAAACACAACGTTTTATTTTTCTCCCAATAATCCCGCAACGGATTACGGATCCAAGCCTCTGATTACGCTTACGATTGGAGGAAATAATTTCAGACAATATATTGAAGACGGAAGCTTTCAAAATTTAATTGGATACAAAGATGATCTCAACACCGAAAAGAACGCGATTTTAAAGAACGTTCCGGTGGCATTGCGCAGTATCCAGAAAAGTATGGATGACCGCAAAGATATCGCTCAAAGTGGAGCCACATATTATGTGTGGACGGTTGCTGACGTCAGCACGACGCCTAAACTTTCGTCCTTGGAAGCAAACGTCCGGCGGGAATTAAGCGATGCGGTCAAGGACACAAATCGAAGCCTGAAATCTGAACTCTACAAACTCGGCGACGAATTTTCGCAGGCGAACCACAATAGCGCGCGCATAGTCGTCGTGGATGCGGCAGCTTTTCTTGCGGAAGTCCAGGTCAACCCGACCGCCTATGGCTTTAAGAACTCCAAAGACAATTGCATTGACGCGGACACCGGAGCATATGCAGGCGCATGCTCGGCTGCGAACGTCGGAGACTATCTGTTTTGGGATCAGTTTCATCCCACGACAAAAGCCCACGAAATGATTGCCCAGTACGCCCAGAACACGGACTGGCTGGAATACGGCGCGCCCGTTACCATCGCCCTGCCCTATGTGGCAAATATCGAACTGCGTCCGCGCACCTTTGCCGGCACCATCGGCGGTGCAGGATCGATCATCAAGCAGGGCGAAGCGACCCTCACCCTGGCCGGTGCCAATACCTATGCTGGCGGCACGCGTATCGACGCGGGCACCGTGCGCGTCTCCTCCGACGCCAATCTCGGCGCCCGGTCCGGACTGCTGACCTTGCGCGGTGGCGCGATCTCCGCGAGCGATAGCTTCGCGATGCAGCGCAATGTGACCATCACCGGTGCCGGCGGCACATTTGACGCCGATCGCAATGTGACCCTGACCCTTACGGGCAACACGCTCTCCGGCGACGGCAACCTCACCAAGACCGGGGCCGGCGTGCTGGATATCCGCTCGACCATGGCCACCTCTGCCGACGGCATGACCGAGGCCGTGAAGGGTGTGGGGCGTCAGCTCACCTCACTCGCCGGCGGGACGCTGAAGGTCAATACCACCAATCCTTACATCAGCTATCGGATAGAGACCCAAAGCGGCACCGTGCTGGGTGGTTCGGGCACCATCATCACCGGCCGGAAGAACGAGGGCGGCGGTATCCTTGCCGCAGGCCTCATCGCGCCGGGCAATTCCATCGGTACCCTCACCATCGACGGCGACCTGACCCTGACCGACAGCAGCATCTACAGCCTGGAAGTGGATGCGAGTCGTGGCGACCAACTCGTGGTGACCGGCAATTTCACCATGGATGGCGCCATCAGCATCGTCACCGATCCCACCGACAAGCTCACCACCCAGACGCTCGCCTTTGCGACCTCCACCGGCACAGTGGCGGGTGCCTATGACGAGGTCGTCGACCTCTCGCCCTTCCTCTCCGAAACGCTGCACTATGGGGCTGGCACGGTCGCGGTCACCTTCGCCCGTAACTTCGCCGCGCCGGCCGTAAGCGCCAACCAGCGCGCGGTGGCCGCCCATCTCAACGCCTCTTATCTTTCCGTCAGCCAGGGTGACCTCGACAACGTCTTTTACGGCCTGGATACCTCGGGCACCAATGCCGCCGGTGCCAATGCCCTGGATCAGCTGTCGGGCGTCTCCATCGGCAATCTTCTCACGTCGAGCGCCATCCAACGCGGCCAGTTCACCCGCGCATTGGAGGATCGCATGTCCGCCCGCAGGGCCGGACGCGACATCGGCACCGTAGCCGCCGGCACAAGCGCATTCTCCGTCGGCGCCGACAATTCCGGCCTTGGCGGTGCCCTGGCGGACGCCTCATATGCGATGAACCAGACGGGAAGTGGCACAGCGGGCGGAGGAGATCGCGAACCGAACGGCGTGTCGGCATGGGCGCGGGTGCTGGGTGGCCCGGCCAATGTCGCGGGCGCGGGCAGCTATGACATGACCGGTGTCGGCGTGCTGATCGGCGTCGATAAGAGCTTTGACACCGGACTTGCCGGCGTCAGCTTCGCCTATGGCAATTTCAGCACCGAGGGCGTCAATTCGGGCGACGCCAGCGCCGACACCTACCAGATTTCCGCCTATGGCTCGCTGCAGCAGGGCAATCTCTTCCTCGACGCAACGCTCGCCTATGCCTATGCGGACTATTCCACCAACCGGTTGCTCGCCTTCGGCACCCTTTCGCGGCTGGCGACCGGCTCGTCGGACGGCAATGATGTATCGCTCTCGGCGAAGGCGGGCGGGGTCTATGCTTTCGGCACCGGCTCCTTCGAGCCCAGCTTAGGCTTCGACTGGTATCACCTCACGCGCGGTGCCTTCACTGAAACCACCGCCGGCTCAGCCGGGCTGATTGTGGGATCGCAGACCCTCGATCTCATCATGCCGTCGGTCGGCGCTCGGCTCTCCACGCTGTACAATGCCGGGACCTTCACCCTCAGCCCCGAGCTCAGCGCGCGCTATTATTACAATTTCGGCGACACCGACGTGGCGACGACAGCCGGTCTCATCGGCGCTCCGGCCGCCCCGTTCACAGTGACGGGCACGGGGATCGGGCACAATATCGGTGTCCTTGCGGCCGGTCTGTCCGCCCAGCAGAACGACAATCTGCGGGTGTCTGCGCAATACGAGCTCCAGCTCAGCGACAATGTGACCGCCCAGGCCGTCTCGCTCGGATTGCGCTACACATGGTGAGCTCCCAAACTTGGTGACCATACAAACACGGTGGCCATACGAGCCCGTCATCGTTGAAAAGCAAACGGCCCGGCAATGCCGGGCCGTTTGCTTTTCCGCCACTCGCAGAGCGATCCGATCCGCACGCATCCCCCAGTCGATCGGCCCTTGCGGCCTTCACGCTTTCGAGCGTGCCTCTCGCGCGCGAACGATGCCGCGGCCTCGGCTGAACACCGAGGCCGCCAGCATCACAGCGCGCCCTGGGCTTCCACCACCGCCACGGCGGTCATGTTGACGATGCCGCGGGCCGTCACCGACGGGCCGAGGATGTGCGCCGGCTTGGCGGTGCCCATCAGGATCGGCCCCACGGGCAGCGCATCGCCCAGCACCTTGATCATGTTGTAGGCGATATCGGCTGCGTCGAGATCGGGCATCACCAGCACGTTGGCGGCGCCCGAGAGGCGCGAACCGGGGAACACGTGCTCGCGCACATCCTCCAGCAGCGCCGCATCGGCCTGCATCTCGCCATCCACTTCCAGCGAGGGGTCCCGTTGCAGGATCAGTTGCAGCGCACCGCGCACGCGCTTGGCGCATGAGGTTTCGTGCGAACCGAAATTGGAATGGGACAGCAGCGCGATGCGCGGCTCAAGGCCGAAGCGCCGCACGTGGGCGGCGGCGAGAATGGTCATTTCCGCGAGATCGGCGGCCGTCGGCTCATTCTGGATCTGCGTGTCGCAGATGAAGAAATTGCCCTTGGGCGTGATCAGCAGCGAGAGCGCGGCAAGTTCCTGCACGCCCGGCGCGAGGCCGATGATGTCCCGCACGTGACGCAGGCGGCGATTGAAGCGGCCCTCGATGCCGCAGAGCATGGCATCCGCCTCGCCCCGCTGCACGGCGAGCGCGGCGATCACCGTATTGTCGGTCCGCACCAGGGTGCGGGCGGCATCCGGGGTCACGCCCTTGCGGCCGGCGATCTCCACATAGGTGCGCACATAGTCGCGATAGCGCGGATCATCCTCGGGATTGATCAGGTCGAAATCGGTGCCCGGACGGATCGACAGGCCGAAACGCTGAAGACGGGTTTCGAGCACGCTCGGCCGCGCCACCAGGATCGGCCGGGCGATGCCTTCCTCCACCACCGCCTGCGCGGCGCGCAGCACGCGTTCATCCTCGCCCTCGGCATAGATCACGCGCTTCTTGTCCAGCTTCGCGCGGGTGAACAGCGGGCGCATGATGAAGCCGGAGCGGAACACGAACTGATCCAGCTTGTCCGCATAAAGCTCGAAGTCGGTGATCGGCCGGGTGGCGATGCCGGTTTCCATGGCCGCGCGCGCCACCGCCGGCGCGATGCGCAGGATGAGGCGGGGATCGAACGGCGAGGGAATGATCGAATCCGGCCCGAACGAGCGGGTTTCCCCGCCATAGGCGCGGGCCACCACGTCGGACGGGGTCTCGCGGGCGAGCGCCGCAATGGCTTCCACCGCCGCCATCTTCATTTCAGCGTTGATGTCGGTGGCGCCGACATCGAGCGCGCCGCGGAAGATGTAGGGGAAGCACAGGACGTTGTTGACCTGGTTCGGGAAGTCCGACCGGCCGGTGCAGATCATGGCATCGGGGCGAGCGGCGCGCGCCTCTTCCGGCATGATTTCCGGGTTGGGATTGGCAAGCGCGAGGATCAGCGGGCGATCCGCCATGCGCTTGACCATGTCCTGGGTCATCACGCCGCCGGCGGACAGGCCGAGGAAGATATGCGCGCCGTCGATGACCTCGCCGAGGGAGCGGGCGTCGGTCTTCTGCGCATAGATCGCCTTATAGGGATCCATGAGGGTCTCGCGGCCTTCATAGACCACGCCCTCGATATCGCAAACCCAGATGTTCTCGCGCTTGGCGCCGAGCGTCACCAGCAGGTTGAGGCAGGCGAGCGCGGCCGCGCCGGCACCGGAGGCGACGATCTTGAGATCCTCGATCTTCCGGTTGCCGATCTCCAGCGCATTGCGCACCGCCGCGCCGACGATGATGGCCGTGCCGTGCTGGTCGTCATGGAAGACCGGGATCTTCATGCGCTCACGCAGGCGCTTTTCGACCTCGAAGCATTCCGGCGCCTTGATGTCCTCAAGGTTGATGCCGCCGAAGGTCGGCTCCAGGGCCGCCACGGTCTCGACGATATGGTCCACCTCGTTCGCGGCGATTTCGATGTCGAACACATCGATGCCGGCGAACTTCTTGAACAGAACCGCCTTGCCTTCCATCACCGGCTTGGACGCCAGCGGGCCGATATTGCCGAGCCCGAGCACGGCGGTGCCGTTCGACACCACGCCCACCAGATTCTGGCGGATGGTCAGCTCGGCGGCCTGAAGCGGATCGGCCTTGATGGCCATGCATGCGGCGGCGACGCCAGGCGAATAGGCAAGCGCGAGATCGCGCTGGTTGCCCAAGGGCTTGGTGGCCTGGATTTCGAGTTTTCCGGGCCGGGGCAGGCGATGATAAATCAGAGCTCCCGAGCGCAGATCATCTGAGATGTTAGACGCCATTCCCTTCCCGACCCTTCTTAAACATAGCTTGTTTCAAAACCGGCGGCACGGTAGCCCTCGGCAGCAGGGATGTCACGGGTAAGCGCTACCTTTTTCGGCAGCGCACGAAGTCGCCGCGCCGATCTGGCCGCAACCGCAGACTGAAAAGGGTGCACCCATGAAAAAGGCCCTCCTGGCCGCCTTGGCGCTGGTCGTTCTCGGGGTTGGTGGCTATTTCGGATTGAGCGTCTGGAGCAAGGAAAAGGCACGCGGGGAAGTTGAGAAGATTTTCGCCAGCCTGCGGGACTCCGGTACGCAGGCCAGCCATGGCGAGATCGCGTTTGACTTGCCGAACCGGGCCTTGAGCGTCGCCGACATCACCATTACCGCCGCCGACGGCAGCAGCACCGTCAAAATCGCCCGCCTGACCGCCGACGGCCTCGCCCCGCCCTCCGGCGCACGTATCACCGCCGATTCGGTGACGCTGCACGGCGTGCAGGTGCACACCAGGAGCGCGGACGGCGAGACCACCTATGAGACCCCTTTGGTTGAGATCGCCGGCTATTCCGGCCCGGCCGCCTTCATCCTGCCGCCGGTCGCCGCCACGAGCGCGGCGACGCTGCGCGCCACGCTCCAGCATTTCGCCGCCATGCGCGCCGATCGCATCCGCCTGCCGCACGCCACGGCACGGGTCCAGTTCGCCGCCGTGGCTGCGACGCCGCGGACGCCCGGAACCGACGCGCGGAGCCTCAATGTGGATTATGGCGCTTTCCTCGCCGAGAACATCGGCCAGGGCCGCATCGCGCATGTCAGCCTCGACCGCATCGGGGTGCACGGGCAGAGCGGATCCCAGAGCGCTTCGCAGGGCTTCGTCGGTACGCTGGAGCAGATAGAAATCACCGCCGTCGACACCGCGCCGCTGCTGGCGCTGACGCAGACTCAGCCCCAGGGCCAGCCGGCGCCCTCCGGCTATATGCCGCTCTATGGCCGCGCGTCCGCGGGCAGTTATTCGCTGACCCAGGACGGCGGCGCCACATTGATGGTGAGCGACCTCCTCGCCGAGGGCGTCGCCCTTGATCCCGGCCTGCTCAACCTTGCCCAGATCGACGCGCTGAGCGCGCTGTCGCAGCCCGGCCATCCCCTCTCGACGGAGGAATCGGCGCGGCTGATCGCGCTCACGTCCGATGTGCTCAAGGGCGTCGGCTTCTCCAGCATTTCCATGAGCAACGCATCCCTTTCCGCAGCCAGCGGCAAGCTGGAACTCGCCAATCTCACGATGACCGGCTACGCCGCCGGCAAGCTCGAGCGCATGCGGATTGACGGCCTCATCAATCATGGCGCGGATGCCTCCGTGATCGCCCTCGGCAACGCCACATTGAACGGCCTTTCGCTCGTCGCCATGATGGATCTGGCGCCGAAGACCGCGAGCGAAGGCACCGATCCCTCGGCTGACTCGGTGTTGGCCCTGTTCCACGTCCTGGACGGCTTCGAGTTCGCGGATCTCACGGTGCCGCAGCCGGAGCTGGGCGGCACTTTTTCCGTCGGCCGCTTCGCCGTCTCTTGGGACCAGTTCATCGGCGCCCTCCCGACCCGCTTCAAACTGCAGGCGCGGGAAATCACCGGTCCGATCACGGAAGCCGACGGAGCCCCGTTCAACCTTCTGGTCGCGGCCGGCATGACCAGCGCGTCGCTGAGCTTCAAGCTCGACATGGGCTATGATCAGGGCACGCAGGCGATCGTGATCGGCCCCGCGAGCGCACAGGTGGACGACGCCTTCAGCCTGTCGCTCGACGCCCGGCTCACCCATATCCCTCCGACCGCCTTTGAAAACGGCACCACTGCCCTCGGCGCCATGGACCAGGCGGCGCTCGGCCCGGTGAAGCTCGTGCTCGTCAATCTCGGAGCGGCCGAACTCGCGTTGCGCGCCTATGTCGATCTGACCAATGGCGATATCGAGCAGATGCGCGCCGCATTGATCACGGCGGTGCAGGAGCAGGCGCACGACCTCAGCGCCGACTTTCCCAATGCCGAGCGCATCGGCGCGGCGCTGGTGCAATTCCTCAAGACGCCGAAAACGCTCACCCTCACGCTGACCCCCACGGGCGATGTGAAGCTGGTGGATCTCGTCCAGGACGACGACCCCCTTGCCACGGCGCGCCAGCTCTCGCTGGACCTCGTCGCCGGCCCCTGACACACGAACGCCCTCCGCGCGGAGGGCGTTCGCTTCGTTTCGGGGCCTGTCAGCCGCGCTTATTTCTGCGGCAGGTTGAGGCGGATGTGCAGTTCCTTCAGCTGCTTGGGCGTCACCTCGGCGGGCGAGCCCATGAGCAGGTCTTCGGCGCGCTGGTTCATGGGGAACAGCGAAATCTCGCGCAGGTTCGAGGCGCCGCACAGCAGCATCACGATGCGGTCGATGCCCGCCGCCATGCCACCATGGGGCGGCGCGCCATATTGGAACGCGCGGTACATGCCGCCGAACCGCTCCACCACCGTCTCCTCGTCATAGCCGGCGATCTCGAACGCCTTCAGCATCGCCTCGGGGCGATGGTTGCGGATGCCGCCGGAGGCGATTTCATAGCCGTTGCAGGCGATGTCGTACTGGAACGCCTTGATGGTCAGCGGGTCCTGACCCTGGAGCGCCTCGAGGCCGCCCTGGGGCATGGAGAAGGGGTTGTGGGAGAAGTCGACCTTCTTCTCCTCGTCGGACCATTCGTAGAACGGGAAATCGACGATCCAGGCCAGCTCGAACCGCTCGGTATCCACGAGGTTCAGTTCCTCGCCCACCTTGGTGCGGGCAAGGCCGGCGAACTTGTAGAATTTGGAGGGGTCGCCGGCGACGAAGAAAGCGGCATCGCCCGCCTTGAGGCCGAGGGCCTGGCGGATCGCCTCGGTGCGCTCCGGGCCGATATTGTTGGCGAGCGGGCCGGCGCCCTCCCCGCCCTCACGCCACATGATATAGCCGAGCCCCGGCTGGCCCTCGCCCTGCGCCCACGAGTTCATGCGGTCGCAGAAGGCGCGGCTGCCGCCGGTGGGGCCAGGGATCGCCCACACCTGGTTCTTCGGGTCTTCGAGCATGCGCGCGAACACCTTGAAGTTCGAGCCGCGGAAATGCTCGGAGACATCCTGCATCACCA
>NCHM01000627.1 GCA_002257205.1 Rhizobiales bacterium 24-66-13 | reverse complement strand
CGACATCGTGCGCGATCACATGGAAGATCTGACCGCCCGGGCGCAAGAGGCTCTCGAAGGGCTGGACGCTCCGCTGGAACGCCTGCGGGCCTTTACCGGTTTTCATCTGCGCTATCACATGACGCGGCGCGCCCATGTCTTCATCGCCAATATGGAAATCCGCTCGCTGGACGACGAGCATCGCGCCGTTGTCGTCGAGATGCGGCGCAATTACGAGGGGCTCCTGGAACAAATCCTGCGCGAGGGCGCCGCGCAGGGCGCCTTCCGGGTCAGCGAGCCGAGGGTCTCCACCTACGCCATCATCTCCATGCTCACCGGGATCTGCATGTGGTACCGGCCCGATGGGCGGCTGAGCCAGGACGATCTGGTGGGCATCTATGGCGACCTCGTCACCCAGGGCGTTGCGTCGGGCGCGCCGCTGGCGCCCCCCGTCGCCCTTGAAGCGCCGCCCCTTCCGGCGGAGGCCCCGCCGCCCCGCGCCAAGCGCAAGGCGCGGGCCTGATTTGCCCTTGCGGTTCTCATAAAAAAACGTACGATCGTTTCTAAGCCGACACGAAGCGGCACGGGAGGATGACGCGTCGAGGTTCCGCCCGCCTTTTCGGCGGGGCGTTCGGGGCGTTCCTTCTTCCGCAATCGACACTCAGGGGTGAGGCCGCATGGCGATCATCGAGGATGCGGTGGACCGCCGCTCCGAAGCCTATCACCGCAACCGCGCGGCGCTGTTCTCAAGCGTCAGCGACCTGCGCGAAAAGGTGGAGCGCATCGCCCAGGGCGGCGGGGAAGTCGCCCGCGAGCGCCATCTCAAGCGGGGCAAGCTGCTGCCGCGCGACCGCATCCGCACCCTGCTCGACACCGGCTCGCCGTTCCTGGAGCTCTCCCAGCTCGCCGCCTACGATATGTATGGCGGCGATGTCCCGGCCGCCGGCATCATCACCGGTATCGGGCGCGTGTCCGGCCGCGAATGCATGATCGTCGCCAATGATGCGACGGTGAAGGGCGGCACCTATTTCCCCATGACGGTGAAGAAGCATCTGCGCGCCCAGGCGATCGCGCGGGAAAATCATTTGCCCTGCGTCTATCTGGTGGACAGCGGCGGCGCGAACCTGCCGAACCAGGACGAAGTGTTTCCCGACCGCGAGCATTTCGGCCGCATCTTCTTCAACCAAGCCAATATGTCGGCCGAGGGCATCGCCCAGGTGGCGGTGGTCATGGGCTCCTGCACCGCCGGCGGCGCTTATGTGCCGGCCATGGCGGACCAGTCCATCATGGTGAAGAACCAGGCCACCATCTTCCTCGCCGGCCCGCCTCTGGTGAAGGCCGCCACCGGCGAGGTGGTCACAGCCGAGGAGCTGGGCGGGGCGGACGTGCACACCCGCGTCTCCGGCGTCGCCGACCATGTGGCGGAGAATGATGCCCACGCGCTCGGCATCGCCCGCACCATCATCGGCGACCTCAACCAAGTGAAGCGGCACGACCTCGACATCCGCCCGCCCAAGGCGCCGCTGTATGACGCGGAAGAGATTTACGGCATCGTCTCGGAAGATCCCAAGAAGCCGTTCGACGTGCGCCAGATCATCGCCCGCATCGTCGACGGCTCGGAGTTCGACGAGTTCAAGCCGCTCTATGGCCAGACCCTGGTGACCGGCTTTGCCCGCATCTTCGGCTATCCCGTGGGCATCATCGCCAATAACGGCATCCTGTTTTCCGAGAGCGCGCTGAAGGGCGCGCATTTCGTGGAATTGTGCTGCCAGCGCAATATCCCGCTGGTGTTCCTGCAGAACATCACCGGCTTCATGGTGGGCCGCAAATACGAAGCCGGCGGCATCGCCAAGGATGGCGC
>NCHM01000626.1 GCA_002257205.1 Rhizobiales bacterium 24-66-13 | reverse complement strand
CACCGCCGCCATGCTCACCACGTTCAACGACGTGGACATGAGCGGCGTCATGGGCCTGCGCGCCCAGTTCAAGGATGCCTTCGAGAAGAAGCACGGCACCAAGCTGGGCTTCATGGGCTTCTTCACCAAGGCGGTGATCCAGGCGCTCAAGGACATCCCGGCGGTCAACGCCGAGATCGACGGGCAGGATCTGGTCTATAAGAATTATTACAACATCGGCATCGCGGTGGGCACCGAGAAGGGCCTTGTGGTTCCGGTGGTGCGCGACGCCGACCAGATGTCGGTGGCCGAGATCGAGAAGGCCATCGCCGCCTACGGCCGCAAGGCTCGCGACGGCAAGCTCGGCATCGAGGACATGCAGGGCGGCACCTTCACCATCACCAATGGCGGCATCTACGGCTCGCTGATGTCCACCCCCATCCTCAACGCGCCGCAGTCGGGTATTCTCGGCATGCACCGCATCGAGGAGCGGCCGGTGGCCATCAAGGGCCAGGTGGTGATCCGCCCGATGATGTATCTCGCGCTCTCCTACGACCACCGCATCGTCGACGGCCGCGAGGCCGTGACCTTCCTGGTGCGCGTGAAGGAAACCCTGGAAGATCCGGCGCGCCTCGTTCTGGATCTGTGAGTTCAAGCAACATCTTCCGCCGTCATGCCCGGGCAGTGCCCGGGCATCCACGCGACGCCCGGCGGACGTGGATGGCCGGGCCCGGCCGTGACGACCTGATCGGAGTAGTCTCATGTCCTACGATCTCCTCGTCATCGGCACCGGCCCCGGCGGCTATGTGTGTGCCATTCGCGCGGCCCAGCTCGGCCTGAAGGTCGCGGTGGTGGAGAAGCGCGCCACCCATGGCGGCACCTGCCTGAATGTGGGCTGCATCCCCTCCAAGGCGCTGCTCTACGCCTCTGAATTCTTCGAGGAAGCGGGCCACAAGTTCGCCTCCATGGGCATAGGCGTCAGCACCCCCACGCTCGATCTGCCCGCCATGCTCGCCTTCAAGGACAAGGGCGTGGACGGCAATGTGAAGGGCGTCGAATTCCTGCTGAAGAAGAACAAGGTCGACGTGTTCTTCGGCGCCGGCAAGATCCTCAGCGCCGGCAAGGTGGAAGTCACCCTCAATTCCGATGGCTCCAAGCAGGTGGTCGAGACGAAGAACATCGTCATCGCCACCGGCTCCGACGTGGCGCAGCTTCCCGGCGTGACCATCGACGAGGAGCGCATCGTCTCCTCCACCGGCGCACTGACTTTGGCGAAGGTGCCGGGCAAGCTTGTGGTCGTGGGCGCGGGCGTGATCGGCCTTGAGCTCGGCAGCGTGTGGCGCCGCCTTGGCGCGCAGGTGACCGTGGTGGAATATCTCGACCGCATCCTGCCCGGCATGGACGGCGATGTGGCGAAATCCTTCCAGCGCATCCTGGCCAAGCAGGGCTTCGACTTCAAGCTCGGCACCAAGGTCACGGGCGTCGATACCAAGGGCAAGACGCTGAAGGTGTCCATCGAGCCCGCCGCCGGCGGCGCGGCCGAGACGCTCGAAGCGGACGTGGTCCTGGTGGCCATCGGCCGTGTCGCCTACACCGCCGGGCTCGGCCTCGCGGACATCGGGGTGGAGACCGACACGCGCGGCCGCGTGGTGGTGGATCCGCACTTCAAGTCGAGCGTGGACGGCATCTATGCCCTCGGCGACGTGATCGCCGGCCCCATGCTCGCCCACAAGGCCGAGGACGAGGGCGTCGCGGTGGCGGAAATCCTGGCCGGCAAGGCGGGCCATGTGAATTACGACGTGATCCCCGGCGTGGTCTACACGTTCCCGGAAGTGGCCTCCGTCGGCAAGACCGAGGAAGAG
>NCHM01000625.1 GCA_002257205.1 Rhizobiales bacterium 24-66-13 | reverse complement strand
CGTCGTCCTGCGGCTCCGCCTTGGTGCGCAGCAGGCCGAGATCGGTGCCGCAATGGGGCTCGGTGAGGCACATGGTGCCGGTCCAGCTGCCCTCCACCATCTTCGGCAGATAGCGTTCCTTCAGCTCCTGCGAGGCGTGGTTCTTCAGCGCGATATAGGCTCCGTGGGTGAGGCCGGGATAAAGGCCGAAGGCAAGGTTGGCCGAGCACATCATCTCCTCGATGAACTTGGTCACGCTCGCCGGCAGGCCCTGGCCGCCCCATTCCGGATCGCAGGCGATGCCGTTCCAGCCGCCCTCGCGATAGGTGTCATAGGCCTGCTTGAAGCCCTTGGGCGTGCGCACCACGCCGTTCTCATAGGTGCAGCCTTCCTGGTCGGCGGCCATGTTGATGGGCGCCAGCACCTCGGTCACCAGCTTGCCGGCTTCCTCCAGCACGGCGTCGATGAGATCCGGTGTGACCTCTTCGAGGCCCTTCGCATGTCGCGGAGCGGGGGCTGATACGTCTGCATGGTCGCTCTCCCGTGATTTTTGACTTTGCGAAAAGCTCCCTCTCCCGCTTGCGGGGGAGGGTGGGGGAGGGGGTCATCAAGCAGGGCACCATTTGCCAAACTGCGATCGTCCGCCTTCCCCCTCCCTAGCCCTCCCCCGCAAGCGGGAGAGGGGACGATAGGGGCGCGTCACTCAATTCCGCAGCGGGCGGCCGGTTTCCAGCGTGTGCTCGATGCGGGCGAGCGTCGCGTTGGTCTTGATGAGGCGCATGAAGTTCGCCCGCTCAAGCTCCAGCACCTGGGCTTCCGTGACCGGCTCGATATGGTCCGCCTTGCCGCCGGACAGAACCTCCGCGAGCGCGCCCGCCACCACCAGGTCATGCTTGGTGGCCATGCCGCGCTTATGGAAACTCTCCGCCGCCATCACCAGGGCCGTCTTGCCGGACGGACCGGGCAAGGTGAGATCCTTGGGCTTGGGCGGCACGTAGTTTTCCACCAGTGCCAAGGCCTTGGCCTTGGCATCCGCCAGCAGGCGGTCGCGGTTCATGGTGATGCCGTCGGTTTCGCGCAGGAACAGATACTCCTTCGCCTCGGCGGCGGATTTGGAGACGGTGGCGACGCTCACCAGCTCGAACACCTTCGAAGTGGCGGGCATGGGCCCCTTGGGCATGCCCTTGGCATTCTGCCAGCGGGTCAGCATCTCCTTGCAGCCGCCCCAGCCGGGCAGCAGGCCGACGCCGCATTCCACGAGGCCGATATAGCTTTCCGCATGGGCCTGCACCGCATCGGAATGCAGCAGGATCTCGCAACCGCCGCCGAGCGCCATGCCGGCAGGCGCCGAGACGACGGGGAAGGGGGCGTATTTGAGGTCCTGATAGGCCTTCTGCCCGGTGGCCACCAGCTTCTCCACCTCGCCGAACGCCGCGATGTTGCAGGCGAACAAAGCCAAGCCGAGATTGGCGCCGACGGAGAAGTTCGTGCCCTCGTTATAGATCACGAGCGCCTTGTACTTGTCCTTCACGAGGCGCGTCGCCTTGCCCAGCAATGTGATGATGCCTTCGTCCAGCGAATTGCCCTTGCTGGTGAATTCCAGGCACACCACGCCGTCGCCGATGTCCCACAGCGCCGCCGAGCCGTTCTTCATCAAGGGTTCGCTGTGAAGCTTGATGTCGGCCAGCAACAGAACGCCGTCCGGGCGCGCCACGTCGTGATAGGCGCCGTCGAGCCCCAGATATTGCCGCTTGCCGCTCTCCACCCGGTAGAAGGGCTTGGTCTCGGCGCTGGCGAGCAGAGCGGGAATCCCTTCCCCGTCCGCCTTCAGGCGGGCGATGAGGTTGGCCGCGCCGATCTTGTCGATCAGCTCGAACGGGCCCCATTTCCAATTATAGCCGAGGCGCATGGCCTCATCGATGGCGACCACATCGTCCGCCGCCTCGCCCACCAGGCGCGCGGCATAGGCGAGGGTGCGCCCCATCACCGCCCAGGCATAGCGCCCGGCCGCGCCGGGGGCGGAGAGCAACGCAAGCAGATCCTTGCCGCCGCCGTCCTCAAGCTCCGGCAGCGCCGCCTTTTCCTGTGGGCGATATGCGCCGGTGGACAGGTCGATGGCTTCCTTCAGCTTGCCGCCGTTCTCGCGGTTCAGGCGATAGAAGCCGCCCTTGCCCTTGCGGCCCGTATACCCGGTCTCGATCATGGTCTTGACCAGGGGAATGTCGCGCAGGGTCGCATGGAAGGCATCGCTCTTGGGAAGCGCGCGCTCCAGGCTGCCCTGGACGTGGGGCATCAGGTCGAGCCCGACGAGGTCCAGCAGGCCGAAAATGCCGGTCTTGGGAATG
>NCHM01000624.1 GCA_002257205.1 Rhizobiales bacterium 24-66-13 | reverse complement strand
TTACATGGGCATGAAGAGCGCCGCCGCCGATACGCTGATCGCGGCGATGATTGCGGCCAACAGCCGGGCGGATCTCGTGGCGGCCACGCGGGCGCTGGATCGGGTGCTGATTTCCGGCGCCTATGGGGTGCCGCTGTTCCACGCGCCGGG
This sequence comes from Rhizobiales bacterium 24-66-13, assembly GCA_002257205.1. Taxonomy (GTDB): domain Bacteria; phylum Pseudomonadota; class Alphaproteobacteria; order Rhizobiales; family Xanthobacteraceae; genus NCEH01. The sequence goes on along the minus strand of NCHM01000624.1, from coordinate 1,700 downwards.
CCAATGGCTCGCCCGCTGGACCGCGATCCATCTGCCGAGCCAGCCCTCGCTCTACGGCACTTTGCCGGAAACCTGGTGGCACACGCCGCAGTGAAGCGGCGCGGCGGCCGCCTCCCCGCGCCCAACCCCTCAGCCGATTTCCACCACTTCCACTTCGGCGCCAGCCAGCTGGGCGACATCGCCCACGGCCTTGCCCATGAGCGCGCGGGCCAGCGGCGAGACATAGGAGACCGAGCCGCGCGCGGGATCGGCCTCGTCCTCGCCCACGATGCGATAGGTCTGGCGGCGGCCGTCCTCGCGCTCGAAGGTCACGCGCATGCCGAACTGGAGCGTGTCGGACCCGGGCTCCGGCTCCACCACACGGGCGGTGGCGCGGCGGGCCGTGAAATAGCGCAGGTCCCGCGTCGCCCGCGCCATGGCGGTGCGGTCCGCCTGAACCTCGCCCAGCGCCTGAGCCGCACCATAGGCCGCCCGTGCCTCTGCCAGGGCCGCATCCAGCGCCGCCAGTCCCTGCGCCGTCACCAGATTGGGATGGGGCGAAATGGGGCGGTCCGGCAGATCGGCGGCAGTGGCTTCGAGATCGTTTTCGCGGGTGAAGGCAACAGACATGGCAACGGGGTTTCGGGGCTGGGCGCCGCACTGGCGCGGAAAAGGAGTGTTGGTCTCATATAGTCAGCAAAGCATGCCGTTCCATCCCCGACATCGCTTTGCGACGCCCGCTTTCCCCAAGGTCGTGCAAAACGGCCGTCCCACCCGGCGCAGCCGCCCCAACGGAACCGCGTCACCGGCGGGGCGTTCTTCTGGATAAGGAGAACCTAGCCATGAAGACAAGCATCGTATTGGCCTTCGTCGGCCTTGCCGCCCTGACCGGCCCCGTGGCCGCGCAGGGCGTGGTGCGCGGCGCTCAGGAAGGCGCGGCGGTGGGCAATAACGCAGCCGGCCCCGTAGGCGCAGCCGTAGGCGGCGCTGTCGGCGGCGTCACCGGAGGTGTGGTCGGCGGGGTGAAGGGCGTGCTGGGCATTCCCCAGAACACCAAGGTGAAAAAGCACACGGCGAGCGGCACGAAGACGCATAAGACGACAAAGCCGAAGACCACCGCAACGAACCCGACGCCGGCATCAGCCCCTGCGACCCCAGCCGCTTCGACGCCGCCGGCAACAGCCCCTGCTCCCGCATCGGCGAGCCCTTCAAGCCCCGCGCCGGCACCTGTGCAGCCGACACCCTCGGCAACCCCGCCGGCCGCCGCACCTGCCACCAGCAATTGATGCTCCGCAGCCTGCTTCCACGGCCCGCGCGCCGAGCGAACAAGACTGATGCAGGCTTGAGGAAGGGTGAAGGCTTAGGGAATGGACCCGTAACGCGCGACTTTGTGCATCGCGCCCGCTTCACGCCACACGGCGCTTTTCCGTGAGCGCCGCCAGCTTCTTGAGCACCGAAAGCGTGCCCTTCAGCCGGGACTCGGCGGTGGGCCATTCGCGCAGGAACACCACCTTGAAGTCCGGCCGCACCTTGGCCTGCGGTCCCTCGGCATTGATCATCTGCACGAGGCCGGAGGGATCGGCGAACTGGTTCTCCCGGAACGCCAGCACCACGCCCTTGGGACCCGCATCCACCTTGCCCACATTGGCGCGGCGGGCGAGCGCCTTGATCTGGGTCAGGCGAATGAGGTGCGTCACCTCCTCCGGAGCCGGGCCGAAGCG
>NCHM01000623.1 GCA_002257205.1 Rhizobiales bacterium 24-66-13 | reverse complement strand
AGCCCCGGCGACCAGACCGCGATCGAGGCCTTGCCCGGCGCCACCGCCAGGATGCCGCCGCCCACCCCGCTCTTGCCCGGCAGGCCGACGCGGAAGGCGAAATCGCCCGAGCCGTCATAATGGCCGCAGGTCAGCATCAGGGCCGCGATGCGGCGGGCGCGCTCGGACGTGACGACCGAGCGCCCGGTGGTGGGAATCTTGCCGCCGAAGGCGATATAGCGGCCCGCCATGGCCAATTGCCGGGCCGTCATGGTGATCGCGCAATGGTGGAAATAGACCCCGAGCGCGTGGTCCACCGGATGCTCCAGAACCTTGAACGCGCGCATGTAATTGGCGAGCGCGGTGTTGAGGAAGCCGGTCTCCTTCTCCGAGCGGGCGACATTCTCGTCGATCGCCACGTCCTCGTCGTCGGCGACGAAGCGGATGAAGCGCAGGATCGAGCCCAGCGCCTCGCGCGGCTGGTGGCCGGAGAGCAGCACGTCGGTCACGGCGATCGCGCCGGCATTGATGAAGGGATTGCGTGGCTTGCCCTTCTCATATTCCAGCTGGACGATGGAATTGAACGCATTGCCGGAGGGCTCGCGGCCGACGCGGTTCCACAGGTTGTCGCCCAGCTGCCCCAGCGCCAGGGTGAGGGTGAACACCTTCGATATGCTCTGGATCGAAAAGGCGGTCTCGAAATCCCCCGCGCAGATCATCTCGCCGTCGGCCGTGGTCACGGCGATGGCGAACTGGTCGAGCGGCACCTTGGCGAGTTCGGGAATATAGCTCGCCACCGCTCCCCGATCAGTGCGCTGCGCCATGTCGGCGGCGATGTCCGCCACCACCTGCCTCAAATCCGGCTTGAAATCCGACACCCCGGTCCTCCCCTTGCACGCATGTCGACTATAGCTCTCGCAGGCGCGAAGGGTAGCCGGCCGCAATGCGGCAGCTATGCTGCGCACCCGCTTTTCTCCCGTTCGGTGCGTCATGCCGCCTTCCCCTGCCCTGGTCTGGTTCCGCGACGATCTGCGGCTCGCCGACAATCCCGCCCTCACCCATGCGGCACGCGACGGGCGGCCGGTGGCGGCGCTTTATGTGCTGGATGAAGCCTCGCCCGGCGCGCGGTCGCTCGGCGGGGCGGCGCGCTGGTGGCTCGCCCAATCTCTGAAGGCGCTAGCGCGCGACCTCGGCGCGCACGGCATTCCCCTGATCCTGCGCCGGGGACAGGCAGGCGAGATCGTACCGGCGCTTGTGCGGGAGCTCGGGGCCGGGCTCCTCACCTTCAACAGCCGGCCAGGGGCGGCCGAGCGCGCGGTCGACGAACAGGTCGCGGCGGCGCTTCGGGCCGAGGGCGGCGAGGTGCGGCTTTTCAACGGCCATCTGCTGCACGAATTGGGATCGGTGCGCACGGCGGCCGGCACCTTGCCGCGCACTTTTGCCGCCTTTCACCGGGCTGCCCTGAAGGATTGGACCCCGCGCCCGCCCCTGCCCCTTCCCCCGCGCCTGGAAGCCGCCCGCCACGCACAGGCAAGCGAGGACCTCGCCGCCTGGGCGCTCGAACCCTCCCGCCCCGATTGGGCGCAGGGCCTGCGCGCCACATGGCGGGCCGGAGAAGCCGCCGCGCGGGACCGGCTGCACGATTTCCTGTCCGCCGGCGGGCGCGGCTATGCGGAGCTGCGCGACCGGCCGGACAGGGACCACGTCTCGCGCCTGTCATCGCATCTGCGCTGGGGCGAAATATCGCCCCGGCAGGTGGCCTTTGCCACGCAGCATGCGGTGGAGGCGGAGGGGCTCGCCCCGCGCGACGGCGAGAAATTCCTGGCCGAACTCTATTGGCGCGAGTTCAACCATCACATCCTCAACGCGGC
>NCHM01000622.1 GCA_002257205.1 Rhizobiales bacterium 24-66-13 | reverse complement strand
GTCGGCACGGCCAGCCGCGCGCCGCACAAGGCGAGCACCGTGGTGACGATCAGCGCGCCCGACATCCAGGCCGCCGGCAGGCCGAGGCGGAAGAACACCAGCCCCCCGAGCGCGCCGCTGGCGAGGGTGACGAGGCTCGCCACCAGGATGGCCCGGCGCGACGGGGGAGTGACGGTCATGAGACGATGCCTGAACGCTTCACCGGCCCGTGGGGCGGGCCTCCAGCCAGCGCACCAGCCGGTCGGCGGCGGTACGCAACTGCTCTTCGCCGCGGGCATAGCACAGGCGCATGAAGCCTTCACCACCCGCGCCGAAGGCGGTTCCCGGGGCAAGGCCCACATTCGCCTCGTCCACCAGCCGCAGGCCGAGCTTGCGCACGTCGCGTTCCCCCGCGATGCCGAAGAACAGATAGAAGGCGCCATCCGGCTTCACGAGATCCACCTTTCCGGTGGCCAGCAGCGCGTCGGCGACAAGATCGCGGCCGCGACGGGCGCGGGCGATCTGCGCGGCGACGAAGGGCTCGCCCTGCGTCAGCGCCGCCACCGCGCCGCGCTGCATGAAGGCGGCGACGCCGGAGGTGGAATATTGGATCAGATTCTCGATCACCTGCCCGAGCGCGGCTGGCGCCTCGATCCAGCCGATGCGCCAGCCGGTCATGGCCCAGTTCTTTGAGAAGGTCTGCACGAACAGGATATGGTCGTCGGCCTCCATCACATCGTGGAACGAGGGCGAGCGCACGCCCTCGCCATAATGGAAGCGGCCGTAGATTTCGTCGGCGACGATCCACAGCCCGTGCTTGCGGGCGAGCGCCAGCACGGCTTTCAGATCCTCCAGCGCCGCGACGAAGCCGGTGGGATTGGCGGGCGAATTGAGGAAAATGGCGCGGGTGCGCGGCGTCACCGCTTCGGCCAGGCGCGCATGGTCCAGCGCGAAGCCCTCCGGCCCATAGGAGAACGGCACATAGACCGGGTGCGCGCCGGCCTTCTGCGCCGCCGCCGCCGCATTGGGCCAGGTGGGCGAGGGGATGAGCACTTCATCGCCCGCCCCCAGCGCCATCGCGAAGGCGATCTGGATCGCCTGCATGCCCGAGCCGGTGACGAAGAAACGCTCGGGCTCGGCCGGCACGCCATAGAGGCCGGCGATATAATCGGCGATCGCCGCGCGCAGGTCCGGCAGGCCGCGCTGCCAAGTGTAGAAGGTTTCGCCCGCGTGCAGCGCCTGCGCCGCCGCCTCGCAGATGAAGGCCGGGGTCTGGATATCCCCCTCGCCGGCCCACAGCGGCACGATGCCCTCGCGATTGCGCCCGTAATTCATCACTTCCACGATGCCGCTCTCGGGCAGGGCGCGCACATGGGCGCGCACCGCATCCAGCAAGGGATCGGCGGCAGGACCGCTCGCGTGCGGGAGGGGGGCGGATGCGGGGGCGGATGCGGTCATGGGGACAGCCTGGGCAAAAGCCTTTGGGCGCAGGAGCGCGGTGGGGGGCGCCCTTCGACGCGACGGCGCAAAGGGAGCGCGGCGACCATACCCATGTTCGCCCGCCAGCACCCATCAAATGCCGTGACGCATTAATCAGCATTCCTGATATGTGGTTTGCATCCTTGCAAACGACCCTTGCAGGACACCCCCCTATCCAGCCCCGTGCCGCAAGCTTAAGTCGAGGCGATACCGGGCCTGCGGCCCGGCCCCTCCATATGGTGACGCCATGAGCTATAAGATTGATCAGGCCGCTTTGGACACTCTGTTCCTGAAGGCGCGCTCGCAGAACGGCTGGACCGACCAGGGCGTGAGCGAAGCCGAGCTGCGCGCGCTCTATGACCTTGCCATCTATGGCCCGACCTCGGCCAACACCCAGCCC
>NCHM01000621.1 GCA_002257205.1 Rhizobiales bacterium 24-66-13 | reverse complement strand
ACGGTGCGGTGCGACGCAGCACTGGCTATAGAGTCGCAAACCCAGACCGGATTGACCCTTGATGAACCCCACCCGCGACGCCGCACACGCCCACCTTGCCCCCACGGCGGCCGCCTCCGACGACCTGCGCCTCATGGATCTGCACCTCCTGTTCGACCGCCTCGCGGCCTATATGAACACCTGCATCCTCGGGCAGCCCGCGTTCGTGGAACTGCTGCTGGTGGCGGTGCTGGCGGACGGGCATCTGCTGGTGGAGGGCGCGCCCGGCCTCGCCAAGACCAAGGCCATCAAGGCGCTGGCGAAAGCCATCGATTGCGACGACCAGCGCATCCAGTTCACGCCGGACCTGCTGCCCTCCGACCTGACGGGCACCGACATCTACCGGCCGGAGGACGGCTCGTTCCGCTTCCAGCCCGGACCGGTGTTCCATAATTTCATCCTGGCGGACGAGATCAACCGCGCTCCGGCGAAAGTGCAGGCCGCGCTTCTGGAGGCGATGGGCGAGCGGCAGGTGACGGTGGGCGGCAAGACCTATGTGCTGCCCAAGCTGTTCCTCGTGATGGCGACCCAGAACCCGATCGAGCAGGAAGGCACCTATCCCCTGCCTGAGGCCCAGCTCGACCGCTTCCTGCTGCATGTGAAGCTGGATTACCCGGACATCGCCGCCGAGCGGCAGATTCTGCGGCTGGTGCGCGGCGAGGCGCAGGGCGAGGTGATCGATTTCGGCGAACGGGTCTCCCAGGCCGCCATCTTCGCCGCCCGGCGCGATGCGCTCGCCACTTATATGTCGGAGGCGGTTGAGGAATATATCCTGCAATTCGTGTTCGCCACCCGCACCCCGCAGCGCTACGACAAGACCCTCGCCGGCGCGATCGCGTTCGGCGCCAGCCCGCGCGGCACCATCGCGCTCGACCGCTGCGCGCGCGCCTTCGCCTGGCTGCGCGGACGGGACTATGTGGTGCCGGAGGATGTGCAGGCGATCGCCAAATCGGCGCTGCGCCACCGCATCCTGCTGACCTTCGAGGCCCAGGCCGACGGCATGAGCGCGGACGATTTCCTCGACACGCTGATCGCCCGCGTGCCGGTGAAGTGAACCGGCACGAGGAGCGAAGATGAGCGATGCCCCCGCCGACGCCTATGGCCTCATCGCCCGCCTCGATGAATTGATCGCGGCGCGGCCGGAGGGCGGGAAAAGCGCGTTCGCGCCGCGCGGCAAGGTGCGCAGCCAGCAATTCGGCGGCTATCGCTCGGCGTTCCGCGGGCGCGGCATGGAGTTCGACGAGGTGCGCCTCTACCAGGCCGGCGACGATATCCGCACCATCGACTGGCGGGTCACGGCGCGCACCGGGCGCACCCACACCAAGCTGTTTCAGGAGGAGCGCGAGCGGCCGGTGCTGATCCTGCTGGATTGCCGCTCCTTCATGCGGTTCGGCACGCGCGACACGTTCAAGTCGGTGCTCGCGGCGAAGGCGGCGGCGGTGCTGACCTGGATTTCCATCGAGGCCGGCGACCGGGTGGGCGGGGTGATCGCCACCCCCTCCGGACTTCATTCCTACAGCCCGCAGCGCAGCCGCGCGCGCGTCCTCGGTTTCGTCAAGGCCATGGCCGACGGCACGCAGGAAGGGTTCGCGCTTTCGCCCTCGGCTCAGAGCGCGAGAAGCGCGACAGCGCAGCGTGGACCCGAACCCGCCCTCGCGGATGCCGTCGCGCGCCTGCGCCGCACCGCGCGGCCCGGTACCTTGGTGTTCCTGATCAGCGACTTCCACGATTTCACCGAAGCCGCCGCGCGCGAGCTGAGCCGCCTCGCGCTCCAGGCGCAGGTGACGAACATTTTCGTCTATGACGCGCTGGAAGAAGCC
>NCHM01000620.1 GCA_002257205.1 Rhizobiales bacterium 24-66-13 | reverse complement strand
GAAGGCGCACAGATCATTGAAGCAGACCGCGGCGGTCGGCGGGTTTTCCAGCGCCAGCAGGCGCGCGACGCCCTCGCGGCCATATTCGCGCAGGCCGGGGCCGGGCGCATGCAGCGCCGGATCGAACGGCAATCCCGCCTGCGCAAGCCCGGCCTTGTAGCCCGCGAGCCGCTTGCGGCCGGTGGAGGTTCCCTCCAGCCCGCCGATCATGCCGATGCGGCGATGGCCGAGCGCCACCAGATGGGCGACGCCCAGGCTGACGCCGACCTGATCGTCGGAGCCGGCGAAATCGAAGCCCGAGCCTTCCACCTCGCGCGTCACCTGCACCACGGCGATGCCGCTGATGGCCAGCGCCCGCAGATCGGCGATGGTGGTGTCCAGGGCGGGCGAGATGATGAAGGCGTCGGGCCGGTATTCCGCCAGCGTGCCGAGTGTGCGGGCCTGGCGCACCACGTCTTCCTGGCTCACGCCCAACAGAATGGTCTTGCCGGCGCCGCTCAGCGCATCCTCAAGCGCCGCGAGCAGCTCGGTGAAGGAGGGATTGACGATATCGTGCAGGCCCACGCCGATGATGTTGGTGCGGGCGGTGCGCAGGGAGGCGGCGCCGCGATTGGCCACATAGCCGCGCTCGCGCGCCATGTCCTGCACCCGCTGGCGCGTGGCCTGCGCCACCACCGGGCTGTCGCGCAGCGCAAGCGAGATCGTGGCCGTGGACAGTCCCAGTTCCGAAGCCAGGCGTTGCAGCGTCACTCTGCCGAGGCTTACCGTCTCCGTATCGTCCATGATCCCTCCGTGCAGCCAAGTCTTAGACGCTTCGCTTGCTCACTTCATCCATGCTAAACGATTTAAGCCCCGCGACCAAAAGACAAAGTCACTCGGAGGGACTGGACATGGAAAAAGCGCGCATCGGCTTCATCGGCGTCGGCCTCATGGGCCACGGCATGGCGAAGAACCTGCTGGAAAAGGGTTTTCCCCTCACCGTCCTCGCCCATCGCAACCGTGCGCCGGTGGAGGATCTCCTGGCGCGCGGCGCCCGCGAGGCCGAAAGCGCGGCGCAGATGGCCGCCGCCTGCGACATTATCTTCCTCTGCGTCACCGGCGCGCCCCAGGTGGAAGCGGTGGTGCGCGGTCCCGGCGGCATTCTGGAAGGCGCCCGTCCGGGCCTGCATCTGGTGGATACGTCCACCTCCGAGCCGGCTTTGACCATCGCCCTGCATACCGAGCTGAAGGAAAAAGGCATCGCCTTGTGCGATTCCCCGCTCGGCGGCACCCCCGCCAATGCGGCCGAGGGCACGCTGATCGCCATCGTCGGCGCCGAGGATGACGCCTTCGCCGTCATCAAGCCGGCGCTGGAGGCGATCGCCGCGCGGATCAATCACGTGGGCGCGCCCGGTGTCGGCCACACCATGAAGCTGCTGAATAATTTCCTGTCGCTGGGCTATGGCGCGCTCTATGCGGAGGCGCTCGCGCTGGCCGCCAAGGTGGGCGTCTCGCCACAGACCTTCGACAGCGTGCTGCGTGGCTCGCGCATGGATTGCGGCTTCTACCAGACCTATTTCAAATATGTGCTGGAGCGCGACGAGAACGCCCACAAGTTCACTTTGTCCAATGCCCACAAGGACATGCGCTATGTGAACAATCTCGCCTCCGCGACCGGGGCGGCGAATTTCATCGGCGCCACCATCAAGAATGTCTATGCCGCCGCCGAGGGGCTCGGCCGGGGCGATTGGAACGTGCCGCAGATTTCCGACGTGGTGGCGGAGATGAACGGCGTCTCGCTGGGCGAGATCCCGCAGATGAAGGCGGCGGCGGAATAGGGCGTCCTATTCCACCTCGCTCTCCACCGGGCCGCCCTCCAT
>NCHM01000619.1 GCA_002257205.1 Rhizobiales bacterium 24-66-13 | reverse complement strand
GGGCGGCCGTGCTGGCCGCGAGCGCGGTGCTTGCCGCCACCGGGTCCGGCGCGGGGGCGACGATGATCTGCCTTGCCGGCGCGGTGCTCGCCATCCTGATCGCGCGCGGCCGCCTTTGGGCGGGAGCGGGGGTTTTATGCGGGGCGGTGGCCAGCCTGCCCATCGTCGCGCTGCGCGATACCGACCAATTGGGCTTCGTCGCCGTGCTGTTCCTCTATGCGGTGGTGTGGAGCACGGACATCGGCGCCTATTTCACCGGCCGCACCTTCGGTGGCCCCAAGCTTTGGCCGCGCCTTTCGCCCAACAAGACCTGGTCCGGCGCGGTGGGCGGCGCGCTCTGCGGCATGGCCGCGGGGATCGCGCTGCTGCTTGCGGCGGGACTTGTCTTCAGCCCAATCTGGGTGGTGCTCGGCATCGTGCTGAGTGCGGTGGCGCAGTCCGGTGATCTTGCCGAATCGGCCTTCAAGCGGGCGTTCGGGGTGAAGGATACCGGAAGCCTCATTCCCGGACATGGCGGCGTGCTGGACCGACTGGACGGATTTCTCGCCGCGGTGCTGCTCGCAGGCCTGATCGGCTTTGCCCGCAACGACCTCGCCCCAGCGGCGGGTCTGCTTTTGTGGTAGGTCTTTCGCCATGACCGTCATTTCCATCCTCGGGGTCACCGGCTCGGTGGGTCGCAGCACGATGAAGGTGCTGAGCGAAGCGCCCGGCCGCTATCGCGTGGAAGCGATCGCAGGCGGGCGCGATCCGCAGGCCCTCGCGCAGGTCGCGCGCGATCTCAACGCCCGTTTCGCCGCCATCGCCGATCCGACCAAGGGCGCGGAACTCGCCGACCTGCTCGCGGGCACGGGAATCGCAAGCGGCGCGGGTCCTTCGGCCATCATCGAGGCGGCCCAGCGCGAGGCGAATCTCGTGGTCGCCGCCATTTCCGGCGTTGCGGGTCTCGCGCCCACGGTCGCGGCCTTCGGGTCCGGTCGGCGGCTCGCGGTCGCCAACAAGGAATGCCTCGTGGCGGCCGGCGCATTCTTCATCGCCGAGGCCGCGCGCACCGGCACCACCTTGCTGCCCATGGATTCCGAGCATAACGCCATCTATCAGGCGCTCGGCGCCGGGCCGCGCGCGGATGTGGAGCGGGTGACCATCACCGCCTCCGGCGGCCCGTTCCGCACCGCGCCGCGCGAGCAGATCGCCCGCGCCCGCGCCGCCGATGCGCTGAAGCACCCCAATTGGTCGATGGGCGCCAAGATCACCATCGATTCTGCCACCTTGATGAACAAGGGGCTGGAGCTGATCGAGGCGCACCATTTGTTCGCGATTCCCGCCAGCCAGCTGGAAGCGGTGGTGCATCCCGAATCGGTGGTGCATGGCCTCGTCTCGTTCCGCGATGGATCGGTGGTCGCCGGTCTGGCCATTCCGGACATGTGCGTACCCATCGCCCATTGCCTCGGCTTTCCCGACCGGCTGGAAACCTCTTGTCGGCGGCTGGATCTCACCAAGGTGGGCCGGCTGACCTTCGAGGCGCCGGATCTCGAGCGATTCCCCGCCTTGCGCCTCGCCATGGACGCCATGGAAGCGGGCGGAAGCGCGCCGACCATCCTCAATGGCGCGAATGAGATCGCCGTCGCGGCCTTCCTTGAGGGGGCGATCGGCATGTTCGGCATCGCGGCCGTCGTCGAGGAGACGCTGGCGACGCTACCCGCCGGCGGTTCGCCGGCCTCGCTGGCGGAGGCTTTGGCGCTGGATGCGCAGGCGCGCCGCGTCGCGGTGTCGCTGCTGCCGAAATATGCCGCAGCGGCAGTCGCCTGAGTGCGGTTGCGGCCGGTGATCGCTTTCGCGCTTGCCTAAGTTTGCCGCAAAGGCATCCTAAGG
>NCHM01000618.1 GCA_002257205.1 Rhizobiales bacterium 24-66-13 | reverse complement strand
GATGCGGCGGTCCTGGTGGACACCCAGGGTCCGTTTCGCGGCGACGGCGTCGCCTCCGGCAGCGACCGGCAGGTGTGGAATAATTTCATCGGCCTGCTGAAGAAGCACCGGCCGCGCCAGCCGATCAACGGCGTCATCCTGGCCATCAGCCTGGAAGACCTGGAGAATTGGAGCGAGACCGACCGCCTCACCCATGGCGCCGACATCCGCCAGCAGCTGGTGGGCTTGCAGACCCGCCTGAAGGTAAGATTCCCGATCTACGTGGTCATCACCAAGGCCGACCGCATTCCCGGCTTCCATGCCTTCTTCGACGGCATCACCGCGGAAGAGCGCAACCGCGTGTTCGGCCTGACCTTCCCGCTGTGCGACGAAAACGGCCTCACCGCCGACGGCGAAACCATGTTCGCGTTCCTCAACCGCGAATACGACAATCTGCTGCATTGGCAATTGCCGCGCGTGCTGAACCGGGTGAACACCGAGGCCGATACGGAACGGCGCTTCGACACCTTCATGTTCCTGCCCTATCTGGCGGCGGTGAAGCCGGCGATCTGCGATCTGCTGGAGGACATGTTCAAGCCCAGCGGCTATGAACGCCCCCTGCTGCTGCGCGGCCTTTACCTCACCAGCGCCGACGCCGAGGACGCCGCCAACGAGAGTCCCTATCGCCTGATCCCGCAGGAGCGTCCGGAAGGCGGCACTGCGGTGGTGGAGCGTCGCCGCACCGGCTTCTTCATCCATGATGCGCTGGAGAAGGTGATCTTCGGCGAGGCCGGGCTGGTCGGGGTGGATGCCGAGCTGAAGCGGCGCCAGAAACGCATGACGTGGGGCCTCACCGCGCTCACCGCCTGCCTGGCGGCGGGGCTTTCGATCTGGTGGGCGGCCAGCTTCGTCGGCAATCGCGAATTGATCGAGCAGGTGGATCGCGCCGCCGACAATGCGAAGGTGGTGATCGCGCCGCTCCGCAACAGCACCAATGTGAAGCCCGACGACGGGGACCTCTCCGTCACCATTCCCGCGCTCACCACGCTCGCCGCCATGCCGACCGGGTGGAATGATCGCAACCAGGACGTTCCGCTGCGCCTGACGGCGGGGCTGAGCCAGACCCCGCTGCTCTCCACCGCGACCCGCTCGGAATATACCGACGCCCTGGAAACACTGTTCCTGCCGCGCCTCGACCTGCGCCTGCAACGGCAGATCGAGGCGAACATGGGCAAGCCCAGCGCGCTCTATGGCGCGCTGATGGTCTATCTGATGTTCGGCGGCGTCGCGCCCATCGACAAGGATCTGGTGATCGCCTGGATGCGGCAGGATTGGGCCAACGCCTATCCCGGCCCGGCCCAGGCGCCGCTGCGGGCGGCGCTGGTGACGCAGCTCACCAACCTGCTGCAGGCCGGCTTTCCCAAGCTCGATCTCAACACCAATCTGGTGGCCCGCGCCCGGGTGGTGCTGAACCAGTATCCGGCCGCCGAGCGCGGTCTGGCGATCCTGGAAGACCTGCCGGAAGTGAAGGACCTGACGCCCTGGACGCTCACCGAAGCGGCGGGGCCCCTTGCGCCCTATGCCCTGGTGCGCCGCACCGGCAAGTCGCTCTCCGACGGCATCTCGGGCATGTATACGGCGGCCAATTTCTTCACCGTGGTGCTGCCGGCCATTTCCAAGGTGGCGGAAGCCCTGGTGCGCGAGGATTGGGTGCGTACCCCGGCCAATTCCAACACCCCCGCCCTGGTGCGCACGGACCAGCTGAAAAAGGACATGCTGGCGCTCTACACCAGCGATTATGCCGCCCAATGGGAAGACCTGCTGAGCGATGTCACCATCGCGCCCTTCAGCACGCTTCAGCAGGAAATGGCGGTGCTTCAGGCGCTGATCGG
>NCHM01000617.1 GCA_002257205.1 Rhizobiales bacterium 24-66-13 | reverse complement strand
GAATTGGTGGCCCGGCGATGGGCCGTCACCTGCCCGCGATAGGTGTTCTCCGAATGGCCGGCGGCGATGCCCTTGGAGATGATGCGGCTCGACGTATTCTTGCCGAGGTGGATCATCTTCGTGCCGCTGTCCACCTGCTGGTAGCCGTTGGAAATGGCGATGGAATAGAATTCGCCCTGGCTGTTGTCGCCGCGCAGGATGCAGCTCGGATATTTCCAGGTGATGGCCGATCCGGTTTCCACCTGGGTCCAGGAGATCTTGGAATTGTCGCCCCGGCAATCGCCGCGCTTGGTGACGAAGTTGTAGATGCCGCCCTTGCCGTCCTTGTCGCCGGGATACCAGTTCTGGACGGTGGAATATTTGATCTCGGCATCCTTCAGCGCCACCAGCTCGACCACGGCGGCATGCAGCTGGTTCTCGTCGCGCTGCGGGGCGGTGCAGCCTTCCAGATAGCTCACATAGGCGCCTTCGTCGGCGATGATGAGGGTGCGCTCGAACTGCCCGGTGTTCCGCTCGTTGATGCGGAAATAGGTGGACAATTCCATGGGGCAGCGCACGCCCTTGGGGATGTAGACGAACGAGCCGTCGGAGAACACGGCGGTGTTCAGCGTGGCGTAGAAATTGTCCGACACCGGCACGACCGAGCCGAGATACTGCTTCACCAGCTCGGGATGCTCGCGGATGGCTTCCGAGATGGAGCAGAAGATCACGCCCGCCTTGGCGAGTTCCGCCTTGAAGGTGGTGGCCACCGACACGCTGTCGAACACCGCGTCCACCGCGATGCGGGGCGCGCTGCTCTCGATGCCGAGCAGGGCCTCGCGCTCACGCAGAGGAATGCCGAGCTTGTCGTAGGTGGCGAGGATTTCCGGATCGATCTCGTCCAGCGACTTCGGCCTGGCCTTGGGCTGGGAGTAATAATAATAATCCTGGAAATCGATCTTGGGATAGCTGACCCGCGCCCAGGTGGGCTCTTCCATGGTCAGCCAGCGCCGATAGGCGTCAAGGCGCCATTCCAGCATCCATTCCGGCTCGTTCTTCTTGGCCGAGATATAGCGGACGGTGTCTTCGGAAAGGCCCTTCGGGGCCTTCTCGCTCTCGATATCGGTGACGAACCCGTATTTGTACTGGTCCACATCGATCGATCGGGCGAGATCAACCGTCTCCTGAACTGCAGGCATCTTCTCGTCTCCTCTCCCGCGCGGGGTCAAGGCCCGCGGGTCAAGTCCTTCGGCGAGGGGATGGCGCTGCCCTGAAGGCGGCCGCCATCCTGTTCCCGCCACGCTGTGCTTGGAGCATTTCCAGATCTAAAAAGTCGAGAAACTTTTTCTGGAATTACTCTAAGCCGCCCGTTCCGGGCGATTTCTGACGCGGGGCACCGTGCGGCCGATGGCCGCCAGCGCCGCGTCGATATCTTCATTCGTGCTCGACCAGCCGAGCGACAGGCGGATCGCGCCGCGCGCGTGCTGTTCCGCGAGCCCCATGGCTTTCAGCACATAGGATGCACCGACCTTGCCCGAGGAGCAGGCGGAACCCGCGCTCACTGATAGATGGGCAAGATCGAGGGCGATCACCAGGGTTTCGGCCTTGATGTCGGGGAATATAACACAGACCGTGTTGGGCAGGCGCGCGACATTCGCCCCAAGCACCATGGCATCCGGCACGCAAGCGATGAGGCCCGCTTCCAGGCGATCGCGCAAGGCGGCAAGGCGCGCGCCCTCCGTCGCAAGCTCGGCCTCGGCGGTGCGCGCCGCCGCTTCCGCCACCGGCTGGAGAATGCCGGTCTCGTTATTGGCCAGCATCACCGACACCAGCGCCTGCCGCCCGGCGGCCGCATGGCGCGCGAGCGCGGTATCCAGCGCCGCGAGATCGACCCGGCCGT
>NCHM01000616.1 GCA_002257205.1 Rhizobiales bacterium 24-66-13 | reverse complement strand
CGGCGGCCCGCCCGGCGCGGGTGCCGCTGCGCGGCCGCCTGGTCCATGTGGTGCCGTTCGATCCGGCGGCCCATGCGGACGCTCTTCATGCCGCATCCCACGGTGCCGGAGACGCGGCGCTGTGGACCTATCTGATATCCGAGGTCCAGCCCGACCCGCAGGCGTTTCGCGCCGCCTATGAGGCCTCGGCGCGGCGCGACGATCCCCTGCTGTTCGCCATTATCGACGCCGCGAGCGGCGCGGTCCTCGGCCATGCCTCCTATATGCGCATCGAGCCGGCGCACCGGGTGATCGAGGTGGGCAACGTGCTGTTCACCCGCGCGCTCCAGCGCTCGCCCAAGGCGAGCGAGGCCATGTATCTCATGGCGCGCCACGTGTTCGAGGACCTCGGCTATCGCCGCTACGAATGGAAATGCGACGCGCTGAACGCGCCCTCGCGCCGGGCGGCGCTGCGCTTCGGCTTCACGTACGAGGGCATCTTCCGCCAGCACATGATCGTCAAGGGCCGCAGCCGCGACACCGCCTGGTTCGCCATGCTCGATCAGGATTGGCCACGCGCGAAGGCGGCCTTCGAGGCGTGGCTGGTGCCGGAAAATTTCGGCCCCGACGGGCAACAGAAACGCAGGCTGGAGGACATCCGCGCCGCGCTGTAACGCTCCCGCGCCCGCCCGGCGCGAGATGGATGCCGCGAGATCGGCCGGGACTTACGCCAAGAATCAAGTCGAGAATCAAGACGCGAATCAAGCCAAGAGGAAATGCCATGGGTGGACGTTTGGGCGGCAAGACCTGCCTCGTGACGGCGGCGGGGCAGGGCATTGGGCGGGCGATCGCCGAGGCTTTCCTGGCCGAGGGCGCGCGCGTGATCGCCACCGACCTCGATGCCGCGAAGGTCGCCGACTTTCCGGGCGAGCATCGCGCGCTGAGCGTGCTGAACACGCCCGCCGTGGACGCGCTCGCGGCGGAGGTCGGCCCCATCGACGTGCTCGCCAATTGCGCCGGCTATGTGCACCAGGGCTCGATCCTGGAGACCAGCGAGACGGACTGGGACTTCTCCTTCGACCTCAATGTGAAGTCGATGCATCGCACGCTGAAGGCGTTCCTGCCCGGCATGCTGGCCAATGGCGGCGGCTCGGTGATCAACATTTCTTCCGCCGCCTCCTCCATTCGCGGCGTGCCGAACCGCTATGCCTATGGCGCCACCAAGGCGGCGGTGATTGGGCTGACCAAATCCATCGCGGCGGACTTCATCACCCGGGGCATTCGCGCCAACGCCATCTGCCCCGGCACCATCCAGTCGCCCTCGCTGAACGAGCGCATCGCCGCCGTCTCGGCCGCGACCGGGCGCAGCCTGGACGACGTGCGGGCGGATTTCGTCGGCCGCCAGCCCATGGGCCGGCTCGGCACGGCGGAGGAGATCGGCGCGCTGGCGCTTTATCTCGCCAGCGACGAAAGCGCCTTCACCACCGGGCAGATCCACATTATCGACGGCGGCTGGGCGCTTTAAGCCGGTCGTAGGTCCCGCATGACGGGCGCAGCTTCAGGAGTTTCATCATGCGCATTCTGGTTATCGGCGGCGCCGGCATGGTCGGCCGCAAGCTCATCGAGCGCCTCGCCCGCGACGGCACGCTCGGCGGCAAGCCCATCAGCCATGTGACCGCCCAGGACGTGGTCGCCCCCACCCCGATTCCCGCGCCCTTCCCCATCGAGGGGCGGGTGGGCGATCTCGCCGTCCCCGGCGAGGCGGCGGCGCTGGTCGCCGCGCGGCCGGACGTGATTTTCCATCTCGCCGCCATCGTCTCGGGTGAGGCGGAAGCGGATTTCGAGAAGGGCTATCGCATCAATTTCGACGGCAGCCGGGCCTTGTTCGACGCGGTGCGGATGA
>NCHM01000036.1 GCA_002257205.1 Rhizobiales bacterium 24-66-13 | reverse complement strand
ATCGGTCGGCGTCGCGAGCGGCGCGGCGTCCGCCGGTGCCGGGGCGGCGGCGTGCACCGGCGCATAGCCCTGGGCGGGCGCGGCGATGGTGACGGCGGCGGGGGTGCGCACCACGCGGATGCGCAGCGCGTCCTGCTGCACCTCGATCTCGGTCAGGTCGGAGTCCGACAGAAGCTTGGCGATTTCGCGCACCAGCGCGGTGTCGATGGGGGTTTTGCTGGGTTTCATCATGGTCCTGCGATCGTGTGGCCTGGGCGGCCGCACAAGGGCTCCTTGCGGATATTCGTGCGGGTCATGCGGGTCTGGTCCGGCCCGCGGCGAGGGCCGCGATGCCGAGCACGTAGCTCTGCGGGCCGAAGCCGCAGATCACCCCGCGCGCAACCGGGGAAATATAGGAATGGTGGCGGAAGTCTTCGCGGGCGAAAACGTTGGACAGGTGCACTTCCACCGTCGGCACGCCGCAACCGCCAATGGCGTCGCGCACCGCGACCGAGGTGTGGGTATAGGCCGCCGCGTTCAGCACGATGCCAAAGGCGCCGCGCGCCTCCTGGATATGCTCCACCAGCATGCCCTCGTGGTTCGTCTGGCGAAACACGAGGTCCAGGCCATGGCTCTCGCAGGCGGCACGGCACAGGGCCTCGACGTCCGCGAGCGTCGCGGCGCCATATATCGCGGGTTCCCGCGTGCCGAGCAGATTGAGATTGGGTCCGTTCAGGACGTGGATGGTATCGGGCATCCGTGACCGTTCAGCCGTGAACCCGGCCAAGCCGGGCCACGGGGTTATAGGGGTCCCGGTGCGACATGAAAAGCGCCGTTGCGCGCAATACACCGCCGAAGCGCGCCGCGCGGGGGCGCGACGCGGGGTTCAGGGGCGATCCGGCGCGAAAAAGCGTGTGCCTCAATTGGCGACCGGCTTGCGCACCGCGTCCACCGCGCTCTTCAGCTTGTCGAAGCCGACCGCGCCCACGATCACGTCGTCGCCGACGACGAAGCTCGGCGTGCCGTTGAGGCCGAGGGCCTGGGCGATCTTCATGCTTTCATCCAGGGTCGCGTTCAGCTCCGGCGAGGTGGCCTGCTTCTGGATCAGCGCGGGGTCGATGCCGACCTCCTTCGCCGCCGCGAGCGCGCGGGCGCGGTCGGCCGGGCCCTTGCCGCCGAGCAGGGCCTCGTGGAAGGCGAGATATTTCTCGGGCGCCACCATGCGCACCGCCACCGCCACCTGCGCGGCTTCAACCGAGCCCGGTCCGAGAACCGGGAATTCGCGCAGCACGATCTTCAGGTTCGGGTCGGCCTTCATGAGGGCGTTCATGTCAGCCAGGGCGTGTTTGCAATAGCCGCAATTGTAATCGAAGAACTCGACCAGGGTGACGTCGCCCTTGGGATTGCCGACCACCACGCCGCGCGGGCTGTTGAAGACCAGATCCTTCATTTTCACCAGCGCATCCTTGCGGCCGGCGCTTTCCGCCTGCTGCTGCCGGCTTTCCAGCACGGTGATGGCCTCCTGAAGCACTTCCGGATTCTTCAGCAGATAGTCGCGGATGACGGGGCCCATCTCCGCCTTCTCGGCGTCGGTGAAGGCAGCGGCGGGCGTGACGAGGGCCAGGGCCGGCGCGAGCGCGGCGAAGGCGGCAAGGGCGGCGCGCGGGCCAAGGCGGGACAGCATCGAAATCTCCAGTCAGTAACGGCGTCTATCGACGCTGGGCGGTGGCGGGCGGCTTGAAATTGACGATGTCGTCGGATTTCAGCCAGCCGGGGGTACCTTTGGGAAAGCGTGTACGGGCGCGGGCGGCGAGCTCCCGCGCGGTCTTGAAATCACCGGAGGCGAAGGCGGCCTGCGCCGACGCCAGGTCGGCGTTGGCGAGATCACCCTTGCGCCCATAGGCCTGCGCCAAGGAGCGCCATCCCGTGGCGGAATTGGGGTCGCGCTGGGTGGCGAACGACAATTCGCGGATCGCCTCGTCCGTATAGGCCGGATTGCCCGACTGGACGAGCGCCTGCCCGAGCATGGCGCGGATCAGCGGATTGCCGTTGGTCATGCTCACCGCCTGCTTCAGGGGCGGCACCGCCGCGCCGGCGCGGCCGGCTTCCAGCAGCGCCTGGCCCTTCAATTCCAGGAAATAGGGATTGGACGGCTGCTTGGCCACCAAAGCGTCGATCTTGGCCACAGCATCATTCACATTGCCGAAGCGATAGGCGGAAATGGCGCGGGCATATTGCGCGGGCAGGGAGGTGTCGTTCAGCGGATAGCGCCGGTAGACCACGTCGGGCCGCTCGACGAAGCCGAAGAGCTTCGCCCGCATCATGTCGTGCCGGGCCTGGAGGGCGGGCGAATCCTTGGTGTTGTAATAGGGGCTCGCCTTGGCCAGCTCCTCCAGCGCGGCGATGCGCTCGCGCGCCATGGGATGGCTCAGCAGATAGGGATCGACCCGCTGGCTGATGAACAATTGCTCGTTCTGGAAGCGCTGAAAGGTCTCGATCATGCCCTTGGCGGACTGGTGGGTGGCGTTGAGATATTTCACCGCCGAGCGGTCGGCCGCCTGCTCCTCGCCGCGCTGGTAGGACAAAAGCGAGCGGCGGATCATCTCCTGCGGTGCGGTCATGGCGCCGGCCGCCGCGCTGCCGAGGCCGCTCGAGCCCGTGACCGCCCCCGCTGCGACGCCGGCGCCGGCCAGCAGCATGGCCACGATGGCCATGGTCTGCGCGCCGGCGATCTGCTCGCGCATGCGCGCCAGATGCCCGCCGGCGATATGGCCGGTTTCGTGGGCGAGCACGCCGATGATCTGGTTCGGGGTATCCGAATCCATCAAAGCGCCGACATTGATGAAGATGCGCTTTCCGTCGGCCACGAAGGCGTTGTAGGCGCGGTCTCCGATCAGCACGACTTCCACATTCTGCTGCGCCAGCCCCGCCGCCTTCAGCACCGGGCGCGTGTAGTCGCGCAGCAATTCCTCGATCTCGGCATCGCGGATGATCTGGGTGCGCGGCTTGGCGCCGCTTTCCTGTGCGTGCACAAGGGGCGTGCAGAACAGTGCGGCGGCGAGCAGTGCAAGGCCATGGCCGCACGCCCCGGCAAGGCGCTGCGCGATGCCGGACAGGGGACGGGAAGGACTGGCCGTCAAGCTCATCGAACGCGCGTGCTCTCTTTCGCTTAGAACCGGAGACGCCTGCCCATCGCCCCGCCAATGGGCGCCACCACCGCACCCTTGGCGGACGCCGGCAGACACGATACGAAACGAAGGAACACGGGCCGGCGGCTGCGGTCAATGCACCCCCGTTCACGTTGGGGCGACGAGCCTCTTACCCAACGTGCGATTGCGGCGAGAGCACGGCGGCGCGCCAGGGCAAAACGCCCGCAGGGCAGGATTGGATCATGGGTCTCGCGTCCGATTTCGAGTTTGCCTCCCGCCGTAGCGCGGTGGCGCCGTTCATCGTCATGGACGTGATGGAGCATGCCGCGCGGCTGGAACGGGCGGGCGCGCGGGTGATCCATCTGGAAGTCGGCCAGCCGGCCGCTCCCGCGCCGCTCAGCGCGCGCAATGCCGCAGCGGCATTTCTTCAGGCCGGGCAGGTGGGTTACACGGCCGCGCTCGGCCTTCCCGGGCTGCGGGCGCGCATCGCCCGGCATTATGGCGAGGTGCACGGCCTTGCGCTCGATCCCGAGCGGGTGGTGGTCACGAATGGCTCATCCGGCGGCTTCATCCTGGCGTTTCTCGCTCTGTTCGAGGCCGGCGACCGTGTCGCCATCGCCGCGCCGGGCTATCCGCCCTATCGGCACGTGCTGTCCGCGCTCGGCTGCGAGCCGGTGCTGATCGAGACCCGCGCCGAGGACCGATTCGCCCTGACGCCCGAAAGCCTGATCGCCGCGCACCGGGA
Organism: Rhizobiales bacterium 24-66-13; assembly: GCA_002257205.1. Taxonomy (GTDB): domain Bacteria; phylum Pseudomonadota; class Alphaproteobacteria; order Rhizobiales; family Xanthobacteraceae; genus NCEH01. Next base: position 13,514 of record NCHM01000036.1, on the reverse strand, counting down.
AAAGCCGCTCAAGGGCGTGCTGGTGGCGAGCCCCGCCAATCCCACCGGCACCATGATGGACCGCGAAGCGCTCACGGCGCTGATGGCCTGCGCCCGCGACCTTGGCCTGCGCTTCGTCTCGGATGAGATCTATCACGGCCTCGATTATGCGTTTCCGGCCGTGAGCGCGGCCGAGATCGCTGAGGATGCGGTGATCATTAATTCCTTCTCGAAATATTTCTGCATGACCGGCTGGCGCGTGGGCTGGATGGTGGTGCCGCCCGGCTTGTCGCGCACCATGGAGCGGTTGCAGCAGAATTTCTCCATCTCCGTGCCGACGCTCTCGCAGGTCGCCGCCGAGGCCGCCTTCGACGGGCGCGCGGAGATGGAAGCGGTCAAGCACGGTTATGAGGAGAACCGGCGCATCCTGGTGGAGGGGCTGCCGCGTGTGGGGCTGCACCATTTCCTGCCGGCCGACGGCGCCTTCTATCTCTATGCCGACGTCTCGGCCTTCACCGGCGATTCGCACGCCTTTGCCTCGCGCATGCTCGATGCGGTGCAGGTGGCGGTGACGCCGGGTGTGGATTTCGACCCGTTCCGCGGCCGCCAGTTCCTGCGCTTCTCCTATGCCGGTTCCGCGCCGGATATGCGCGAGGCGGTGGAGCGCGTGGGCGCGTTCCTGAAGGCGGAATGATCAGCGGGAATATCAGGCCGAGAGAATTGTCAGCTCGGTCTCGTCATAGCGGCGGCGCTCCAGCTCGCGGAAGCCTTCGGGCGTGGTGAAAGCGCCCGCCTTCTCCTCCACCACCAGCAGGGCGCCGGGCGCGAGCCAGCCGCCGGTCCGCGCCGAGGCCAGCGCAAGCTCGGCGAGGCCCTTGCCATAGGGCGGGTCGCAGAACACGAGCGAATAAGGTTCGCCCGGCCCCATGGCGCCGAGCTTGGTGGCGTCGCGGCGGAAGATGCGCGTCACCCCGGTGAGGCCCAGCGTCTCCACATTGGTGCGGATCACCGCGCGCGGCTCCACCGCATCTTCCACGAATAAGGCGAAGGCCGCCCCGCGCGAGAGCGCTTCCAGGCCCAGCGCGCCGGTGCCGGCGAACAGATCCAGCACGCGCGCGCCGTCGGCCGCGTCGTCATAGGCATGGGCGAGCACGTTGAAGAGCGCCTCGCGCAGCCGGTCCGTGGTGGGCCGGGTGGCGCTGCCGGACGGGCTTTTCAGAGCCCGTCCGCGATGGAGGCCGCCGACGATGCGCATGCTGCATCAGCTCTCGCGTACCGCCTCAGTCCCGCTTGCGCGGGGCCGAGGGCTTTCCACGCGGTGCGCCACCGGGACGCGCGCCGCCTTTCGGGCCGCCGAAGCCGGGGCGCTTGGGGCCGCCAGGGCCGGCCTTGCCGCCGGGACGAAAGCCGGTGCGCTCGCCGCCTTCAGCGCCGCCGGCGCGCGGCCGCCCGCCGGCAAATCCGGGCTTGCCGGCCGGACGCTCGCGTCCCGGACCGGCGCCGAATTCACCACGCGGACGTTCCGCGCCCGTGCCAGCGCGCGGACCACCGCTGCTGCGGGGCTTGTCCGTGCCATAGGCACCGCGCGGCTTGTCCGCACCGTAAGCGCCGCGCGCTTTGCCGCCACCGAATCCACCGCGCTCATTACCCTCGCGCGGCGGGCGATCGCCGAAGCTGCCGCGGCCCCGCGGGGCGTCGGGCCGCTGGGGACGGGCGCCGGAAAAGCCGACGTCCTCCGGACCCCGTCCGCGCTCGGCAAAGCCGCCGCCACGCGGGCGCTCGCTGCGGCCCGCCTCATCGCGACGCGGGGCGCGTTCGGGCCGGTCGGCACTGAAGGGGCGGGGACGTTCGGTGCGCTCCGAACGGAACCCGCCCGGCTTGCCGGCACTACCTTCGCGGCGCGGCGGACGCTTGTCGTCATAGGCCGGGCGATCGTCGCGGCGCGGGGCGCGCTCGGGCCGGTCGGCACTGAAGGGTTTGGAGCGCTCCGCGCGATCCGAGCGGAAGCCGCCCGGCTTGCCGGCGCCACCTTCGCGGCGCGGCGGGCGCTTGTCGCCATATTCGGGCCGGTCGTCGCGGCGGGGGGCGCGTTCCGGCCGGTCGGCGCTGAAGGGCTTGGGACGTTCCGCGCGATCCGAGCGGAAGCCGCCCGGCTTGCCGGCGCCACCCTCGCGGCGGAAGCCGCGTTCGCCACCTTCGCGGCGGAAACCGCCTTCGGCGCCTTCAGGGCGGCCGCGGCCGAAGATCGGCTTATGCGGCGAAGCGCCAACCCCTTCCCGGCGCGGACCGCGTGCAGGCGCGCCGTCGCGGCTGTCCTCGCGGGTGAACCGGGCGGCGCCGCGCTTGTGGCCGCCTTCCTCGGGACGGGCCGCGCGCGGGCGATCCTCATCGTTCCTGAAGCGACCCTCGGGACGCGACGGGCGCGGGCCGAACTTCTGGCCCATGCCGGGGCGCGCCGGGCGGCGGGCGTCGGAACGCTCGGCAAAGCGCTCTTCCTGCGGCTCGGGCACGAAGCGTTCCACCTTCACCTGCCGGCCCTTGCGGTCGGCGACGGTTCCGGCGCTCACGGTTTCGCGCTCGTCCTTGCGGCGGCTGCGCACACGGAATGCGCCGCCTTCGCTGTCACCATCGCCATGGGGATGGCGCGAGCGGCCGCGATGCTCGATTTCCGTATCGTGCCGCACGGATACCGTGTCGCGGCGCGTGGGCGCCCGGCGGACCGGGCGATCGTCCAGATCCTCGGGGCGCGGGGTGAAGCGCTGGGCTTCTTCCATCGCACGCTCGAACATGGGCGCGTCGAAATCCACCCCGGCGGCGGTGGAGAGTTCCTCGCCCAGCTGGTCGCGCAGGATGCGCGTGCGCACCTCCTCGATGCCGTTCTCGGGCACGTCGCCCAATTGGAACGGCCCGTAGGAGACGCGGATCAGGCGGTTCACGCGCATGCCGAGGGCGGCGAGCACGTTGCGCACTTCGCGATTCTTGCCTTCGCGCAGCGATACGCTGATCCAGGCATTCGCCCCCTGCACCCGGTCCAGCGTGGCTTCGATGGGGCCGTATTCGATGCCTTCCACCGTGATGCCGCCCATGAGGGCGTCGAGCTTGGCCTGGTCGATGGCGCCGTTGGCGCGCACGCGATAGCGGCGCAGCCAGCCGGTTTCCGGCAGCTCCAGCGCGCGGGCGAGCCCGCCGTCATTGGTCAGCAGGAGCAGGCCTTCCGAATTGAGATCGAGCCGCCCGACGCTGACGAGGCGCGGCAGGCCCTTCGGCAGGATTTCAAACAGGGTGGTGCGGCCTTCCGGGTCGCGGTTGGTGGTCACCACGCCCTTGGGCTTATGGTAGAGGTAAAGACGGGTGCGCTCGCGCTCCGGCAGCGGCTGGCCGTCCACCTGGATGGCGTCCTTTTCCGTCACGGTGAAGGCGGGGCTGGTGAGGACGATGCCGTTGACGGCGATCCGCCCGGCCTCGATCCAGGTTTCGATCTCGCGCCGCGAGCCGAGGCCTGCGCGTGCGATCACCTTTGCGACGCGCTCGGCGTCATTGGTCTTGGCCTGCGGCAACGCGCGCTTGTCGCGCGGGACGCGGTTCTTGTCCTTGCGGGGAGGTTGTGTACGGGGCATGGAAGGCCGATAGCACGAACCGTGCGGCGACACGAGGTGCAGGAGCGCGGGTTGGGCGAGACTTTCATGCAGATGGCGCTCAATGAGGCGCGCGCGGCGGCCGAACGGGGCGAAGTTCCGGTCGGCGCGGTGCTGGTGCGGGGTTCGACCGTGGTCGCCCGCGACGGCAATCGCACGCGCGAATTGTCCGATCCCACCGCACACGCGGAAATGCAGGTGCTGCGCGCCGGGGCCAAAATTCTCAGCGCCGAGCGGCTTTTGTCCTGCGATCTCTATGTGACGCTGGAGCCGTGCGCCATGTGCGCGGCGGCAATCTCGTTCGCCCGCATCCGCAGATTGTATTACGGCGCGCCCGATCCCAAGGGCGGCGCGGTGGAGAGCGGCCCGCGCTTCTATACGCAGCCCACCTGCCATCATGCGCCGGAAGTCTATGGCGGCATCGCCGAGCGTCAGGCGGCCGACGTGCTGCGCGCGTTTTTCAAGGACCGGCGCTGAAGGGCGGTGGGTTCGATAGCGGCGGCGGCCCCCTCACCCCAGCCCTCTCCCCGTGGGGGAGAGGGGGCAAGCTGGCGTGATGGGAAGGGCCAGTCTTAAAGCCCGGCCTCTCCGTCTCACCTCTCCCCGTGGGGGAGAGGTCGGCCGCGCAGCGGACGGGTGAGGGGGCTGCGCGCGGCCGCGGCTTGAACACCCCTCACCCCAGCCCTCTCCCCGTGGGGGAGAGGGGGCAAGCTGGCGTGATGGGAAGGGCCAGTCTTAAAACCCAGCCTCTCCGTCTCACCTCTCCCCGTGGGGGGAGGTCGGCCGCGCAGCGGACGGGTGAGGGGGCTGCGCGCCGTCCGCAGCCGAAGCGCAAAACCCTCAGCCCAAAAAGCCCTGCAGCGCCTTCAGCGTTGCCTCGGGGTTTTCCTCGCACAGGAAATGGCCGGCCTCCACGGCCTGCCCCTCGATCTTCGGCGCGAACACCCGCCAAGCATCCAGTGGGGTGACGCCGCGGCTCGGAATGCCATGGGCGCCCCAGATCGCGAACACCGGACATTCGATCACCCGGCCGGCGGCAAGGTCGGCCTCGTCATGGGCAAGATCGATGGTGGCGCCGGCGCGATAATCCTCGCACATGGCGCGGATATGGTCGGGTGATGAATAGGCCGCGCGATAATGGGCGAGTGCCCGCGCATCGAAGGCGGAGAGATCCTTCGCGGCGGTCCAGCTCGCCAGGGTATGGTCGAGATAAAAGCGCGGATGTCCGCCGATCAGGGTTTCCGGCAGCGGATGGGGCTGGGCGAGGAAGGCCCAATGATACACTTGGAGCGCACGGGCCCGGTCCATGCCGTGCCACATGGCAAGCGTGGGCACGATATCCAGCACCGCGAGCCGGTCCACCCGGCCGGGGGAATCGAGCGCCAGCCGATAGCCAACCCGCGCCCCGCGATCATGTCCCGCCAAAGCGAAGTGGGCATGGCCGAGTGTTTCCATCAGCGCCACCAGGGCGGCGGCGGTGGCGCGCTTGGAATAAGGCGCATGGTCCTTGCCGGGCGCTGGCGCCGCGCTCCAGCCATAGCCGGGCAGGTCGGGAATGATAAGGCGATGGGTTTTCGCAAGCTCGCCCGCCACGCGATGCCACATCACGCCGGTCTGGGGATAGCCGTGCAGCAGAAGCACCGGCGGCCCCTCGCCGCCGGTGCGCGCGAACAGGCGGCCGGCGGGCGTGTCCACATTGTGGGACGAGAAGCCGGGAAATAAGTCGGCGAGATCGGGCATGGTCATGCTCCGCGCGAGGAGAGCGGCAATGGAGGGCGGCAATAGCAGGCCGCAAGGTGACACGGCCGGACGGGGAGGGCCAGCGCCCCGCCCGCCGGCGCGAAGGGCTCTCAGTCCAGCGCGCGCCAGCCGATATCGTTGCGATAGAAGCCGTCCGGCCAGTCGATGCGGGCGGCGGCGCGATAGGCGCGGTCGCGGGCTTCGCGCAGCGTGTCGCCGGTGGCGGTGACGTTCAGCACCCGCCCGCCGTTGGACACGATCTTGGCGCCCGACCGCTTGGTACCGGCCTGGAAGACGATCACGCCCTCTTCCTTTTCGGCATCCTCGATGCCGCGGATCTCCGAGCCGGTCTGGTGCGGGCCGGGATAGCCGCGGCTGGCATAGACCACCGCGATGGCGCTCTTGGGCGACCATTCCGGCGCGGCGCCGGCAAGTTCGCCGTGGGCGGCGGCATTGAGCAGGGCGAGAAGATCGCTCTCCAGGCGCGGCATCAGCACCTGGCATTCCGGATCGCCGAAGCGGCAATTATATTCCACCAGCTTCGGCCCGCTCTGCGTCAGCATGAGGCCGGCATAAAGGATGCCGCGATAAGGGCTGCCCTCGGCCACCATGGCGCGCGCGGTGGGCACGACGATTTCGGCGATCGCCCGCGCTTCCAGCTCGGCAGTGAGCACCGGGGCGGGGGAATAGGCGCCCATGCCGCCGGTGTTGGGGCCGAGATCGCCGTCGAACGCGCGCTTGTGGTCCTGGGCGCTGCCGAAGGGAATGACGGTTTCCCCGTCGACGAGGCAGAACAGGCTGGCCTCCTCGCCCTCCATGAATTCCTCGATCAGCACTTCCTGCCCGCCGCCGGCGAACACCTGGTCGATGGCGGCGATGGCTTCCTCCACCGTCAGCGCGACCACGACGCCCTTGCCGGCCATCAGGCCGTCGGCCTTGATGACGATGGGCGCGCCCTCGGTGGTCACATGGGCCCAGGCGGCTTCCGGCTTGGTGAAGCGGGCGAAGGCGGCGGTGGGAATACCGTGGGCGCGGCACAATTCCTTGGTGAAGAGCTTGGAGCCCTCCAGCCGGGCGGCGGCAGCCGTCGGTCCGAAGGCAGGGATGCCGGCTTCGGCGAGGCGATCCACCAGGCCCGCCACCAGCGGTGCCTCGGGGCCGACCACCACTAGGGCGATGCCGTTCTTCTGGCACCACGTTACCAGCGTGTCGTGGGCCGAGAGCGCTATGCCTTCCACCAGCTCGGCATGGTCCGCGATGCCGGGATTGCCGGGCAAGGCATAGAGCTGAGCAATGCTAGGGCTCTGCGCGAGCTTCCAGGCGAGGGCATGCTCGCGGCCACCGGAACCGAGCAGAAGCACATTCATGCGGCGTCATCTCCCTTTTTAACTTGGCTATCGGCTTGCGGGCTTCCAAACAAGGGGGCAGGCATTGCGCTCGCCGCATATGAGATGGTGCCGCTATGCTCTTGCCAAGATCATATGCAGCGATGTGAGTCGATGGTCCAACTGCCCGAACCCCATGCCAATGCTCCCGAATGGAGCGTTTCGGAACTCTCAGCCGCGCTCCGCCGCACGGTGGAGGAGGCCTATGGCCATGTCCGCGTGCGGGGCGAAATTTCCGGTTACCGCGGCCCGCATTCCTCGGGCCATGCTTATTTCTCGCTGAAGGACGAGGGCGCCCGGCTCGATGCCGTGGTGTGGAAGGGCAATTTTGCCCGCCTCAAGCTGCGGCCCGAAGAGGGGCTGGAGGTGATCGCCATCGGGCGCCTCACCACCTATCCCGGCAAGTCCGGCTATCAGATCATCATCGAATCCCTGGAATTCGCCGGGGCCGGCGCCATCATGGCCATGCTGGAGGAGCGCAAGCGCCGGCTCGCGGCGGAAGGCCTGTTCGATCCCGCGCGCAAGGCGCTGCTGCCCTATCTGCCGAATGTCATCGGCATCGTGACCTCGCCCACCGGCGCCGTCATCCGCGACATTCTGCATCGCCTCGCGGACCGTTTTCCGCGCCGGGTGGTGGTGTGGCCGGTGCGGGTGCAGGGCGAGACCTGCGCGGCGGAAGTCTCGGCCGCCATTCGCGGTTTCAATGCGCTGCCCGAGGGTGGGCCGGTGCCCCGGCCGGACGTGATCATCGTCGCGCGCGGGGGCGGCTCGCTGGAAGACCTACTGGGCTTTTCCGAGGAAGCGGTGGTGCGCGCTGCCGCTGAAAGCACGATTCCCCTCGTCTCCGCCGTCGGCCATGAGACCGACGTGACGCTGATCGATTTTGCCGCCGACGTGCGCGCCCCGACCCCCACCGCCGCCGCCGAAATGGTGGTTCCGGTGCGGGCGGATCTGCTGGTGGCGGTGGAGGGGCTGGGCGGCCGGCTCATGGCGGCGCCCTTGCGCCTGCTGGAGCGCCGGCGCGGCGAATTGCGCGCTCTCGCGCGCCTGCTGCCCTCCGCCGATGCGCTTCTCGCGATTCCCCGCCAGCGGCTCGATGCGGCGTCCGGCCGGCTGCCCCGGGCCTTGCGGGCCAACGCTTTCGCCCATCGCATCCGGTTCCAGAAGGCGAGCGCGCGGCTGTCCCCGTCAAGCCTGAAGGCGCGGCTGGAGCGCGCGCGGGAACGTTCGGAAAGCCTTGGGGCGAATCTGGAGCGCTGCCTGCGGCGGGCGGTGGAGCGCAAGCGCGAACGCTTTTCCGCGATCCGCACCGGCCTCGATGCGGCCCGGCGCGCGCAACGCGTCCACATCGCCCGCAATCGCGACCGGCTGGAGGGGCTCGGCGATCGCGCGACCCGCGCGACGCGCATCCTGCTGCGCGAGCGGCGGCGCCAGCTTTCGAGCGCCGCCCAGGTGCTTGAAGCCCTATCCTATCACGGCGTGCTGAAGCGCGGCTTCGCCTTGGTGCGCGATGCGCGGGGCATGGCCGTGCGCGCCGCCTCGGCGGTCGCACCGGGCACGGCGCTGGAACTGGAATTCGCCGACGGGCGCGTCGGCGTGGTGGCGAACGGTGCCGGCACCGCCCCCGTTCCGCCCACGGGCGGGCAGGGCATGGCCCCGCCGTCGCGACCGAAGCCCGCACGGACGCGCAGCGGCGACAAGGCCAAATCCCAGCCCGGCCTGTTCGACCTCTGACAAGGGATGCGCCGACAAGGGATGCGCGGGCCCTTTCGGTCGGCGCCGGTTGGGCTTATGTTGTTCCGGCTAGAGTCCGCGCCGATCAGCTTGCGCTGCAAGTTGATCGGATATCGCGGCCTCTATCATTACGTGAGAGGGCGATTCACCGACCAGATTGATTCAATCTGATCGGATCGTGCTCTAGATGAGGCCTTGTTTTCCCCGTGATGAACAGATTCGAGCGTTTTCCCGAAGGCAATGGCGAAGCCGAGCTGCGCTATCTGGACGGCGAATTCCGCATTATGCGCCCCGGCACCTTCGTGCGCTGCGCCGTGACCGGCCAGGGAATCGCGCTGGACGAGCTGCGCTATTGGAGCGTCGATCTCCAGGAAGCCTATATCGATCCGCAGGCCGTGCTGACGCGCGTCAACCAGATCCGCCGCCAGCAGCAGGGCTAGTCGCGAAAGACATTCAGGGTTTGGCGTCCCGGCCGGAGATGCCGTCATGCACGGGCTTGTCCCGTGCATCCACGCAGCGCCGCTGGCGCCAGGTTTCCAAGACCCGCACGGTCGGCCCGGCATGGATGGCCATGACGAGCGATCGAAGACAGACAATGGCGCACACCTGCTTCAGGCGCTGCAACCATACGTCGCGCCCAGAATGTCACTCAGTCCTCAGCCGCCGCGCGGCGCGCGTCTCCGCCAGCGCGATCAGTGCCTCCAAGCCCTGCGCCTCCAAGCCCCGGGCCTTTGGGCCGCCATCCAGCTCCAGCCCCACCCGCAGCACCCGGATCCGCGTGCGCGCGTCCGCAAAATCCTGCGCTTGAAGGCGCGCGGCGTCCTTCGCGGTCGTCACGAGGCTGAGGCCGCCGGCGCGCGCCTCGCGGTGAAGGCTGGAAAGATCGGCGGGCGAATAGGGATGATGATCCGGGAACGCCCGGCACGCCGCCACGTCGAGATTGAGATCGCGCAGGGTCTGGAAGAATTTCTCCGGCCGGCCGATGCCGGCGAAGGCGAGAATGCGCTGTCCGGCGAGGGCTGCGGCATCGTCTGCAAACGCCACGAGGTGCCCGCGCAGCACAGGGATCTGCCCCGCCGCGCGCGCGGCGACCTGCGCGCCCGCCGCTCCCGTGCCGATGATCAGCAGCGCATCCGCGCGCGCCACCTGGCCGGGAAAGGGCGCGCGCAGCGGCCCCGCCGGCAGCACGTGCCCGTTGCCGAGCCCGGCCGCGCCATCCACCACCAGCAATGCGGCATCCTTGTGCAGGGACGGGTTCTGAAAGCCGTCGTCCATCACGATGTGCGAGGCGCCCCGCGCCACGGCGAGCCGCGCCCCCGCCACCCGGTCGCGGGACACGACCGTGGGCGCGGCCTGAGCCAGGAGCAAGGCTTCATCGCCCACCGCCGCCGCATCGTGGCGCGCGAGATCCACAAGCAGCGGCCCCGCCTCGCGCCCGCCATGGCCGCGCAGCAGGGCGAACGGAGTGGCGCCGCGTGCGGTCAGCCGGGCGAGCAATGCCAAAGCGGTCGGCGTCTTGCCCGCGCCGCCCACCGTGGGATTGCCGATGCAGATCACCGGCAGGTCCATTGCGACGCCGGGCTTCGCCATCCGCCGCAAGGTGATCGCCCCGACGATCCAGCCGATGGGCGCGAACAGCCGGCCGGGCAGCGTGTGCGGATGCGACCAGAAGGTGGGCGCCCGGGCGAACATCAGCGCGCGAGGCGGATATGCAGGAGATATGGCTCTATGGCCGAGAGCGTGCGGTCCAGCGCGCCGCCGAGCTGATCCACCACCTGGCGGGCGGTGGCGGCAGTCTGCGCATGCAGGTGGCCGTCGAACAGCAAAGCGGACACGCATTGGGCGATATCGCCGTCATTCTGCACCAAAGCGGCACCGTGCCGTTCGTCAAGCCGGGCGTAGATGGAGCCGAAATTCCACACATGGGGGCCGTGCAGCGCCACGGCGCCGAGCTTGGCGGGCTCGATGGGATTTTGCCCGCCATGGCGCACCAGGGAACCGCCCATGAACACCACCGGGGCGAGGCGATAGAACAGGCCAAGCTCGCCGATGGTGTCGGCGACGTAGATTTCGGTCCCGCCGTCCGGCAGATAGCCCTCGCTGCGCTGCACCGCCGCCAGATGCGCGGCTTCGGCGAGCAGGCGCACGTCCGTGCCCCGTTCGGGATGGCGCGGGGCGATGATGGTGAGGAGGTCGGGTATCTCCTGCGCCAGCCGCTGGTGGGCGGCAAGCACGATCTCATCCTCTCCCGGATGGGTGGAGGCGGCGAGGAAGATCGGCCGGTTGCCGCATTCCACGCTCATGCGGTCGAGCGACTTCGCGTCGGCGGGCGGGGCGGGGGCGTCGAATTTCAGATTGCCCACCACTTCCACCCGCGGCGCACCCAGGGCCTTGAAGCGTGCGGCGTCGTCGCGGCTCTGGGCGAGGCACAAATCGACCCGCGAGAGCAGGGCGCGCGCGCTCTTCGGCAGATGGGCCCAGCGCTCCGCCGAGCGGCGCGACAGGCGCCCGTTCACCAGCACCAGGGGCGTATTGCGGCGGCCGAGCTCGCTCATGAGGTTGGGCCACAATTCGGATTCCGCCAGCAGCACCAGGTCCGGCTTCCAATGGTCCAGGAACCGGCCGACGAAGCGATGGGCGTCCAGCGGCATGAATTGGTGGATCACGGACGGGTGCGCCCGCCGCGCCGCGATGCGGCTGGAGGTCAGCGTCCCGGAGGTGAGCAGGATGCCGTAGCCGCGCCCCGCCAGCCGCTCGATCAGCGGCAGGACCGAGACGATCTCGCCCACGCTCGCGCCATGCACCCAGATCAGCGGGCCGCGCGGACGGGCGGCGCTCGCGATGCCGCGGCGTTCGGGCAAGCGGGCGGGATCTTCCTTGCCCTCGCGCACGCGATAGCCGAGCCATGCGGGCGTGAGCAGCGCCGCCGCCGACGTGACGCCCCGATACAGGCGCAGCGGAACCGGCAGGCGGATGCCCTTCATGCCGGCGCCCCCTGCGGGCGGCCGACCATCGCCTCGGCGCGGGCGGTGATGGCCTCAAGGCTGCGCTGCAATTGCGCGCGCGCCGCCTGCATGCCGGCCTCGTCCACGTCGCGATCGACGAAGATCGGCTCGCCGACCACCGCCGCCCCGCGTCCGAACGGCAGGTTGAGGCTGGCCTTGTCCCAGCTTTTCAGCGTGATGCGGTTGGCGGTGGCCATGGCGATGGGCAGGATCGGCCGGCCGGAATGGCGCGCGATGGTGATCACGCCCAGGCCCGCGCGGCGGGCGATCTTCGGAACGTCGGCGGTCATGGCTACATTGATGCCCTCTCGCAGGGTCTCAATCATGGCATAGGTGGCCGAGACGCCGCCTTTGCGATGGAAATCCCCCGGCGAGGTCGCCCCCGAGCCGCGAATGGTGCCGACCCCGAGCCGTTCGGCGGCGATGGCGTTGATCTCCGCGTCCGCATGGCGGGAGATCAGCACCTTGGCCTTGTGGTGCGGCTTCATGATGAAGGGAGTGAGGAAATGCTGGCCGTGCCAGAAGGTCATGATCAGCGGCAGGTGCGCATCGATGCGCTCGTAAATGTCCGCCGGCTCGACGTCGAAACGCGTGGTCCGCGCCACCAGCGCGAAATAGGACGCGAAGGTCGTGCCGGCTGCGATCTGGAAGCCACGGTTCGTGCGAAGACGGCGCCACATGCTCAAAAAGCGTCCTGCTCCTTGCGTGGGCGCGTTCCCCGGCCGGGAACGCGATCAATCCCACATCCCCACGGGGGGCATATTTGGACGAAGGGGGAGTTAATACCCTCATGATACCGCCAAACGCAAGCTTGGCAGTGTTTCCATCGTCTGCGGCACCTTCAGCGGTGCCGCAGCCGGGAGGTCTTGGCTAATGGCCCGGGGTGTGGGTGTCCGGGTCGAGCAGGCGGTGCATGTGCACCACGAAATAACGCATCAAGGCATTGTCCACGGTCTGCTGGGCCTTTCCGCGCCATGCGGCGGCGGCGCTCGCGTAGTCGGGATAGATGCCGACGATGTCAACCTTCGACAGATCCTTGAACTCGACCCCGTCGAGTTCCTTCAACTCGCCCCCAAAAACGAGGTGCAGCAATTGTTTCGGTTCGGAAGAGGTGGTCATGGTGTCAACGTTCCCCGGCGGTGACGGTCAGAAGATGGCCCCGAACTCGCGTTGCGCGAGCGCGAGGGTGTGGGCGTGAAGCGCGGTTCCGGCACAGACCAGCGGCCGGTGAAGCGGGACCGGTGCGTTATAGATCGGCGCGGTGCCGTCGAGCCCGGTCAGCAGCCCGCCCGCCTCGTGCACGATCAGGTCCGCGGCCGCGATGTCCCAGTCGGCGCTGTTGCCGTGGGCAAGCGCGATGTCCAGTTCGCCGGTGGCGACGCGGGCGAGCCGAAGCGCCAGCGAGCGCAGGCGCGGCGGCCGGGTCACGCTGGTGTGCCGCGCGACGCGGTCGAGAATGGAGGTGGGGCCTGCGACCACGGAGCCGGCCACCGCAACGCGCGCGCCAGCGACGATCGCCGCCCCGTTCCGGGTCGCGCCGCCGCCGAGGGAGGCGACGAACAATTCGTCCGAGACCGGCGCGAACAGGGCGCCGGCGATCGGCCGCCCATTCTCCACCAGGGCCGCCGAGACCACCCAATCGGCCCCGCCGGCCATAAAGCCGCGCGTGCCGTCGATGGGATCGACCACCCATACCCGGCGGGCGCCGAGACGCTCGGCGGAATCGGCGCTTTCCTCGGACAGCCAGCCGTAATCGACCGCAAGCGCCGTCAGGCGCTCGCGCAGGAAGCGATCCACGGCGATATCGGCCTCGGTGACCGGGGAATCATTGTCCTTGGTCCAGCTCGTGACGCCCGTACGGAACATGGCGAGCGCGATCGCGCCAGCCGCCGCAACGGCGTCGGCGAGATGGCGGGCCGCAATCGCGGGCACCTCGATCGCCGGTTCGGAAGCGCCGGTCGCGGTCGGAGGATCAAGCAGGCTCATGGCGCAGGCAATAGGCGGAGGCGCCTTTCGGCGCAAGCGAAGATCGCCCC